>NZ_DATCVQ010000447.1:0-44964 GCF_036566765.1 Streptomyces sp.
CAGGCCGCGGCCCGTACGGGCCGCGGCCTGCCGTGCTTCCGTGCTTCCGTCGGGCGTACGAGACTGCGCCAACCGACTACAGTCCGCGACCGGACGGGTAGCCGGAGCGGTGGAGCGGGGGATCGATCAGCACGGACATCCGTTGTTGATCGAAGGGAAGTGCGATGACGAGGAGTCGTCACGGAGTCAGGACGCGGCTCGGGCGCGCCGCCGCGAGCGGGGGCGCGGGTGTACTGCTCCTGGGAGGCGTCCTCGGCCTCGGCGCGGCGGAGGCGGGCGCGGCGCAGCCGACCTGCCTGGGCCGTGAGGCCACGATCGTCATCACCACACCGGGTCAGACGACCAACGGCACGAGCGGGGCGGACGTGATCGTCGGCACCTCGGGCGCGGACACGATCCACGGCCTCGGCGGCAACGACCGGATCTGCAGCCTCGGCGGGAACGACACCGTGTCCGGCGGCCTCGGCAACGACCAGCTCGAAGGGGGCACCGAGAGCGACCGGGTGGTCGGCGACACGTACAGCACGACGGGCAACGTGACGGGCGGCGGGAACGACCTGGTGCGCGGCGGCCCGGGCTCGGACGTGCTGGTCGGCGACAGCTTCGCGAGCGGCACCGGGATCAATGCCTCGGGCGGCGGCAACGACAGCCTAGAGGGCGGCGACAGCGGCGACTCCATGATCGGCGACAGCATGGGCGGGAACGCCTCCGGCGGCGGCCGCGACCAGCTGGACGGCGGCGGGGCCGACGACGACATGGTCGGCGACTCGCGCGCCCTGGCCGGCGACGCCGACGGCGCCGGGGACGACACGCTGCTCGGCGGCGCGGGCTTCACCGACTTCCTGATCGGCGACAGCGACGCCACTCAGAACGCGAGCGGGAACGGCGGCGACGACACGCTGAACGGCGGCGCCGACGGCGGTCTGCAGATCGGCGACCACAACATCCGTGCCGCCGACGGCGGTTACGCCACCGGCTCCGGCCGCGACCGCATCATCGGCGGCGCCGGCTCCGAAATCCTGGTCGGCGAGAGCTCCGTGGTCGACGCCAACCTCAGTTCCGCGAGCGACGACCGCATCGAGGGCAACGGCGGCAACGACGTGATCTTCGGCGACAACACGAACTACGAGATCTCCGCCACGGTCGGCACCGCAGGCGGCCGCGACGACCTCCGCGCCGGCGACGGCGCCGACACCCTCCGCGCCGGCCCCGGCGACGACGACCTCGACGGCGGCGAAGGCGGCCCCGACACCTGCGACGGAGAATCCGGCACAGACACCGCCACCCAATCCTGCGAGACAACCCCCAACGTTCCGTAACCCCCCGCCCCCCGGCCCGGCCGGCCGCCCGCGCCCCAATTCACTGGCGCAGACGCCCGACCGGGCCGCAGTCTGACCCCATGCACGCCGTCCCCAAGCACCAGATCCGCGCCCTGCACACCGACACGACGGTCACCGTCTACCAGGCGTACCGCCCGTCCATCGGCCTCCCGGCCGCCCGCGACGGCCGCTTCCCGGCCGCCTGGAAGCGGGACCGGATGACATGGATCAAGCCCAGCTTCCTGTGGATGATGTACCGCTGCGGCTGGGGCCTGAAGGAGGGCCAGGAGACGGTCCTCGCCCTGGAGATCACCCGCGAGGGCTTCGACTGGGCGCTGCGGCACGCCTGCCTGTCGCACTACGTCCGCGGTCTGCACACCGACCGGGCCTCCTGGCAGCGGGAGTTGCGGCGCGCGCCTTCGCGGGTGCAGTGGGATCCCGAGCGGGATCTGGGTCTGAACGCGCTGCCGCACCGCTCCCTGCAGCTCGGGCTTGCGGGGGAGGCGGCGCGGCGGTACGCGGACGAGTGGACGGTCGGCGTGCGGGACGTCACGGCGCTCGCGCACGAGGTCCACGCTCTGGTCCGGGCCGGCGACCCGGAGCGGGCGCGACGGCTGTTGCCCGAGGAGCGGGCGTATCCGGCCGGGGCCGAGCTCCTCGGGCGTCTCGTCGGGCGGGGAGCCGACCTGGAGATCTAGAGACCTAGAACCGCGAGTACAGCAGCTTGTTCGGGGAGCCGGTGCGGGGGTCCTGGATCTTGTTGGGGGTGGCGTTGGCGGTGAGGGCGGTGCTTACCTGGGGCGGGGTGGCTGTGGGGTGGGTGGCGAGGTAGAGGGCTGCGGCGCCTACCGTGTGGGGGGTGGCCATCGAGGTGCCGGAGATGGTGTTGGCGGCCGTGTCGTTGTCCTTCCAGGACGACGTGATGTTCACGCCCGGGGCGAACAGGTCCACGCAGGTGCCGTAGTTGGAGAACGAGGCGCGGCGGTCGTTGCCGTCCGTGGCTCCGACCGTGATCGCCTCCGGCACCCGGGCCGGGGAGTAGTTGCACGCGTTGGCCGGCAGGCCCAGGATCGGCAGACCGTTGCCCGCCGCGACGGCGTACGTCACGCCCGAGGCGATCGACCGCTTCACCGCGTCGTCGAGCGAGGTGTTCGCCCCGCCGCCCAGGCTCATGTTGGCGACCGCCGGCTTCACGGCGTGCGCGGTCACCCAGTCGACGCCCGCGATGACGCCCGCCGTCGTGCCGGAGCCCTCGCAGTCCAGGACCCGGACGGCCACCAGCTTCACGCCCTTGGCGACGCCGTACGTCGCGCCGCCGACCGTGCCCGCGACATGCGTGCCGTGGCCCTGGCAGTCCTGCCCGTTCTGCCCGCCGCCCACGGTGTCCGTGCCGACCGACGCCCGGCCGCCGAACTCGCTGTGCGAGGTGCGTATGCCGGTGTCGATGATGTACGCGGTCACGTTCGACGCGGTCGTGTCGTAGGCGTAGGTCTTCGACAGCGGCAGGTCCCGCTGGTCGATCCGGTCGAGCCCCCAGGTCGCGTTCGGCTGCGTGTCGGCCATGCGGACCGTCGCGTTCTGCTCGACGTACGCCACCCGCGGGTCGGCGGAGAGCTTCGCGGCCCGCGCCTGCGACATCGTTGCCGAGAAGCCCTTCAGCACCGAGCGGTACTCGTGCTTCGGCGTCACGCCCAGATCGCCCGCACGCGTCGAGCCGTCCTTGAGGACGACGATCCAGCTGTTCTCGACGGCGAGGGACGAGGGCACGAGCCGCAGATCGCCGACGACCGCGCTCTGCGCCGTCGGCGAGGCGGCGACCTGGAGCCCGGCGGCGAGCGCGACGACGGGGACGAGCACTCCGAGGCGGCGGAGTCGGGGGGAGGCAAAAGTCATGGAGGGGGGCACCTGACCTTTCGATGTCCGGGGGAATGCCGGGGTGAGGGGGCCGGCCGGCCGGTGGGGTGGGGGGTGCGCGCTGCCACAGAGTCCCGTGTTGACATGTGCGGCACAAGGGGGTCTCACGCGACGTCCACATACCGCGACGGGTGTACGCGGAACCTCCTCGTACGCCTCAAGGAGGCCGCCCGGCTCCGCCTGACGGTCGCTCCGGCGGGGCGGTCGCGCGCTTAGTGTTTTGCGCATGAAGCTCCGACTTCCCCGGTGGACCGCGCTCGCCGCCGTCCTCGCCGTGCTCGCCGGCGGCGGGACATGGGTCGCCGCCGCCTCGGACCGACCACCGCCCGTGCACCGTGCCGACCGGGTCCTCGACCTGCCCGGGGCGCGGATCGACACCTCGTACTACACCGCCGGAGGCGACGGCCGGCGGCCCGCCGTGCTGCTCGGGCACGGCTTCGGCGGCAGCAAGGACGACGTGCGCGAGCAGGCCGAGAAGCTCGCCCGGGACGGCTACGCCGTGCTCACCTGGTCCGCCCGTGGCTTCGGCCGGTCCACCGGACGGATCGGGCTCAACGACCCCGCGCACGAGGTCCAGGACGTCCGGCGGCTGATCGACTGGCTGGCCGAGCGCCCCGAGGTCCGGCTCGACAAGGCCGGCGACCCGCGCGTCGGCGTCACCGGCGCCTCGTACGGCGGCGCGATCTCGCTGCTCGCCGCCGGGTACGACACCCGGGTCGACGCCATCGCCCCGCAGATCACGTACTGGAACCTGGCCGACGCGCTGTTCCCCGAAGGGGTGTTCAAGAAGCTCTGGAGCGGGATCTTCTTCTCGACCGGGTCCGCCGGAGCGCCCGGCGTCCCCTCTGGAGTGCCCGCCGCGCCCGCCTCCGCCTCGCCCGCGTGCGGGCGGTTCACCGACGAGCTCTGCGCCATGTACCAGCGCGTCGCCGTCACCGGGAAGCCCGACGCCGCCGCCCGCGCCCTCCTCGAAGCGCGCAGCCCCTCCGCCGTCGGCGCGCGCATCAAGACGCCCGCGCTCATCGTGCAGGGCCAGGCCGACTCGCTGTTCCCGCTCTCCCACGCCGATGCCATGGCCCGCACGATCGCCGCCAACGGCGCGCCGGTCGCCGTCGACTGGATCGCCGGCGGCCACGACGGCGGCGACCGCGAGACCGACCGCGTCGAGGCCCGGATCGGCGCCTGGTTCGACCGCCACCTCAAGGGCGAGGCGAACGCCGACACCGGGCCCGCCTTCCGGGTCAGCCGGGCCGGCGGCGTCGACTCCACCGACGGGCAGGCGATGCTGCGGGGCGCGACCTCCGACCGCTACCCCGGCCTGTCCGCCGGCCCCCGTGCCGTCGAACTCGCGGGCCGACCCCGTACGTTCGCCAACCCCGCCGGCGCCAACCCGCCCGCCATCTCCGCCGTCCCCGGCGTCGGCGGCGCGCTCGGCTCCTTCTCCGCCCTCGGCGTCGGGCTCTCCCTGGACTTCCCCGGGCAGCACGCCGCCTTCGACTCCCGCCCGCTGACCGAGCCGCTGCACCTCACCGGCTCGCCCACGGTCCGCGTCGAGGTCGCCTCCGACAGCGGCGAGGCCGTCCTGTTCGGCAAGGTGTACGACGTCGGGCCCGACGGCCGCCAGCAGGTCCTGCCTGCTCAACTCGTCGCCCCCGTCCGTATCGAGGGCGTCCACAAGGCCCGGACCGTCGACCTCACCCTGCCCGCCGTCGACCACCGGATCGAGGCCGGGCACCGGCTGCGGCTCGTGCTCGCCTCCACCGACCTCGGCTACGCCTCGCCGGCCGCCCCCGCCACGTACACCGTCACCCCGAAGAGCGCGCTCACCGTGCCCACCGCCCCGGCCGTGCGCACCCAGGCGGCCGCCCTTCCCTGGTGGGTCTGGGGCCTGCCCGCGGCCGGCGCGCTGATCGCCGCCGCCCTGCTCCTGACCGCCCGCCGCCGCACCGTCGCGCCCGCCCCGGACCCGGAACTCGCCTCCGTGCCCCTGCAGATCACCGGGCTCACCAAGAAGTACCGGGGAGCCACGGACCGGTACGCCGTACGGGACCTCTCCTTCCGCGTCGAGCAGGGCCAGGTCCTCGGTCTGCTCGGCCCCAACGGGGCCGGGAAGACCACCACCCTGCGGATGCTGATGGGCCTGATCACCCCGGACGACGGCGAGATCAGGGTCTTCGGGCAGGCGATCCGGCCCGGCGCGCCCGTCCTGTCCCGGGTCGGCGCGTTCGTCGAGGGCGCGGGCTTCCTGCCGCACCTGTCCGGCCGGGACAACCTCGACCTGTACTGGAAGGCCACCGGCAGGCCCGCCGAGGACGCGCACATCGAGGAGGCCCTGCAGATCGCCGGACTCGGCGACGCGCTCGCCCGCGCCGTGCGCACCTACTCGCAGGGCATGCGGCAGCGGCTCGCCATCGCCCAGGCCATGCTCGGGTTGCCGGACCTGCTCATCCTCGACGAACCGACCAACGGCCTCGACCCGCCGCAGATCCGCGAGATGCGGGACGTGATGATCCGGTACGCGGCCGGCGGCCGGACCGTCATCGTCTCCAGCCACCTCCTGTCGGAGGTGGAGCAGTCCTGCACCCATCTCGTGGTCATGGACCGGGGCCGGCTCGTGCAGGCCGGTCCGGTCGCGGAGATCACCGGCGCGGGCGAGACCCTGCTCGTCACCCTCGCCGGCGAACTCGCCGAGCCGCTCGTCGAGAAGATCGGCGCGCTGCCCGGCGTCGGCTCCGCGGCCCGCACCGAGGGCGGCGTCCTGCTCCGGCTCGACGGCGCCGACCCCACCGCCCTGATCGGCGAACTCGTCCGCCTCGACGTGCCGTTGACCGGGGTGGGCCCGCACCGCCGACTGGAGGACGCGTTCCTCACCCTGATCGGAGGAGGATCCGCATGACCGCCCTGGTGGAGACCGCGCCCGGCTACCGGGCCCGGCACACGCTGCCGCTGCGCGTCGAGGCGCTGCGCCAGCTGAAGCGCCGACGCACCCTCGTCATGGCCGGGATCCTGGCCGCCCTGCCGTTCGTGCTGCTGATCGCGTTCTGGATCGGCGGCACCCCGGACGGGCGGGACAACGGCCGGATCACCCTGATGGACACGGCGACCGCGTCCGGCGCCAACTTCGCCGCGACCTGTCTGTTCGTCTCGGCCGGGTTCCTGCTGGTGGTCCCCGTGGCGCTGTTCTGCGGCGACACCGTCGCCTCGGAGGCCAGCTGGTCCTCGCTGCGCTATCTGCTCGCCGCGCCCGTGCCGCGCGCCCGGCTGCTCTGGTCGAAGCTGGCCGTGGGCCTCGGGTTCAGCGCGGCGGCGATGGTGCTGCTGCCACTGGTCGCCCTGGCGGCGGGCACCGTCGCCTACGGCTGGGGGCCGCTGAAGCTGCCCACCGGGGGAGCGCTGGCGAGCGCGGACACCCTGCCGCGGCTCGCAGTGGCCGTCGCGTTCGTGTTCGTCTCCCAACTGGTCACCGCCGGGCTCGCGTTCTGGCTGTCCACCCGCACCGACGCCCCGCTGGGCGCGGTCGGCGGCGCGGTCGGGCTGACCATCATCGGCAACGTCCTGGACGCGGTGACCGCGCTGGGGGACTGGCGCGACTTCCTGCCGGCGCACTGGCAGTTCGCCTGGGCCGACGCGCTCCAGCCGCAGCTGGAGTGGGGCGGCATGGCGAAGGGGGCGGCGGTCTCGGTGACGTACGCACTGATCCTCTTCGCGCTCGCCTTCCGGGGCTTCGCCCGCAAGGACATCGTGTCCTGACGCACGGGGCCGCGCGCCCGCCCCGCGCCCGGCCGGTCACAACCACCCCCGACGAGCCGCTTCCGCACCCGCCCGGAAGCGGCTCGTCGTGCCGAGGGCGTTCATCAGCTCACCGACCCTTCTGCTGTACGTCCGGCCCGACATGCCGAGCCGGGCGGCGGCCGCCTCGTCCGTCTGTCCGGCGAGCAGCGCCTCGAGGACCGGCCGCAGCTGTGGGGGCAGCTCGCGGTGCGGGACGACGGCGCCGGTCAGCTCCTCGCCCGCGTCCCAGCAGGCGTGATGGGCGCGGACGAGGGCCTGGACGACCACCGGGTCGCGGATCAGCAGCAGCCCGTTGTAGAGCAGTTCGAGATCGAGCGGGACCGCCGCCACCAGACGGTCCACGACGATCATCTTGAACGGGATCGCCTGGGTGAGCCGGGCACGGCCCGCCCGGACCGTCCCCGCCCCGGCGATCTGCGCCAGCGCGTGCCGGGGCACGATCCGCCGGACCGATCCGGCCCGCTCCGCCGCGGTCCGCATGCACGCTCCTGCCAGCTCCAGGAACGGCTCGGGGATCGCACGGCCCGCGGAGGCGGCCGGATCGTCGAAGGTCAGCAGTTCATGCCGCGCGGAGGCGGCGAGACCGGCCAGTGCGGCGCTGACCTGCCGCACGCCGCGCACCGGCCGCCCGGACGGCCGCAGCGCCATCGCCGCGCCGTCCCGCTCACCGGTGCCGTCCCGCGCCGCGGCACCCGACGTCGGTTTTGTCGTCGCCGTCCGGCCCAGCACGGAACCCGCCATGTTCGCCACCGTGACCACCCCCCGCAGAAATCGGTGTGCGCCACTCCATGTACGCACGCGACTCCGTACGGTGACAAGACCCAGCTGGGGTGATGGCGAGTCCCTGCCACGGAAGAGGGCCGTTGCCGCATTGAGATCCATCCGCAACTCCTTCGTCTGCTCCTTCGGGCGGTCCCGCACGTCACATTCACAAGTGCGCGACAACGAGGGGGAGATGACATGAGTCGACGACAGGGACGGACACTCACGGCCGGGTTGCTCGCCGCCGGCCTGCTGCTGACCGGCTGCGGCGGCGGCGCCCAGCACGAGACCTCCGCCAGGGACAAGGGCGGGCCCGGCCTCACCGCGCCCAAGGGCACGGTCGGCGGCGGCGGTTCCACCGGCGGCAGCGGCTCGACCGCCGGGCCGGACGCCGCCCGCGGCGACAGCGCGACCGAGGGCGAGGGCGAGCAGCGCGTGGCGCCCGCCCCCGACTACCTCTCCACCTTCGCGCTCGACGTGGACACCGCCTCGTACGGCTACGCCCGCCGCACCCTCGCCGAGGGCCGGCTGCCCGCGCCGGAGACCGTGCGGCCGGAGGAGTTCGTCAACAGCTTCCGCCCCGACTACAAGCGTCCCGAGGGCGACGGCTTCGGCGTGACCGTGGACGGTGCGCGCACCACGCGGGAGGGCTGGTCGCTGGTCCGGGTGGGGCTCGCGACGCGGGCCGCCGACCGGCACGGCCCTCGCCCGCCGGCCGCGCTCACCTTCGTCGTCGACATCTCCGGCTCGATGGCCGAGCCGGGCCGCCTCGACCTGGTCAAGGAGTCCCTCGGGGTGCTCACCGGCCAGCTGCGCGACGACGACTCGATCGCCCTGGTCACCTTCAGCGACGAGGCCGAGACCCGGCTGCCGATGACCCGGGTGGGCGGCGCCCGGGACCGCATCCGCGGGGTCGTGTCGGCGCTCGAGACCACCTCGTCCACGAACGTCGAGGCGGGCGTCCGCACCGGCTACGACGTCGCCGTCGAGGGCCGCCGCAAGGGCGCGACCAACCGGGTGGTGCTGCTCTCCGACGCCCTTGCCAACACCGGCGACACCGAGGCCTCGTCCATCCTGCGCCGGATCGACGAGGAGCGCCGGGCGTACGGCATCACCCTCTTCGGCGTCGGCGTGGGCAGCGACTACGGGGACGCGTTCATGGAGCAGCTCGCCGACAAGGGCGACGGGCACACCACGTACGTCTCCACCCCCGAGCAGGCCCGCAAGGTCTTCGTCGACCAGCTCCCCGCCCACATCGAGCTGCGCGCCCGCGACGCCAAGGCCCAGGTCGCGTTCGACCCGCAGACCGTGGAGCGCTTCCAGCTGATCGGCTACGAGAACCGCGAGGTCGCCGACGAGGACTTCCGCAACGACCGGGTGGACGGCGGCGAGGTCGGCGCGGGCCACACCGTCACGGCGCTGTACGCGGTCAAGGTCCGCGCGGGCCGCTCCGGCCACCTCGCCACCGCGACCGTCCGCTGGCTCGACCCCGCCACCCGCGCCCCGCACGAGCAGACCGGCTCGGTCGAGACCGGGGCGCTGGCCGGCTCGATCTGGGGCGGCGGGCACGACAGCCTGCAGCTGACGGCGATCGCCGGGTACTTCGCGGACCGGCTGCGCGGCGGCGAGCTGCCGGGCGCGCCCGGGTACGGGGAGCTGGCCGAGAAGGCGTACGCGCTGGCCGAGCGGGCCGAGTCGGCGTCGGTGCGGGAGCTGGCCGATGCCATCCGGCAGGCGGACCGCCTCAAGAACTGACCCCCGTCACACACGGCAATTCCGTGCGGAGAGGGTGACGTGCCGTCATGATGGGGCCATGCCCACCACGTTGCTCGCTCTCGCCGTCGGATGCACCGGGCTCTACGCCGGTTTCATGCTCATCTTCCAGACCGGGATCATGCCCGCGCTGGCCCGGCTCACGGACGCCGAGTTCGTGAGCGCCATGCGGCGGATCAACGAGTACGTGCCGAAGCCGGTGTTCCTCGTCGTGTTCCTCGGGATCGTGGTCTTCCCGGCGGCCGCGCTCGCGGTGCCGATCGACGGGCGCTCGGACACCCAGAAGTGGCTGATCCTGGCGGGGCTCGTCTGCGTGGTGCTGAACCACCTCGTCACGATCGGGGGCAACATCCCGCTGAACAACGCTCTGGCGGCCTCGGAGGGCGGCGCGGGCGACGACCCGGCGGCCGTCCGGGCGGCCTTCGAGAAGCGGTGGAACGGCCTGCACCGGATCCGCACGCTGCTGATCACCGCCGGGTTCGGCCTGCTGATCGCCGCGTCGCTCACGTAAGAAGCTGCGGCGTGCGCTGCGTCGTGCGCTGCGTCGTGCGCTACGGCGTGCGCGTCGGCAGGGCGGTGACCGTCGTGATCGCCGTGAACACGAGCTCGTCGTCCTGCCGTCCGGTCACCGAGAGCAGGCTCTCCGAGGTGCCCGGATAGTCCACGGCCTGGTCGATCTCGATCCAGACGGGGCTGCCGAACTCGGCGTACCGGTGGAAGGTGCTGTCCATGGCCGCCGGCAGCATCTCGCGCCCCTGCGGGACGCGGCTGCGGGCCGCCTGGCGGGCCGCCTCCAGAAGCACCATGCCGGGGATGTGGTCGCCCGGGTGGTCGAAGAGCACCGGGTGGTCGGTGTTCACCCGCAGCTGCCAGCGGGCGCCGCCCGCGACGCCCGGCGCGGCGGGGGAGAGAACCACGTCGGACGGGTTCCACCGGCCGACGACGGCGGGCGCCACCGGCGCCGGCAGCGGGCCGGGCGCGGGGAACGGGTCGGCCAACCGGTCGGCGCGCAGCCGCCGGTAGACCTCCGGGCTGGTGCAGGTGTAGCGGGCGTCGCCGACGGCGACGGTGCGGCCGTTCTCGGTGACGACCACCTCGTACGAGAGCCCCGCGAGCCGGCCCGCCCGCCGGCGTATGTCGGTGCAGGTCACGTGGAGCCGCAGCTCGGCCGGCGCGCCGCCGACGGCCAGCAGGCCCGGTACCACCCGGTAGTTGAGCTCCCACATCAGGAACTGGTGGCCGAGCGGCACGTCGAAGCCGACGTGCGCGAGCAGCGCGCCCACCTGCCGGATCGTTTCCGCCACCATCATCGGGTCGTAGTGCGTGCCGCCGACCGGGCCGAGGAAGCTGTGGGCGCGCGGCCACTGCGCGCCGATCGTGAAGTGCGCCTCGTCCGCGCGCGTCCATCCGGTCGTCAGGAAGACCTCGGCGATCGCCGCCCGGTGGACGTACTCGCGCGGGACGGTCGAGGTGAACGGCTGCACGGCGTGGATCGCCTTCTCGGACGGTGCGGACGTGTGGAGCATGAGGGATCCCCTCGGCCTTCGTCTGGAGCTCGGGTGCCGGCTGCGCGGCAAGTTACGAACCTCGGGGTCGGTTTGCAAGGGTTGAACTCCAGGTGTGTCAGGTCTGTTCACTCCCCTTGCGCTCCCCGTGCGCCCCCCTTGCGCCGCACCACCTGTCTGGTCAGTACCGTTCTGACGTCCCAATTTCGTTACGGAGGGCGGCACATGTCCGGTATCGAGGGGCCCCGGGGTTCAAAGCCACAGCCGCTTCGGGTATCTTCCAGACGCCGGAAATCTGTACCGTCGGGTTTGTTTCTCGGAGATGAGAGAGGCCGGTCCGGGCCGGAACCTCCCGTGACAGGCGGTTCGTCACGCTGTGCCCGGCTCGTAGTCTCGGCTGCCATTGGAGATCCCGTGGAACCCCTGCGTCACCTACGGCTCGCGGCCGTCAACATCGACGGCGTGCTGCTCAACGACACGTTCAGCCCGGTGATCCATCGGTTCGTCACCAGCCGGGGCGGCCGCTACGACGCCGAGGTCGAGCGGGAGATCTTCTCGCAGGGACAGCTCACCGCCGCCCGCGCCCTCGGCGCCGCGGCCGGACTGCCCGACAGCCCCGAGGACGTCCTGGCGCGCTACTTCGAGGAGCGCTCGGCCTACCTCGCCGACCATCCGCTGCGGGTGCTCGACGGCGCCGAGGCCCTGCTGCGCCGGCTGCGCGCGCTCGGCCTGCGGACGGTCTGCTACGGCGGCCTGGACCGGCGCCACTTCGACGCGTACCTCGGCTGCTTCGGTGAACTCTTCGACGAGCCGGGCTACGTCTGCACAAACGACTTCCGCCCCGGGGTGCACGAGATCACCGCCGACGTCTTCGGACTCGCCCACGACCGGGCGCTGTTCGTGGACGACGTGGCCCGGGTCGCGGAGACCGCCCGGGACCTCGGGGCGGCGTTCATCGGCCACCCCAGCGACTTCGCCCACGGCTTCCAGGGCGAGCTGATGCGCAAGGCGGGCGTCCGCCATGTCGTCGACTCGCTCGACGCGATCGACGAGACTCTGCTGCGCGCCGTCGACGCCGAGGCCGCCGCCGGCCGCGTCTGGGCGGCCTGACACCCGCCGTGCACCGAACCCCCACCCATCAGTCGAGGGAGACGACCGTTCCATGACCGCAGACCACCGCCTGCTGACCGACAAAGTCGCGCTGATCACCGGAGCCAGCAGCGGGATCGGGGCCGCGGCCGCCCGGGTCTTCGCCCGGGAGGGCGCGAAGGTCGTCCTCGCCGCCCGCCGCGAGGACCGGCTCAAGGATCTCGTCGCCGAGCTGCGCGAGGGCGGGGCCGAGGCCGAGTACGTCGTCGCCGACATCACCCGCCGCGCCGACACCCGGGCGGCCGTGGCGCACGCCGTGGCGACGTACGGCCGGCTCGACGCGGCCTTCAACAACGCCGGCTGGGGAGCCGGCCGTGAGCCGCTGCACGAGATGGACGACGAGCTCTACGACCGGATCATGGACGTCAACGTGCGCGGCGTGTGGAACTGCCTGCGCGACGAGATCGCGGTCATGCTGCCGGCCGGCGGCGGGACGATCGTCAACAACAGCAGCGTCGGCGGACTGCTCGCCACCCCGGTCGCCGCCCCGTACGTGGCCGCCAAGCACGCCGTCGTCGGGCTGACGAAGGCCGCCGCCGCCGAGTACGCGGCGCAGGGGATACGGATCAACTCGGTGGCCCCGGGGACCACCCGTACCGAGGTGGTCACCGAGTGGTTCGCGGCGGTGCCCGGCGTCGAGGAGGCGCTGCACGCCGCGACGCCGCAGCCGCGGACGGCCGAGCCCGAGGAGATCGCCGAGGCCGCCGCGTGGTTGCTCAGCGATCGCGCGTCGTTCGTCACCGGTGTCACCATGCCGGTGGACGGCGGCTTCACAATGGTGTGAAGCGCGCATGAACCTCCCCGCTCGTGAACATCTTCGTGAACTCGTCATGGACCTTGTCATGGACCTCGTCATGAACGGCGGTACGAGCAGTGGTCCCCCAGTGCCTCGCGTTCCGGCGGGCGCCAGTCAAGAGCTAAGGACGTGACCCCTCATGGCTAAGCAGGATCGCGCGATCCGTACGCGCCAGGCGATCTTGGAGGCTGCCGCCGCCGTCTTCGACGAGCGCGGCTACGAGGCCGCCAAGCTCTCCGACATCCTGGAACTGGCCCAGGTCACGAAGGGCGCGCTCTACTTCCACTTCGACTCCAAGGAAGACCTGGCGCACGCGGTGATCGACGCGCAGGTCTCGGCCACGCCCGAACCGCTGCCGCAGGTGTCGAAGCTGCAGGAGTTCGTCGACATCGGGATGGTCTTCGCGCACCGGCTCACCCACGACGGGCTGCTGCGCGGCAGCGTGCGGCTCACCCTCGACCAGGGCGGCCACGAGCTCAACCGCAGCGGGCCGTACCGGGAGTGGACCGAGCTCAACCTGCGGGTGCTCAACGAGGCGAAGCAGCGCGGCGAACTGCTGCCGCACGCCGATCCGGAGGAGGCGGCGCCGCTCGTCGTGGGCGCGTACGCCGGCCTCAACCTGATGCAGCAGGCGCTCGGTTCGCGAACGAACATGGAGCACTGGGCGTCCGTGCTCTACCGGCATGTGCTGCCCAGCATCGCGGTGCCGGCCGTGCTCGCGATGCTCGACATGGAGCCGGGCCGGGGGCTGCGCGCGCTGGGTCCGGCCGAGGCTCCGGCGGGTTAGCGCCCGACGACACCCCGTCACGCTGCTTTGGCACCAGGGCTGTCGTGCGTCGCAAAATCATACCGACCTCCCGGTTTCTCTCCGGGTGCACGTGCGCGTCGCCTGTTCGTACCCTGCCTCGGCTCCATCAAAGCGTACCCCCGGGTCCAGATAGTGGATCCGGGGGTACGCTTCTTCGGGACGCAAGCGCTTGCGCGATGGCGGTAAGAGGGGATAAATCGGGCAGCTATCCGGACTTGGCCTGATCCATATTCCATACCGCCAGGTTTCTTATTGACATGCCTCGCGGTCTCTTTTCTAATCATCCAGGGCCGATCCGCACGGATGAGGGGGAATTCAGTGGACGTCCGGATCCTCGGTGGACTCTCGGTACGCGAGAACGGCGTCTCCGTCGTCGCCACGGCCGCGGCGCCCCGTCAAGTCCTCGCTCTGCTCGCAGCGAAGGCCGACCAGGTCGTGCCCGCGACCGTCCTGTTGGAGGAGCTCTGGCCCTCCGGCGCGCCCCGCGGCGCCCGCGCCGAACTCCAGGCGCACATCCAGGGCTTGCGGTCCCTGATCACCACAGCTCTGCGCAACTCCGAGCCCCCGCCGCCCGGGAGCAGCTGGCTGGACCGCCGTACCGCCGAGGCCGTCCTCGTCTCGCTGCCCGGCGGCTACCGGCTCGACACGGGCGGCGGCTCGCACGACGCCTGGCAGTTCGAGCGGGCCACCGGGGCCGGCTACCGGGCGATGGAGAGCGGCGACCTTCAGCGCGCCTCCCGCCGGCTCGGCGAGGCCCTGGGGCTGTGGCGCGGGGACCCGTTCGCGGACGTGGCCGCGGGCCCGCACCTGCGGGCCGAGATCGAGCGCCTGGAGGAGTCCCGGCTCAGCGCCCTCGACCAGTGGGTGGAGGCGCGGCTGCAGCTCGGCCGGCATGTGGAGATGGTGCCCGAGCTCTCCGAGCTCGTCGCCCTGCACCGCACCAACGAGTCGCTGCACTGCCAGTTCATCGTGGCGCTGCTGCGCTGCGGGCGGCAGGACGAGGCCCAGGAGGTCTACCAGCGGCTCCGTGACGGACTGCGACGGGAGAGCGGCCGGGAGCCCTCGCCCCGGCTGCGCAGGCTGCAGCGCTCGATCATGACGTTCCGTCCGGCGGTCCGCATGCCGGTGGGCGCGTTCGTCTGAGGCGCGGACGAGGCGCGGACGAAGCGCGGACGAGGCGCGCTTCTCCGGACCGCGGAGACACGACGGAGGGGGCAGGACTCTCGTCCTGCCCCCTCCGAGGCTCTCCGCGCGGTGCGTGTCAGACCGCGGCGAGGCCCTTCTTCAGAGCCGTCGCGATCTCGACGGCGCGACGGGCCTGGAACTCGACCGCGCCCAGGT
Source organism: Streptomyces sp. (assembly GCF_036566765.1). Lineage (GTDB taxonomy): Bacteria > Actinomycetota > Actinomycetes > Streptomycetales > Streptomycetaceae > Streptomyces. Next base: position 15,160 of record NZ_DATCVQ010000447.1, read on the forward strand.
TCTCGTCGTGCACGTTCCCGGCCTGGTTCGCCGAGACGCTGGAGGCGCCGTACGGGTTGCCGTTGGACTCGGCGAACTGGATCGGGTCCGCGTAGCCGGGGGCCACGATGATGGCGCCCCAGTGGTAGAAGGTGTTGTTCAGCGCGAGCAGCGTCGACTCCTGGCCGCCGTGCGTGGAGGAGGTCGAGGTGAAGCCGGACGTCACCTTGTTGACCAGCTTGCCCTCGGCCCAGATGCCGCCGGTCGTGTCGATGAACTGCTTGACCTGGCTGGCGGGCTGGCCGAACCGGGTCGGCGTGCCGATCAGCACCACGTCGGCCCACACCAGGTCGTCCAGGGACGCCACCTCGATGTCACGGGTCGCCTCGGCGTGGGCGGCCCAGTCCGGGTTGGTGTCGATCACGGCCTGCGGCGCCAGCTCGGCGACCTTGCGCAGCCGCACGTCCGCGCCGGCCTTCTCGGCCGCCTTCGCGGCCGCGGCCGCCATGGTGTGGACGTTGCCCGTCGACGAGTAGTAGATGACCGCGACATTCGTCATGACAGCCCTGCTCCTTGACTCTTCCGGTGACGCTGAACGATGGGGTGACCCGCCGCCGACCATCCCCGAATCCCGGGAGGGCCGACCATTGCGCCCCACAAGTCCGTCAAGTCCCGCCGCCGGAAGTCACTTCGCGGCGAAGAACTGCAGCAGCGCGCGGGAATCCTCGTCCGTCAGTGCGATTCCGAAGGCGTCCCGGAGCACCTGCACGGTGTCCGCCGCGCTGAGCCGGAGCACCTCCGCCGTGCCGTCCGGGAAGCGCCGCTCCAGCTGCTTGTCGAGCAGCAGCAGCCGCTGCTTCTCCTCCTGCCGCTGGGCGATCACCTGGCCGACGAACGGCGAGCCGGGCTTGGTCGAGCTGAGGTAGTGCGCCGCCTCGAAGTCGATCCGGTACTGGGGCTCCTGGCGGAACGCGTACATGTCGTACCAGGCGCCGGCCGCCGCGGCCGCCGGGTCCTCGTGCGGGATCTGGACGATCCAGTCCGGGCCGTCGGCGACCAGCCGCCAGGTCCAGTCCCCCGTCTCCGCGCGGGCTCCCGACTCCAGCGGCAGCGCCTGCATGAGCCCGCTGTAGCCGTAGCCGGCGTCGGCCAGCCACACCCGGTCGTCCGCGCGGACCAGCAGCACCGTGTGGGAGCGGAACCGGCGCCTGGTCTCGCCCTGCCGGATCCGGGCGAGCAGCCGGGTCACCGGGAAGCCGAGCCGGTCCAGGGCGGCGGCGAACAGCAGATTGTTCTCGTAGCAGTAGCCGCCGCGGCCCTGCCTCACCAGCTTGTCCTGGATCCGCGCGAGGTCGATCGAGACCGGGCGGCCGAGCGCGATGTCGATGTTCTCGAAGGTGATCGCGCCCATGTGGGCGCGCAGCACCCCGTGCAGCGTGTCGACGGTGGGGGTGCGGGGGCCGGTGTAGCCGATCCGGGCGAGGTAGGCGTCCAGGTCGAGCAGCTCGCTCTGCCACTCCGGCGCCGCGTCCACGTCGGTGGGCAGTCCGTACGTTCCCAACATGCCATGTCTCCTGTAGTCGTTCAGCGGGTGCTTTCCGCGGGCGCGTGCGGGGGGACGAGCTCCTCGGCCGCATGCGGCGGCTTGAGGCCGGCGGCGAGGGCGGCCGCGAGCACCGCGCCGAGCACCGGCCCGATGAGGTACGCGGCGAGGAACGTGGTGTTCCCGGACAGCAGCGCGGGCCCGAACTGGCGGGCCGGGTTGACCGCCCCGCCCGCCACCGGGCCCAGGAAGAAGATGAAGCCGGCGATGCAGGCGCCGACCACGGAGGGGATCAGGAACTCCCAGCGGGGCCGGATCAGCAGCCCGGCCACCAGCGTCATGCAGATCAGCTGTCCGACGGTCTCGGCGGTCAGCACCTCCCAGAAGTCCCAGCCGGGCGCGGGCCCGACCGCCGCCCAGTTCACCGACTCCACGGCCGGGCCGCCCCACACGAGCCCGCCCAGCGCGGTCCCGGCGATCGCGCCGGCGACCTGTGCGACGCAGAACGGCACGACGTCCCGGCCCGGGAAGGCCCGCAGCAGCCACAGCCCGATGCTCACCGACGGGTTCATGTGCCCGGCGGTCCTGCGGGTCATCGAGTAATGGATGATCAGCGTGTTGGCGATGCCGAAGAGGACCGCCATCAATGCGAACGCCGCCCGGCCCTTGACCACGGAGCCGAGCGGCGCGTCCGGAGCGAAGATCCAGCGGGCGCTGGTGACGATGAGGAACAGGATTCCCGCGGTGATCAGGAACTCCAGGACGAACATGCGGGCGCGCCGCGAAGGAAACGTAGTGGCCATGTGACCACCTCCCAGCTGTGGTTCGGGTGGTGCCGGTGGTTCGGGGGCCTCACACGCGTGGGCGGCGCCGCACCCGGCCCGGTGGCCGTGCGCGACGCCGCTTCCGCGTGAGGCGGAGGTCAGAGCTCGATGCGTACGCGGTAGCTCTCGGCCCAGGCGTGAAACTCGACCAGGCGCTCCATCACGGCGCGGGTGCCCCACAGGCCGCCGAGCGCGGAGTACTCCTCCAGCGGCTTGTCGAGGAGCTTCTGGACGCCCTCGCGGGAGACCAGCTTCAGCACCGGGGAGTCGCCCTCCAGGAGCTCGGCGACCTTGCCGCGCAGCGCCGTCACGTAGGCGGTGTCCTGCGTCGAGGGGTACGGGCTCTTCTTCCGCTCCAGGACCGAGTCCGGCAGCACGTGCGCGGAGGCCGCGCGCAGCAGGCTCTTCTCCTTGCCGTCGAAGGTCTTCATCGCCCACGGCACGTTGTAGACGTACTCCACGAGGCGGTGGTCGGTGAACGGGACCCGGACCTCCAGGCTCGCCGCCATCGAGATCCGGTCCTTGCGGTCCAGCAGGAACTTCTCCCAGTGCCAGATGTTGAGCCAGGTCAGCTCGCGCATCCGCTCCTCCTCGGGGGAGTCCCCCGGCAGGCGCGGCACGCGCTCCAGCGCCTCGGTGTAGCGCCGCTTGACGTACTCGTCCAGGCCGAGCCGGTCCCACAGGCCGATCTCGCGCATGGTGGCGAGCCCGCCGAGCCGGCGCCACGCGTCGTACCAGGGGAAGGTGTCCCCGTCGACGGCCTCCCGGTCGAAGAACCAGTTGTAGCCGCCGAATATCTCGTCGGCGGCCTCGCCGGACAGCGCGACCGTGACGCGCTCCTTGAGCGCCTTGCACAGGTGGTAGAGCGAGTGCTCCATGTCGCCCGTCGACACCGGCAGGTCCTGGGCGCGCAGCACGGCGGCGCGTACCTCTTCGTCGAGGATGTGGTGGTTCTCCAGCTCCACGATCACGTGCTCGGCGCCGGCGTGCCGGGCGACGTCGACCGCGTACGGCGTGTCGGGGTCCATCCAGATGCCGTTGTCGCGGAACGTCTCCCCGTGGTCCTTGAAGTCCACCGAGAACGCCGTGATCTTCTCGTCGCTGCCCTGGTCGCGCAGCGCCTTCGCGGCGAGCGCGGTCACCGCGGAGGAGTCCAGACCGCCGGAGAGCAGCGTGCCGACCCTCACGTCGGCGATCAGCTGCCGCTCGACGATGTCCTCCAGGAGCTCCCGGGTGTGCGCGATCGTCGCGTCCAGGTCCTCCGTGTGCGGCCGGGCCTCGAGGGCCCAGTACGTCCGGGTCGTCGAGCCGGACCGGGTGAAGCGGACCACGGTGCCCGGGACGACCTCGTGCATGCCCTTGAAGACCGCGTGCCCGGGGGTGTTGATGATGGCGAAGATCTCCGCGAGACCCTCGGCGTCGACCACCGCCTCCGCCTCCGGGTGGGCGAGGATCGCCTTGGCCTCGGAGCCGAACAGCACCCCGTCGGCGGTCGGGTAGTAGAACAGCGGCTTGACGCCCATCCGGTCGCGGACCAGCAGCAGCTCCTCGCTGCGCGGGTCCCAGATCGCCAGCGCGTACATGCCGTTGAGCCGCTCCGCGAACTCCTCGCCCCACTCCAGGTAGGCGTGCAGCACCACCTCGGTGTCGCTGGAGGTGCGGAACGCGTGCCCGAGTCCTTCGAGCTCGTCCTTCAGCTCGCGGAAGTTGTACACCTCGCCGGTGTAGACGAGCACCGGCTGTCCGTCGTCGTCCGGCAGCGCGTGCATCGGCTGCCGGCCGAGCTCCAGGTCGATGACGGAGAGCCGGCGGTGCCCGAGGGCGGCGTGCCGGGACAGCCAGATCCCCTTGTCGTCGGGGCCCCGGCACTCCAGCGTCCGGGTCATGGCCTCGGTGGTGTCTCCGCCGAGCGTCAGATCGCGGTCGTAGGCGACCCAGCCGGTGAGTCCGCACATGGCGCCTCAGTTCCTTTCCACGGGGGGTGAGAGCGGTGATTCGTCAGGGGCGCGGCACGGGAACCCAGCCGGCGGTGTCCCAGTGGGCGAGTTGACGGAGCGCGGTGCGCTCGGCGATCTCGGCGACGCATTTCCCGCCGAGGATCATGGTGCTGCGCCGGTCCGGGGAGAACTCCGGCCAGGCGGGGGCGTGCGGGCTGTTCGGGGCCTCGCCGCGGGCGAAGGAGGCCACCAGCTCGATGAGCGTGTCCGAGACCAGGCGCTCCTGGGGGCCGGCGCCGTAGTGCGGGGCGTTGACCTCGTTCGCGTACGAGCCGAACAGGAACTTGGAGGTCGCCTCGTGCGGCGTGCCGGTCAGCGGCGGCGCGACGGGGTGCGCGAACTCCATCAGGTAGCCGGGGACGTCGGGCCGCTCCCGGGCGTGCCGCTCCGCGAGCCGGGTGATCTGGTAGCGGAACAGCGAGTCGCCCCAGATCGCGCTCCACAGCCCGACCGGGTCCCGCGGCAGCCCGTCGGCCTCGGCGGCGCTCCGGTACGCGGAGATCGCCGCCTTCACCTGCTGGTCGGTGACCCGGGCCGCGCCCTTGTGCAGCACCTCCCGGACCGCGGTGCGCAGTTGGGCCTCGTCGGCGGGCAGCGGGCCCTGGTACGGGTACCCGGGTCCGGTGGTGAAGAAGGTCCCCTCGGTACGGGCGTAGACGGCCATCGTCGGCAGGTCCGGCGTCGGCAGCTCGTGGTCGTGCCCGCGCATCCAGCGGCCGTCGACCACCGGGCCCTGGTACTCGCGCCAGGCGGCGACCTCGCGGGTGGACGGGGCGCCGGAGAAGATCTTCTCCCAGGCGTCCTTGAGCAGCGCCGCGGGGACCTCGCGCAGCCCGCGCACGGTGGTGCCCAGGCTCCGGGCCAGCAGCTCGTACGTCTCCCGCGACTCCGCCGGGCTCGCCGAACTGGCCGGCCGCCACACGTGCTTGACGCTGAACGGGACGATCCGTCGGATGTCCTCCCGCAGTTCGGGCATCAGGCCGAGCTGCCAGGCGGACGAGCCGCCCGCCGAGGTGCCGGCCACGGTGATGTTGTCCGGGTCGCCGCCGAAGGCCGCCGCGTTCTCCCGGACCCAGCGGACCAGCGCCGCCTGGTCCTGCAGGCCCCAGTTCGAGTAGCCGTCGGTCTCCTCGTCGAGGAGGTGCTCGTGCAGGCCCCAGCCCAGCGCGCCGAGGCGGTAGTTGAAGGTGATGACGACCATGTCGCCGTGGGCCGCGGGCCGGGCGCCGTCGTAGTCCGGCTCGCTGCCCGCGCCGAGGAACCAGCCGCCGCCGTGGATGTAGACGAGCACCGGCCGGGAGCCCTTGACGCCCGGCGTCCACACGTTCGCGTACAGGCTGTCCTCGGCCGAGCCGGGCAGCCAGGACTGGAGCGAGACCGGCCCGAAGGCGGTCGCCTCCCGGACGCCGCGCCACTCGGGCGCCGGCCGGGGCGAGCGGTAGCGCAGCGGGCCCACCGGGGGAGCGGCGTACGGCACTCCGCGGAAGACGCACAGGCCGCCCGTCCGCTCGCCGGACACGAGTCCCGAACTGGTGCGGGTGACGACGGTCCGGGCGCTTCCTCGATGGACTGCTCCCGAATGGGACATGAACGAACTCCCCCGGTGGGCGAATGCCGAAAGACGGAAGGGCGAAGAATGGATCGGCGAAGAACGGTGACGGCGCGATGGTGCCCGAGCCGCCGACCGGGACCAATGCCCGTCCGCGTACTCAGTCAGGTCGATTCGGGCCGCCGCGGAGACCTGACGGATTCAGGACAGGGCCTTTGAACCCGCCCTCCGGCCGTCGGCAGGATCCCGGGACATGACACAGTCGATTCTGGATTCACGACCGCTTTTCGAACTGGGCGCCGAGATTCGCGTCGCGGCCACCGCCGAAGAGATCTACTCGACGGTCAGCGACATGAAGCGGCACGCCGAGTGGAGCACCGAACTGCGCGACGGAGAGTGGATCTCCGGCGAGCCCGGCCAGGTCGGTTCGATCTTCCGCGGCGAGAACTTCCGCGCCGACGACGTGGTCTCCTGGGCCCCGCTCATCCGCGGCGTCTGGCACACCAAGTCGGAGATCGTCGAGACCGAGCCCGGCCGCGCGTTCCGCTGGAAGATCCACTCCAAGACCGGAGAGCCGCAGGAGCTCGTCTGGTCCTTCGAGATCGAGCCGTCCGGCGAGGGCTGCCTGCTGAGCCAGACATTCCGCATGGGCTGGGCCTCGCCGGGAATCCACGAGATCACCAAGAGCATGGACGAGGACGACAAGCGGAAATTCATCGCCGACTGGACCGAGAAGATGAAGCGGGACGTCGCCGAGACCCTCTCCCGGATCAAGAACGTCGTCGAAAAGGGATGACCCCCGGCGGCCGCGGAACAGCCCATCCCGGGCCGTTCCGCGGCCCCCGATAGGTCCGCATTCGACCCCCTCGGGCTACTTGACTTAGTCCGAACCGCTTCTTTGTCCGGACGGCCTGCCGCGTCGGATGATCCCGGAGGAATTCCGGGGAGGCGCCCGCGCTCGGGCGGGCCGCCGCGGCCGGCGGGCCATTCTTCCCCGCGCCGCAGCCCCGACGCTTCGACATCGACGCCCGTTCCACCGCCTCCCCTGTTTCCCTAGGAGACCACCGTGGACAACACGCTGCTCGACATCCGCCGTCGGCCGGCCCTGCAACAGCCCGCGTGGGAGGACGCCTCGCAGGTGGAGCGGGTACGCGAGGAACTCGCCGCCCGCCCGCCGCTCGTCACCCCCCGCGACATCCGCACCCTGCACTCCCATCTCGCGCGGGTGGCCGCCGGCGAGGCCGTGATCGTCCAGGCCGGCGACTGCGCCGAGGACCCCGACGAGTCCACCGCCGCGCACGTCGCCCGCAAGGCCGCCGTCCTGGACCTGCTGGCCGGCGCGATGAAGATGGGCGCCCGCACGCCGGTGATCCGGATCGGCCGCATCGCCGGTCAGTTCGCCAAGCCCCGCTCCAAGCCCACCGAGCTGGTCGACGGCGTCCAACTGCCCGTCTACCGCGGCCACATGGTCAACGGCCCGGCCGCCGACCCGGAGAGCCGGCGGCCCGACCCGCTGCGGCTGCTCACCGGCTACATGGCCGCCGACGACGTCATCCGCCACCTCGGCTGGCGCCGGCCCGCCAACATCCCCGCCATCGACCCGCCGGTGTGGACCAGCCACGAGGCCCTGCTCCTCGACTACGAGGTCCCCATGCTCCGCCGCGACGACGACGGCCGGCTGTTCCTCGCCTCCACCCACTTCCCGTGGATCGGCGAGCGCACCCGCCAGGTCGACGGCGCGCACGTCGCCCTGCTCGCCGAGGTCGCCAACCCGGTCGCCTGCAAGGTCGGCCCCAGCATGACCACCGACGAGCTGCTCGCCCTGTGCGACCGGCTCGACCCGGAACGCGACCCCGGCCGGCTCACCCTCATCGCCCGCATGGGCGCCGACAACGTCGCCGCCAAACTGCCGCCGCTCGTCGCCGCCGTACGCGCCGCCGGACACCCCGTCTCCTGGCTCAGCGACCCCATGCACGGCAACACCGTCACCGCGCCCGGCGGCCTCAAGACCCGCCTGACCACCGTCGTCGAGCGCGAGATCGCCGAGTTCCGGCGCGCCGTCCTCGCCGGCGGCGGCGTGGCCGGCGGCCTGCACCTGGAGACCACCCCGGACGACGTCACCGAATGCGTCCACGAGGAGCAGCACGCCGTCGCCTGCGGCGAGCGCTACACCAGCTTCTGCGACCCCCGGCTCAACCCCGGCCAGGCCGTCTCCGTCGTCTCGGCCTGGCACGCGTGAACCGCCGCACCGTCCACTCGAAGGAGGCCACGACCATGGAGCAGTCCCTGCGCGGCAAGACCGCCCTCGTCACCGGCGCCGCCGGCGGCATCGGCGCCGCCGTGGTGCGCGCGCTCGCCGAGCGCGGCGCCGCCGTCGCTGCCGTCGACCGCGACGAGGCCGCCCTCAAGCCGAGGGTCGCCGCGCTCGTCCTCGACGGCCTGAACGTCGAGGCGTTCCCCGCCGACGTCACCGACTCCGCACAGGTCGCCGCCGCCGTCGACGAGGTCGAGCGGCGCCTCGGCCCCATCGACCACCTGGTGAACGCCGCCGGCGTGCTGCGCCTCGGCCCCGTCCGCACCTTCAGCGACGAGGACTGGGCCGCCACCTTCGCCGTCAACGCCACCGGCGTCTTCCAGGTCTCCCGCGCCGTCGTCGACCGGATGATCCCGCGCGGCTCCGGCGCGATCGTCACCGTCGCCTCCAACGCCGCCGCGACCCCGCGCAGCGACATGGCCGCGTACGCCGCGTCCAAGGCCGCCGCGACGATGTTCACCAAGTCGCTGGGCCTGGAGGTCGCCCAGTACGGCATCCGCTGCAACCTGGTCGCCCCCGGCTCCACCGACACCCCGATGCTCAGCTCCATGTGGCACGACGAGTCCGGGCCGAAGGGCACCATCGAGGGCCGCCCCGACGCGTTCCGGGTGGGCATCCCGCTCGGCAAGCTCGCGCTTCCCACGGACGTCGCCGCCGCGGTGCTGTTCCTGCTGTCGGAGCAGGCCGCCCACATCACGCTGCACGACCTCACCGTCGACGGCGGCGCGTCGCTCGGCGCCTGAGCGCGTCGCCCGCGGGCGTCGCCTGACCGCGGTCTGCGCGCCCGGGCGTCCGGGCGTCCGCGCGTCGCTTCCCGCGCCCCACCGAACCCCAGTCACGTGTCACGAGAGGACGGTCATGGCCACCGGCATACCGCCCATTGAGGCCTACCCCCTGCCGACGGCCGGCGCCCTGCCGCCCGCCACCCCGAAATGGTCCGTCGACCCGGACCGCGCGGTGCTGCTCGTCCACGACATGCAGCGTTACTTCCTCGCCCCCTTCCCGACCCCGCTGCGCGACCGGATCGTCGCCAACTCGGCCCTGCTGCGGGACCGGTGCGCCGCGCGCGGCGTCCCCGTCGCGTACACCGCGCAGCCCGGCAGCATGTCGAGCGAAGAGCGCGGCCTGCTCGCCGACTTCTGGGGGCCCGGCATGAAGGCCGCCCCCGCCGACCGCGAGGTCGTCGAGCCGCTGGCCCCCGCCGACGGGGACTGGCTGCTCACCAAGTGGCGCTACAGCGCCTTCTTCCGCACCGACCTGCTGGAGCGGATGCGGTTCCACAACCGCGACCAGCTGATCATCTGCGGCGTGTACGCGCACGTGGGCGTCCTCGCCAGCGCCGTCGAGGCGTTCACCAACGACATCGAGACCTTCCTGGTCGCCGACGCGCTCGGCGACTTCACGGAGGCCGACCACTGGCAGGCCGTCGACTACGCGGCCCGTCGCTGCGCCGTCGTCACCACGACCGAGCAGGTGCTCGCATGACCGCCGGCCAGGAACTGCTCGCCCGCGTCCTCGGCGCCGACGCCCCGCCCTTCGCTCTGCTGCACCGACCGGAGAGCGCCACCGGGCCCGACGCCCTCGACCTGCTGACCGGCCCGGTCGCCACGCCGGCCGCCCTCGCCGACATCCCGCTGCCGGACGCCGCCGACGGCCCCCGGCACGACGTCCTCGTCGTCGTCCCGTACCGGCAGATCGCCGAACGCGGCTTCGCCTGCGCCGACGACGGCGCGCCGCTGCTCGCCATGACCGTGGCCGAGCAGGAGACCGTGTCGCTGGACGCCGTGCTGCGCGCCGTGCCCGACGTGCCGATCCGGCTCGCCGGCGGCGGCTTCGGCACCGACACCTCGGACGAGGCGTACGCCGACACCGTCCGGCGGATCATCGCCGAGGAGATCGGCACCGGCGTGGGCGCCAACTTCGTCGTCCGGCGCTCCTTCACCGCCGAGATCACCGACTACGGGCTGCCCTGCGCGCTGGCCTTCTTCCGCCGGCTCCTGGAGCGGGAGGCCGGGGCGTACTGGACCTTCCTCGTCCACACCGGCGACCGCACCTTCGTCGGCGCGTCCCCCGAGCGGCATGTCAGCCTCGACGCCGGCACGGCCGTGATGAACCCGATCAGCGGCACGTACCGCTACCCGCCGACCGGCCCCACCCTGACCGGCGTCCTCGACTTCCTCGCCGACCGCAAGGAGGCCGACGAGCTGTACATGGTCGTCGACGAGGAACTCAAGATGATGGGCCGGATCTGCGAGTCCGGCGGCCGTGTGGTGGGCCCGTACCTCAAGGAGATGGCCCGGCTCGCGCACACCGAGTACTTCATCGAGGGCCGGACCGCCCGCGACCCGCGCGAGATCCTGCGCGAGACGCTCTTCGCGCCCACCGTGACCGGCTCGCCGCTGGAGAGCGCCTGCCGGGTCATCGCCGCGTACGAGCCGGAGGGCCGCGGCTACTACAGCGGGGTCGCCGCCCTGATCGGCCGCGACGCGGACGGCGGGCACGCGATGGACTCCGCGATCCTCATCCGGACCGCGGAGATCGACGGAGGCGGGCGGGTGCGGATCGGCGTCGGCGCGACGCTGGTGCGCCACTCCGACCCGCTCTCCGAGGTCGCCGAGACCCGTGCCAAGGCCGCGTCCCTGATCGCCGCGCTCACCCCCGACGAGGGCGCGGGCCGGTTCCGCGGGCACCCCCGGGTGCGGGCCGCGCTGGCCGAGCGGAACACCGGGCTCGCCGGCTTCTGGCTGGCCGACGACGGGGCGCGCGGCCGGCCCGACCCGGTGCTCGCCGGGAAGCGGATCCTCGTCGTGGACGCCGAGGACACCTTCACGTCCATGATCGCCCGTCAGATCCGGGCGATGGGGCCGGAGGTGGAGGTCCGGCGGTTCGACGAGCCGTACTCCTTCGACGGCCACGACCTGGTGGTGATGGGCCCGGGGCCCGGCGACCCGCGCGAGATCGGCCACCCCAAGATCGAGCATCTGCGGGAGGCCGTCGGGACGCTCCTCGAGGAGCGGCGGCCGTTCCTCGCGGTCTGCCTCAGCCACCAGGTCCTCTCGCTCCAGCTCGGCCTGGAGCTGGCCCGCCGGGACGTGCCCAACCAGGGCGTGCAGACGGAGATCGACCTCTTCGGCAGGCGCGAACGGGTGGGCTTCTACAACACGTTCGCGGCGCGCAGCGAGGCGGACTGCCTGCACAGCCCCAGTGCCGGCCGGATCGAGGTCAGCCGCGACCCGCTCACCGGCGAGGTGCACGCGCTGCGCGCCGAGCGCTTCGCGTCCATGCAGTTCCACGCCGAGTCGGTGCTCACGCAGAACGGGCCGCGGATCGTGGGGTCGTTGCTGGGCGGGCTGGTGTCGGGCCGGCCGGCGCCGGACATCGCCGGGGCGGGCGCCGTGGGTTCGGCGGGCGCGCCGCTCGCGGGGCAAGGGGTCGCCGCCGTATGACCGACCCGCGGGCCGAGTCCCGCGGACGACCGGAGATCGGCGTGCTCGGGCCGCTCACGGTCCGCGTGGACGGCGTGGAACGCGCGCCGTCCGCGCGGATGGCCCGGCGCGTCCTCTCGGTGCTGCTCCTGCACGCCGACCGGCCCACGCCGATGACGGCGTTCATCGACGAACTGTGGCCGCAGGACCCGCCCCGGCTCGCCCGCAAGACCGTCCAGACGTACGTGTACGAACTCCGCCGCCGATTGCCCCGGATCAGCACGTGCCCCGACGGCTACGGCTATCTGCTGCGGCTCGACGGGGCACGCCTCGACCTGCGGGACTTCGAGCGGCTCCTCGCCCGGGCCCGGGCCGCGTTCGCCCGGCACGACGCCGCAGCGGCCGCCGACACCCTGCGCGAGGCGCTGGCGCTGTGGCGGGGTCCGGCGGCGTTCGCGGACGTCGAGGCCGGGCCGCTGCTCGCCGCGCGCACCTGCTATCTCGACGAACTGCGCCTGGACACGGTCGAGTTGCGCATCGAGGCGGAACTGATGCTGGGCCGCCACCACTGCCTGATCGGCGAGCTGAAGGGCCTGCTCGCCGCGCACCCGCTGCACGAGGCGTTCGGCGCGCAGCTGATGCTCGCCGCGCACCGCGCCGGGCAGCGCACGACCGCCCTCGCGGCGTACGAGCGGCTGCGCCGCACGCTCGCGACCCGGCTGGGCGTCGAGCCGTCCTGGCGGCTGCGCCGGCTGCACCAGGCGGTGCTCGCGGAGTCCCCGTCGCTGGCCTGGAGCCCGGACGCGCCGGTGTAGGCAGGTCAGAAGTCGCCGTGCTGCGGGGGGAGCTGACGGCAGGAGGTCACCGCGCGGCCGCCGTCGGGACAGAGGTGTGGGGCGGGGGCGGCGTGGGTCCCGTACGCCCAGGGCAGCAGCCAGTTCGGGCGGGAGCCGCGGCAGAAGTCCGTGAAGTCCGGGTGCGCGGCGGGGTGCCGGGCGGCCCGGTACGCCTGGACCGGGTCCAGCGGCAGCCAGTGGCCCGCCTCCCGGATCTCCGCCCAGGTGTGCCGCAGCGCCGCGCTGCGGCGCGAGGTGTCGCCCGGGCCCAGCAGGAAGCCGCTGCGGATCCGGGCCTCCAGGCCCGCGGCCCGGGCCTGCGCGGCCATCACCAGGGCGGCGGTCACCGCGTCGACGACGCCTGCGGCCAGGGCCTGCTCCGGATCGGCGGCCAGCGCGGCCGGCAGCCGCGCGTACCGGTACCGCCCGCCGGCCAGCCCCGCGTGCAGCTCGTCGAACACCTCCCGCGCGTCCCGCGACCGCACCCGCCGCGACCGCCCGCGCAACGTCACGTCCACCAGCACCCGCCCGCCCGGCTCCAGCGTCCGCCACCGCCGCACGGTGGTCGTCCCGGAGGCGATCGACGTCACCGGCGGCGCGGCCGGCGCGGGCCCCGCACACCGCACCGAACAGTCCGTGGACAGCGCCAGCCGCAACGCCCGCGGCGCGATCCAGCCGCCCGGCTCCCCGCCCGCCTGCCCGGCCCACCGCCACTCGGCGGCCTCGGGCCCGGACCGCCCGGTTCCGGCGAGCAGGCCGAGGTTGATGAGGTCGTAGCGGTCCATGAGGGGGCCGTCGGGGGAGGCGGCGTAAGGGGTGTGGCGGTCGAGGGCGCCGGCGTTCGCGCCGTGGTGATCCGGAGGGTCGTGATGCGTACGGGTCTCCACGTCGCCGCCGGAACTGCCGTGCCGCGTACGGTCGTCCGTGCCGCTGCCCGTCCCGGCGCGCCACACGCAATCGTCCGCGCAGGCGCCCGCATCGCCGCCGTCCCGCGGCCAGGCGCCCAGCCCCCCGGCCTCCGTCGCGGGCAGGCCCGCCGCGACCAGCAGCCGTACCGTCGCCTCGTCGATCCCGAGGATGCGGGCCGCTCCCCGGACCCCGACGTCCGGGCGGCGGTGGGCGGCCGGGACGGCGGGGAGCCGGTCCACGGCGGGCAGCCAGTGCCGGCGCAGTTCGGCGGCGGACACGGCCCGGCGTTCGGGCGCGGGCGGCCGCGGTGGTGCTTCGCTCATATGCCCCTCCCGCGCGCGATGGTGCCGCGTGGCGACCAAGGATCGGCCAAGGACCGGTCCGTAGGCGGACGTCACCGCCGCGTGGGGCCGACGTCCACCCGGCCGAGGACGGTACGCCCGTCCGGCGCGAGGACCAGCTTCCGGTAGCGGCGTTCCGTACGGACGGACTCGGCGAACTCCATGGCCCCGGGGGCGCGGGCGTGCACGTCCCCGAAGCTGTGCGCCTCGACGCCGGGCAGCTTCAGGCGGGTGGGGACGGGGGTGTCGGCGAACGGCTCGGGCGCCAGGCCGAGCAGTTGGCGGGCGACGGACTCCGCCATGCGGTAGCCCGGCGCGACGAGGCCGTGGCAGCGGCCCGCGACCGCCGCGCAGTCGCCGACGGCCCAGATCCGCTCGTCGGTCGTGCGCAGCCGCTCGTCGACGAGGAACCCGCCGCGTTCGCCGCGGGGGAGGCCGGCGGGCTCGGCGAGTTCGTCCCGCGGGCGGACGCCGGCGGCGACGACCACGAGGGCGGCGTCGATCTCGGCGCCGTCGGAGAGGGCCGTCCGCCCGCCGTCCGCGACGGCGGCGATGCCGGTGCCGCAGTGCGTGGTGACGCCCCGCTCGTGCAGGAGGGCGGCGAGGCGCTCGCCGCCGGCCGCGTCGAGCTGGAGCGGCATCGGGCCGGGGCCCGGCTCCACGACGTGCGGGTGCATGCCGAGGCGAGCCAGGGCGTCGGCCGCCTCCAGGCCGAGCAGGCCGCCGCCGACGACGACCGCGGGGCGGCCGGGGCGGACGGCGGCGCGGATCGCGGCGACGTCCTCGACGGTGCGGTACGGGAAGCAGCAGGGCAGCGCGTGTCCGGGGAACGGCGGCACGAACGGCCGCGAGCCGGTGGCCAGGACGAGCGCGTCGTACGGCTGCTTCGTCCCGTCCTCGCACAGCACGGCCCCGGCCTCCCGGTCGATCCCGGCCACGCCCACCCCGAGCCGCAGCTCGACGCGGCGCGCGGGCGAGGCGAGCGCCAGCGCGTCCGGCGACCCCCCGACCAGCACGGACGACAACTTGATCCGGTCGTAGGCCCCCCGCGCCTCCTCCCCGAGGACGACGACGTCCCACACCCCACCGCCCCCGAGCCGGTGAAGCTCGGTGAGCAGCCGATGCCCGGTCATGCCGTGCCCGACGACGACCAGCGTCCGACTCATCGCACGACCTCCGGGAGGGGGAGGGGGGTGACGGCGCGCCTGGCCTCACCGCGATGTGCGGCGGCTGTGAGCCCGGGTCCGGGGCCCGGCTGCCGTTCGTCGCCGTCCTTGCTTCGCGCCAACGCCGTGCACAGGCTGCGGAGGGCGGTCGTGCAGCCGCCGCAGCCCGTGGTCGCGCGGGTGGCCGTCGTCAGGGAATCGGGGGTGCGGGCGCCCCTGCGCCAGGCTTGGGCGATGTCGGCCTTGGTGACGTTGTTGCAGTGGCACAGGACGTGGGCGTCGGGCCAGGATTCCGGGGCGTCGTCGGACGTCGGAGCGGCGCCCAGGAGGAGGGGCAGGCGGTCGCCGGGGACCGGGCGGGACTGGTCGTACAGCTGGCCCACCGTCGCGATGGCCTCCGGGAGGCCGACCAGCACCGCGTGCCGTACTCGCCCGCCGGTCAGCTCCAGGCGGGCGTGCCGGCCGCCGCTCGGGTCGGCGAACGTCACTGCCTCGTCGGGCTCCTCGCCCGGGCGGCCCATCACCGCCACGTCCAGCCCCTGCAGCCGGGGGCGCAGGATCGACGGCGGGGGAGCGTACGCGGCCGTCGTGCGACCGGTCAGCAACGCGGCCAGGTGGTCCGCCTGCGCCCGCCCCGTGGCCAGCAGGCCGTCCCCGCCGTCCACGCACGCGCCGATCGCGTGGATCGCCGGGTCGGCCGTACACAGCCGGTCGTCGACGACCACGCCTCGGCGGACCGGCAGTCCGGCCGCGCGGGCCACCGCGGTGTCGGGAACCGCGCCCGTGCACCGCACCACCGTGTCCGCCCCGAGCGAGTCGTCCGCCTCGCCCCGTACGCCGCAACGCAGTTCGACGCCCAGGCCGGTCAGGTACGCGGCGACCCGCTCGCCCGCAACCGCGTCGAGCACGCGGTGCATCGGGTACGGCCCGGCGTGCGCGAGCAGCACCTCATGGCCGCGTCGCCGCAGCGCCGCCGCCGTCTCCACGCCCAGGACGCCCCCGCCGACGACGGCGACCCGGCCGCGCGCGGGCCGCACGTCGCCGGTGAGTCCATGCCGCGCCCCGGTCGCCAGGACGAGCGTGTCGTACGGCTCCACCGTGCCGTCGGCGCAGGTCACCGTACGGGCCGCCCGGTCTGCGCCGGTGACCCGTACGCCGGTGCGGACCGTCACGCCGCCGGGCGGCGCGGGCAGGTCGAGCGCCTCGGCCGGCAGGCTGCCCGCCAGCACCCAGGGCAGCAGCGGACGCTGGTACGCGGGACGCGGCTCCGCGCCGAGCACGGTCACCGAGCCCGCGTACCCGAACGCGGCGAGGCGCTCGGTGAGCCGGTGCGCGGCGAGCCCGTTGCCGACGACCACGATCCGCCCGGTCATCGCGCGGGCTCCGGCTCGATCCGCACCGCGCTCACCTTGAACTCCGGCATGCCGCTGGTCGGGTCGAGCGCCGGGTTGGTGAGCAGGTTGGCGCGTCCGTCGCCCGGGAAGTGGAACGGCAGGAACACGGTGTCCGTCCGCATGTCCGCCACCAGCCGCACCCGCGCCAGAACCGAGCCCCGGGCCGAGGAGACCCGCGCCGGCTCGCCCTCGGTGAGCCCGGCCTGCCGCGCCGTGTCCGGATGGACCTCCACGAACGCCTCCGGCTCCACCGCGTCGAGCGCCGCCACCCGCCGGGTCTGCGCCCCGGACTGATAGTGCGCGAGCACCCGCCCGGTGCTGCCGAGCAACGGATAGGCGGCGGAGGTCCGTTCCGCCGCCTCCCGATACTCCACCGCCGCGAACCGCGCCCGCCCATCGGCATGAGCGAACCGTTCGAGGAACATCCGCGGGGTGCCGGGGTGGGGCGCCCGACCTCGTCCGTCCCCGCCCCCGTCCCCCGGGCAAGGCCAGTACAACGCCTCCCCCGCATCCAGCCTCTCGTACGTGACCCCCGCATAATCCGCCCGCGCCCCCGAAGTCGCCCGCCGGATCTCCTCGAAGACCGCGCGCGGGTCCGTCGGGTAGCGGTCCGCCGGTTCGCCCAGGCGGACCGCCAGGCCGTGCAGGACCTCCAAGTCCGTGCGCACGCCCGGCGGCGGGGGCAGCAGGGCGCGGCGGCGCAGTACGCGGCCCTCCAGGTTGGTGAGGGTGCCCTCCTCCTCCGCCCACTGGGTGACCGGGAGGACCACATGCGCCATGCGGGCGGTCTCGGAGGGGACGAAGTCCGCTACGACCAGCAGATCAAGGGCCGCCAGGCGCTCCGTCACCGAGCCGGCGCGCGGCGCGGAGACCACCGGGTTCGAGCCGGCGACGAAGAGCGCGCGCGGGCCGCCGTCGCGGCCCAGCGAGTCCAGGAGCTCGTACGCGCTCGGGCCCGCCCCGGGCAGCGCCGACTCCGGTACGCCCCACACCGCGGCCACTTTCTCCCGCGCCGCAGGGTCGGTGATCGACCGGTAGCCGGGCAACTGGTCGGCCTTCTGGCCCAGTTCGCGGCCGCCTTGCCCGTTGCCCTGCCCGGTCAGGCAGCCGTACCCGCCGCCCTCCCGGCCCGGCAGGCCGAGCGCCAGCGCCAGGTTGACGAACGCCGCCACCGTGTCCGTGCCCTTGCTGTGCTGCTCCGCGCCCCGCCCGGTCAGGATGTACGCCCGGTCCGCGCCGGCCAGCAGCCCGACCGCCTCGCGCAGCGCGGCGGCCGGCACGCCCGTCACCCGTTCCGTCCGCTCCGGCGACCACGCCAGCGCGCGGCGCCGGGCCTCCTCGAAGCCCCGTGTCCGCTCCGCCACGTACGCCTCGTCGACCAGGCCCTCCAGGACCGCCGTGTGCAGCAGCCCGAGCGCCAGCGCGAGGTCCGTGCCGGGGGCGGTGCGCAGATGCAGCTTCGCCCGCGCCGCGGTCGGCGTGCGGCGCGGGTCGGCCACGATCAGCGCGGGTCCGTCGAGGTGCCGCATCAGCGGCGGCATCGTCTCGGCCGGGTTCGCCCCGGCGAGCAGCACCACGTCCGCCGCGCCGAGATCGGTCACCGGGAACGGCAGGCCCCGGTCGATCCCGAACGCCGCGTTCGACGCGGCCGCCGCCGACGACATGCAGAACCGGCCGTTGTAGTCGATCCGGCTGGTGCCGAGCGCCAGCCGGGCGAACTTCCCCAGCAGATACGCCTTCTCGTTCGTCAGCCCGCCGCCGCCGAACACGGCGACGGCGTCCGGCCCGGACTCCCGCCGGATCTCCCGCAGCCGCCCGGCGACCAGGTCGAGCGCCTCGTCCCAGCCGGCCGGGTGAAGCGCGCCGTCCGCGCCGCGCACCAGCGGGGTGCGCAGCCGGTCCCGTACGGACAGCACCTCCGGCGCGGTCCAGCCCTTCTGGCACAGACCGCCCCGGTTCACCGGGAAGTCCGACGGTGCGACGGAGACGGAGCCGTCCTCGCTGCGCAGCTCCGTCCCGCACTGCAGCGCGCAGTACGGGCAGTGCGTGCGCACCGTGCCGGGTATGAGCCCGTCAGACACGGGTGACCCCCGAGCTCCGCAGCGGCCGCACCCCGTCCGCCCCGCTCCGAGCGGGCCGCAGATAGACCGCCCACGTCAGCACCACGCACACCGCGTAGAAGCCGATGAAGCTCAGGAATGCCGGGGTGCCGCTGCCGCCCTCCGCCCCGTACGCGGCCCGGAACGCGAGGTTCACCGCGACCCCGCCGAGCGCGCCCACCGCGCCCGCGATGCCGATGACGGCGCCGGACAGCCGCCGCGCGCGGGCGAACGCGTCGGCCGCGTCCGCGCCGTCGGTGACCTTCTGGCCGGCCCGGTCGGCGAAGACCGCCGGGATCATCTTGTACGTGGACCCGTTCCCGAGCCCGGTGAGCACGAACAGCACCGTGAACCCGGCCACGAACAGCGGGAACGAGTCGAGCCGGGAGGCGAAGAGCAGGACGCCCGTGCCGGCCGTCATCGCTGCGAACGTCACCGCGGTGACCGGCGCGCCGCCCCAGCGGTCCGCGGCCCGCCCGCCGAACGGCCGGGCGAGGGAGCCGAGCAGCGGCCCGAGGAAGGTGTACGAGGCGGCTTCGAGGGGTGTCGAGCCGAACTGGGTCTGCAGCACCAGGCCGAAGGCGAAGCCGTACCCGATGAACGAGCCGAAGGTGCCGATGTACAGCACCGAGATCCACCAGGTGTGCGGGTGCCGGACCGCCTCGGCGATTCCGCCGCCCGCGCGCCGCACCGCGGTCACGTTGTCCATCTTCAGCGCTGCGAGCAGCGAGACCAGCACGATCAGCGGCAGGTAGACCGCTGCGACGTACGCCGGGTGGGCGTCGCCGGCCGTCGCGATCACCAGCAGCCCGAGCAGCTGGACGACGGCGACGCCGAGATTGCCGCCGCCGGCGTTCAGGCCGAGTGCCCAGCCCTGGTACCGCTGCGGGTAGAACGCGGTGATGTTGGTCATCGACGAGGCGAAGTTGCCGCCGCCGACTCCGCCGAGCGCGCCGATCAGCAGGAACACCCACAGCGGGGTGCCGGGGCGCTGCACGAAGTACGCGGCCGCCGACGTCGGCACGAGCAGCACCGCCGTGGCGAACACCGTCCAGTTCCGGCCGCCGAACTTGGCGACGGCGTGGCTGTACGGGAGCCGCAGCACCGCGCCGACGAGCGTCGGGGTGACGACGAGCAGGAACTTCTCGCCCGGGGTGAAGGCGAAGCCGATGTCGGGGGAGAGGAACAGCACCAGGACCGACCACAGGCTCCATACGGAGAAGCCGATGTGCTCGGAGGCGATGGAAAGGGCGAGGTTGCGGCGGGCGACGCGGCGGCCCCGGGACTCCCAGAACGTCTCGTTCTCGGGGTCCCAGTCCTCGATCCACCGCCCCCGGCGGCCGGCGGCGCTCACCGCTCGCCCTTTACGGAGCGGTCGACGAGCGGCCCTGCGGCCCCGGTGTAGCCGGCCGGGTCGCACAGCCCGGCCAGCTCCTCGGCCGACATCACGCCGGACAGCTCCGGGGCGTCGGCGAGGACCTCCGGCAGCGGCCGGCCGTCCCGGTCCGCGGCCACGGAGGCGCGGGTCAGCAGGTCCTTCGCCGCGACCTTGCCGAGCCGCGGCGCGAGCACGGCGGCGATCCGCTCGGAGACGACCTGACTGCCGGTCAGTGCGAGGTTGGCCCGCATCCGCTCCTCCCGGACCTCCAGGCCCTCGGCCAGCTCGACCGCGGTGTGCGCCGCCCCGCCGGTCAGCCGCAGGCACTCGCGAAGGAGCTGCCACTCCGCGTGCCAGACGCCCGCGGACCGCTCGTCCTCGGTGACCAGACACTGCGTCAACGCGCCCGATAGTGCGGGGACTTGGAGCGCGGCGCTGCGGATCAGGGTGGCGAGCACCGGGTTCCGCTTGTGCGGCATCGCCGAGGACGCGCCGCGCCCGGCCGCCCCGCCCGGCTCGGCGACCTCGCCGACCTCGGTCCGGGCCAGCGACTGCACGTCGACCGCGAACTTCCCGAGCGCCCCGGCGGCGAACGCCAGCGCCCCCGCGAGATCGGCGACCGGCGTCCGCAGCGCGTGCCACGGCAACACGGCTTCCACGAGCCCGGTCTCTTCCGCGAACGCGGCGCCGAGGCGGCGCAGGTACGTTTCGGTGTCGAAGCCGCCCGCGTCGCCGCCGCCCTCCGCGGCGAGCACCGGCTCCGCGTCGGCCCGCGGCTCCGTGCCCGAAGCGGCCGCTCCGGCGAGCCGCCCCTCGCCGCCCGCCTCCGCCGCCAGCCGCGCGTACTCCACGTACCCCGCCAGCGTCCCCGCCGCGCCCCCGAGGGACGTCGGCAGGGACTCCTGGACGCGCCCCAGGCGGGTGTCCGCGTCCAGGAGGAGGCGGTGCCAGCCGGCCGCCTTCAGGCCGAACGTGGTCGGGACCGCGTGCAGGGTCAGCGTGCGGCCGGCCAGCGGGGTGTCGCGGTGGCGGCGGGCCAGCGAGGCCAGGGCCGCCGCCGCGCGGGCCAGGTCCGCGCGGATCAGCCGCAGCGCGCGGACCGCCACCAGCATCGCGCCGGTGTCGAGGATGTCCTGGCTGGTCGAGCCCCGGTGGACGTACTCCGCCGCCTCCGGGTCCTCCTCGGCGACCAGCCGCGTCAGCGCCCGCACCAGGCCGACCACCGGGTTCGCGGTCTCCCGGGCGGCCAGCGCCAGGGCCCGGACGTCCAGCCGGTCCGCGCGGGCCGCCGCGCCGATGGTCCGCGCCGCGGCCTCGGGCACCGTGCCGAGCCGGGCCTGCGCCCGTACCAGCGCCGTCTCGGCGTCCAGCATGGCCTGCAGCCACGCGGGGTCGCCGACCGCCGCCTCGACCGGGACGCCGGCCCGCACCGGGGACAGCAGCCCCTCGTCGTCGTACGGCCGGGTCGGGCGCCCGTTCACACGATCACGCCCGCGAGCTCGCTCTGCTCGGCCTCGCCCACCGGCCGTACCCCGGCCGGCACCTGCGCCGCCGGAGGCAGCGCGACCAGCGCCCGCGCGATCGCGTCCGAGTCGCTGAGCGTCACCGAGTCCACGCCCGGCCGGATGCCGGCCGCGGTGACCCAGTGCACGGACTCGGTCGGCACGCCGTACGCGAACCGGCGCGGGTGCGGCCGGCCGCGGCCGTCGACGATCCGGTACGGCCGCTCCGTCACCGCCAGGCCGCCGGTCTCGTAGCTCGTCCCGCAGGAACCGGTGATCCGGTACGGCGCCGCCTGGTCGGTGTTGAGCAGGTGCAGCATCAGCGGGTCGTCGGTGCGCCGCAGGTCCGGCTCCGGCAGCCGCGCCTCGATCAGCACGCTCGCCCGGACCGGCGGGCCCGGCACCGTGTCGGAGGAGGCCACGAAGGACGGGGCGCCGGCGTCCAGCCGGATCTGCGTGCCGGGCCCGGTGACCTCCAGCACGCCCGCCTCGATCAGCGCGATCATCTCCTCGATGCGGGAGGCCGGCGGGCCGATCGACAGGAAGCCGTTGAGCGGCGTGTACCAGCCCTCCAGGTCGTCCCGGTGCGAGTTGCCCTCCAGGCCGCCGTGGTCGACCGCGAGCCGGACCTCGTTGCGCAGGTCGCGCAGCACGTCGAGGGCGGCCTTGAGCGGGCCCTGGACGTTCCCGGCCTGGGCGTCGGCGACGTCCCGCTCCAGATGGCGCAGGAGCCAGCCGCGGAACTCGTCGCGGGAGGCGAACTCCCGCTCCCCGTAGGGGCGGGAGAGCCGCTCCCAGTCCCAGCGGTCCGGCTCGGATATGCCGAACTTGCTCACCAGGGCGCTGCGTTCGGCGTCGTCGGCGGTGGCCAGATACCGCTCGGTGAACGCCTCCCGCTCGTCGCCGCGGTCCAGGGACTCCAGAAGCGTGCCGTAGTAGACGCTCTCCACCTCGCGGGAGATCAACGGCCACAGATCCTGGCCGAAGTTGACCCGGTCGCCGTCCACCGACCGGGCGCGCAGCCCGGCGATGAACTCCGGCGTGAGCAGCTTGGGCAGATAACGCCCGTACGCGCCCTTCTGGTTCTCGCCGCGCGCGTGGTACGGCACGCCGCGCCGCGAGGACGCGAACAGCTTCGGCTCCCGGCCGGACGGCAGATACACCAGCCGGTCGCCGCGGCGCTCGAAGACGCCGCCGCGGCCGGCCGTGAACAGCGCCATGTGGTCGAAGAAGTTGAGGCCCAGGCCGCGCAGCAGCACGTGCGCGCCCGGCTCGATGCCGCTCAGGTCCAGATCGGCCGGGTTGGCCGGGGTGATGTACCGCAGGTTGTGGATCCGCGCCAGGCTCGCCGTGCGCGCCTCGCGGGCGGTGAGCCTGGCCGGCACGTGGCCCTGCGCGAGGACCAGGCCGTCCAGGTGGTTGAGCCGGGTGCCGTCCTCCAGGCGGATGCCCTGCGGGCCGCCGGGCACGCCGTGCGTGTCGGCCATCGCGACCGCGCGGGAGCGGTGCACCCGCACCGTGACGTGGCCCGGCGCGCGGGCCACCACCCGCTGGAAGCAGTCGTGCAGATAGCGGCCGTAGAAGGCGCGCGTCGGGTACGAGTCGGGGCCGAGCCGGCGGGCCTCCTCGAGGGTGGCGGCGTCGTACCCCTCGGTGGACGCGCCCGCGTCGGACAGGACGGCGAGCTCCTGGGCCCACTCGTACAGGCTCGGGCCGGGTTCGATCGGGCCGTGGATCTGCGCGCTGTCGTCGGTGAAGACGGTGACCTGGGAGGCGACCGTGTTCATCAGAAGGTGCCGGGACTGCTCGGGCCGCCAGACGGCGCCGGCGCCCGGGGCGGCCGGGTCGACGATGTGGACGACCAGGCCGGCGTGGCTGGGGGCGACGCGCTCGTTGGCGCACAGCCGCTCCAGGACGGACAGACCACGAGGGCCCGCACCGACGATGCAGACTTCCGCGTGACCGCTGCTCATAGGGACTCCCCGCGCTTTCGTCGTGTGAATTCGTGGGTGGAGAACGGGTAATGAATGTGCGGGCCTGCGGGTGATGGTTCTCCTCGGTGTCGAAATCCTCGTGAAGAGCCCGGTGAACGGTCAATGAGGGGATTCAGGGTCGGTCAAGTCGTCCGTCAGGTCGAGGGCGAAGTGAAGGGCCGTGATCCGCATCCGTCGGGCGTGGTAGAAGCGCTGCGCGCCGTGGTTCGCGGTGCCGGTGTCGAGTTCGACGGCGGTGCAGCCGGCCCGCCGGGCGCGGTCCCGCAGCGCGCCGAGCAACTGCCCGCCCACCCCCGCCGACCTGGCGTGCGGCGCGATGACGAGGTCGTCGACGAAGAGCATCCGGCCCCGGCTGGTGGCCAGAATCCGATGGGTGGCGACGCCGACGCAACGGCCGTCCGGGGCATATGCGGCGGTGAAGACGAGGCCCTGGCCATGGGCTTCTTCGGCGAACTCGCGGAACGCCGAAGCGCCCAGTGCCGGACGCAATGTCCGTATCAATGGGGCGATGTCCTCGGCCATGGCCGGATCTTGTGGATTCACATCGGTCAACGCCGTTTTCACGCAGTCACCCTAGGGGCTGAATCCGATCCGTCCAGGGCCATGTGACAGATTCCGCGGACCCGATCGAAATTGATCGAAGCGGAGCGATGCCTTCGGGCGCGAGGCCGCTCGGAGGCCGCTCGGAGGCCGGTCGGGGGCGGGTCGGCGGGGAACACAGGGGTCGGGCCGATCGTTGGGCCCTCGGGAGCCGGGGGCCGGGTGGTTCCCGTACGGGGCGGACAGTGGGGGCAGGGCGTGTACAGGGACGGGGCGGATCACGGCGCCGAGGAGGCGGGTCTCATGGCCGTGCTCGAACTGCTGGCCCGCCAGGCCCCGTCGGGCGAGTTCGAGGACCTGCTGCTCCGGGCCCGCCGCTCGGGCGCGTCCGAGGGCGCGCTGTACCGGATGGAGCGGGCCGTCGGCCTCGCCCGCGGCATCACCTCCTCCTCCAGCCGCCGCGAGCAGCGCGAGGCCGGCCTCGCCGCGCTCGTCGACACGGCCAGGGACCTGACGTTCCCGTACGACGTGGACGGGCTGATGCGGGTGATCACCCGGCGCGCCCGCGGCCTGCTCAACTTCGACATGGCGTACGTGAGTCTGCGCGCCCCCGGCGGCGTCTCGCACATCCGCACCTCCGAGGGCGCCACCACCTCGCTGCTCTCCGGGATGCGGCTGTCCGACGACCGGGGGATCGGCGGCGCCGCCCACGCCGCGGGCGCGCCCGCCTGGTCCGCGGACTACCTCGCCGACGACCGCTTCCGGCACTCCGACGAGGTCGACGAGGTGGTCCGGGCGGAGGGGCTGCGCGCCATCATGGCGGTCCCGCTGCGCAACGGGGACTCGTCCGTCGGCGCGCTGTACGGCGCGGACCGCCAGGTGCGGCACTACACGCCCGACGAGATCGGCCTGATGTGCTCGCTCGCCGACCTGGCCGCCGTCGCCATCGTGAAGGCGGGCCTGCTCGACCAGACCCGCGCCGAGGTCACCGAGCTCGAACTGGACAGCTCCCGCGCCCGGACCAGCCTGACCCGGATGCGGCACGTCAGCGAGGCGCACAGCCGCATCATGAACCTGGTGCTGTCCGGCGGGGATCTGTGCAACGTGGCCAAGGCCGCGGGCGACGCGCTCGACGGCACGGTGCTGATCCGCGACCCTGGCGGCCGCGCGCTGGCCTCCGGCGGCGAGCTGCCCGACCTGGACGAGGAGGCCGTGGCGAAGGCGTCGCTGGACGCCCACGCCGGCCGCAGACCCGTGGTCACCGGGCAGAACACCTGGGTGGCCCCGATCATCGCCGGCTCCGAGGACCTCGGGGTGCTCGTCATACGGACCACGACCGGGCTGACCGAGGAGGACGAGCGGCTGCTCGAACTGTCCGCGCAGTCCGTCGCGTTCCTGCTCCTGATGCGCCGCTCCACCGCCGTCGCCGAGGGCCCGGTGCGCGACGAGCTGCTCGACGACCTGCTCGGCGAGCCGCAGCACTCGCCGCAGCAGATCATGCAGCGCGCGCGCCGGCTCGGCATCGACCTGAGCACGCCGCACGTCCTGGTGGTGGCCCGGCCCGAGGGCGGCGAGCAGGGCCGCGCGGTGGTCTGGGCGTCCTCGTACGCGTACCGCATGTCCGGGCTCAAGACGGTGCACGGCGGCTGCGTCGTGCTGCTGCTGCCCGGCCTCGACGCCTCGGCCGCCGCGCGCGCCGTGTCGGGGGAGCTGACGCCGCTGCTCGGCCACCCGGTGTCGGTGGGCGCGGCGGGGCCCGCCCGGAACCCGGACGGGGTGGCGCGGATGTACCTGGAGGCGATGCGCTGCCTGGACGCGCTGACGGCGCTGAACGGGGTCGGCTCGGCCGCCTCCGTGCAGGACCTGGGCTTCCTGGGGCTGCTGCTCTCCGACGACCACGACGTGGACGGCTTCATCGAGTCCGCGATCGGCCCGGTCCTCGACTACGACGCCGAGCGGTTCACCGACCTCACCCGCACCCTGGAGGCGTACTTCGCCTCGGGCGGCAGCCCCACCAACGCGGCCGAGGAGCTGCACGTCCACCCGAACACGGTCTCCCGCCGGCTCGACCGGATCGGCGAACTCCTCGGCGCGGACTGGCAGAAGCCCGGCCGGGTCCTGGAGGTCCAGCTGGCCCTGCGCCTGCAGCGCACCCGCGACGTCCTCGTCGCACAGCGCGGCGCCCCCGCCTCCGGCGCGGCAGCGGACCGCGGCACGCCCTGAGAGCAGGCGCGCCGCGGAAGGCCGGTCGGTCGGCCGTGGCCTGCGTACGGCGGTCGGTCGGCAGGGTCCCGCGTACGGCGGTCGGTCGGCCGTGGCCTGCGTACGGCCGCAGATCAGCCGGTTCCCGCGTACGGCCGCAGATCAGCCGGTCCTGCGGACCGCCGGGCGGTACGCCTCGCCCCAGTCGCTCGCGAGCACGCCCACCGCGTGCGCCGCCGAGGCGAGCGTGATGTGCCGGTTCCAGCCGCGGAACGAGCGGCCCACGAAGTCCCGCAGCCCCGCGCCCTCGCCGACGTGCGTGAAGTCGCGCTCCACCCGCCGGGTCAGCTTGGTCAGCCGCAGCACCTGCCCGACCGGCAGGCCGGTCAGGTCGGTGAGCCAGATCCGGGTCAGCGGACGGCGCGGATCGTCCCACTCGCCCACAAGCAGCATCGCCCGGGGCCGCTCGCCGACCGCGCCCGGCATCGCGACCCGGACCGCCGTCGCCAGCGAGGTCCGCGAGGTGCGGCCGGCGCCGGCGATGTCCAGCCAGCTCACCGGCCGGCGCAGCGCCTTCAGCGACTCCAGGATCTGCTGCGCGGGCAGCGGGCCCGCCCCGAAGCCGGGCAGCGCCCGGTCCGCGACCAGCAGCCGGCAGGTCGCGCCGATCCGGGCGACCACCGGCAGCCCGGCGGCCGAGAGCCGGGTCAGCGCCCCGCGCCCCGCGCCGCCGCGGATGTCGATCAGCACCGGCTTGCGGGTGACGCCCTTCCACCGGGCCACTTCGAGCGCCGCGGCGACCCCGCACTCCTCCAGCGTCTCCTCGCCGGCGCCGGCCGGGACCTCCGCCCGGTCCCGCCGGGTACGGTCCTTCACCCACGGATCCGGCAGGAACAGCCGCCAGTTGACCGGGACGCTCAGGTCCTCGGCCGCGAACCACACGCCGAACGCCTGCTGGCCCCGGAAGACCTGGCCGCGCTCCGGATCGAAGCTGCGGTCCACGCCCACCGAGTGCTCCCCGGCCTTCGGGATCGGCATGGAGCGCACCACCCACGCCTGCGGGCAGCTGCTGCGCTCCAGGAACCCGGCGAGCGCGGCCCGCATCGGCCGCCAGTCCCAGGTCGAGCTGGAGATGAAGTGGTGCAGGCTCTGCTCCGCGGCGGGGCCGCCGAACTGGGCGGCGATGTTCCGGATCGACTTGCGGCCCTGCGCGGTCAGCAGACCTCGTAAGTACTGCTCGGCCTTCAGCTTCTGGTCCCGGCGCGGGAACGAGGTGAAGAGCGCGGCACACAGGTCGTCGAAGACGTCGTCGGCCACCGGGTCGCCGAACTTCGGCACAGCGGTCGCCGGCGCGGTCCGGGCGGCGCGCCGGGGGGAGGGGGAGGTTCCTTCGGGACGGGGTCCTCGGGGAAGCAGTCCCGACGGGCGGGGAACGGTCGTCTGGGGGGGTGCGACGGGGGTGCTCACAACACTCACGACTCTCCTGCCAAGGTTGGGCAGCTCCCTCAAGCTGCCCCTCCACCGTCGCCGTTCGCGGCGCGTGGCACGAGGTGGACCCGGCACCCGTCTCGGCGGTCCGATGGTGGCCGGACCACCGGGGTGGAACCGCCGGCTTCTGCCGTTCGCATTCCCGTCATAGTGATGGTGCTCGCACGTGTGGTCGGACCACCGGGAGGTGTGGTCCGACCACACCGGTGTGACAGCGGCGGGCGGCATGTGACAGATTCCGCCCGCCGTCTTTGACCGGCTTCCGGGCCGGTCGCACGATCGTTGTACGAGGCAGCAAGGGGCCGGCGCCCGGTTAATGCCCCAGGCCGGGCGCCGCCCCTGCTGTCTCCTCGTTCCGCTTCTTCTCCACCCGGGCCGCGTGCGTCGGCCCGTCCGGGACGCCCGCCGGCTTCAGCGCCGCCATCTCCTTGCGGAGCACCGGAAGCACCTCCTCCCCGAGCAGGTCCAGCTGCTCCAGGACCGTCTTCAGCGGCAGTCCGCCGCTGTCCACCAGGTACAACTGACGCTGGTAGTCGCCGACATAGTCCCGGAAGGACAGTGTCCGGTCGATGATCTGCTGCGGCGAGCCGACCGTCATCGGCGTCTCGCGCATGTACTCCTCCAGGGACGGCCCGTGCCCGTAGACCGGCGCGTTGTCGAAGTACGGCCTGAACTCCCGTACCGCGTCCTGCGAGTTGCGCCGCACGAACACATGGCCGCCGAGACCCACGATCGCCTGCTCGGGCGTGCCGTGCCCGTAGTGCGCGTACCGGCGCCGGTACAGGTCGACCATCCGGGCCGTGTGCTCCTTGGGCCAGAAGATGTGGTTCGCGAAGAACCCGTCGCCGTAGTAGGCGGCCTGCTCGGCGATCTCCGGGGAGCGGATCGAGCCGTGCCAGACGAACGGCGGCACTCCGTCCAGCGGGCGCGGCGTGGCGGTGAAGCCCTGCAGGGCCGTGCGGAAGCGGCCCTCCCAGTCGACCACGTCCTCCCGCCACAGCCGGTGCAGCAGCGCGTAGTTCTCCACGGCGAGCGGGATGCCCTGCCGGATGTCCTGCCCGAACCAGGGATAGACCGGGCCGGTGTTGCCACGGCCCATCATCAGGTCCACGCGCCCGTCCGCGAGGTGCTGCAGCGTCGCGTAGTCCTCGGCGATCTTCACCGGGTCGTTGGTGGTGATCAGCGTCGTGGACGTGGACAGGATGAGGTTCTCGGTGCGGGCCGCGATATGGCCGAGCAGCGTGGTCGGCGAGGAGGGCACGAACGGCGGGTTGTGGTGCTCGCCGGTCGCGAAGACGTCGAAGCCGACCTCCTCCGCCTTGACCGCGATCGCCACCATCGCCTTGATGCGCTCGTGCTCGCCCGGCGTGGCGCCGTTCGTCGGGTCGGTGGTCCTGTCCCCGACGCTGAATATTCCGAACTGCACAGCTGACTCCGTCCCGCCCCAGGAGGTGCCCGCACGACTGTGCGCGCATCTCCATGGTGCACGACTCCGGAGCTAAACGGAAACTTATCCGGAAAGCTCGCGCCATGGTGACGAACTGTGCCGCCGCCCCTGGACGGACCGCCCGAGGACGCTCACCCTCGCCCCCATGACACCCGCACGAGACGCGAACCCTTCCCCAAGCTCTCGGCTCCTCCCCCAAGCTCTCGGCTTCGCTCGAGCAGGGGGGACCCCCACGAGCAGGGGATACCCCGACGTCGTCATCGCCTGGTCGGACCTCGGCTGCCCCTGGGCCTCGCTCGCCCTGCACACGCTGCGCGCGGCCGCGGTCGAACGGGGCCAGGACCTCCTGATCGACCACCGGGCCTTCCCGCTGGAGCTCTTCAACCGCCAGCCCACGCCCAAGCACATCGTCGACGCCGAGGTCGTCATGCTCGGCGCGCACCGCCCCGAACTCGGCTGGCGGCTGTGGAACGCGCCCGCCTGGGAGTACCCCTCGACCGTGCTGCCCGCGATGGAGGCCGTCCAGGCCGCCAAGGCCCCCGAGGTCGGCGGGCTGCGCGGCTCCGACCAGCTCGACGCGGCGCTGCGCCGGGCGTTCTACACCGAGCACCGCTGCATAGCCGTCCACTCCGTGATCCTCGACATCGCCGCGGACTGCCCGGACGTCGACGCCGCCGCACTGGAGGCGGCGCTCGCCCGCGGCGCCGGCCGGCGCGAGGTGTACGAGCAGTGGCACGAGGCGCAGGGCCCGGAGATCCAGGGCAGCCCGCATTTCTTCGCGACCGGCGGCTACGCGGCCCACAACCCGGGCGCGACGTATGTCTTCACCGGCGACCTGTACGACGGCGGCTTCCCCCGCCTCGACCACTACGACGCCG
>NZ_DATCVQ010000448.1:0-5052 GCF_036566765.1 Streptomyces sp.
TGCGCATGGTCATGTCGGCACCCGTTTGCTCGGCCGGCCAACAGCGGTGGTGACACCGGTCGCGACCTTGTACCGCTCCCCCGTCCAGCCGCAGCAGAGCATGCAGGCGAACGAACCGGGGCGCTGGGTGCGGAAGCAGCCAGGGCAGTACCACAGCGCCTTCAGGCCTTGGCGTGCGTGCGTCATCGCACACCACCGGTGAACGGGGGCCGTACGGTGACGGTGACGACGTCCTCGGTTAGCACCACGGCTTCGGTGCTGCCGTACGCGGTGGGTGCGAGACCAACGGTTTCGCGGCGGTTCGGAAGCGCGCGCGCCCAGTCGTGAACGACACCGGTGCCACCGTCGCAGGCGATCTCGACGCGACCGTTCTCATGGATGGTGATCGACCGGTAGTGCAGGGCCGGGTTGGCCTTGAAGAGCGCGCAGAGTCGGTACACCGCAGCTGTCTCACCGGGTCCCCCCTGCGGGTTCACAGGACCCACCTCGCGGCCTCGCCCATGAAGGCGCCGAGTCCGATCAGTGCGCCGGCCAGTGCCACCAAGACGGCGCAGGAGTCCTTCGGCTTACGCCCGCTCGGCAGTCGGCGGCCCATCACCGCTCACCCCCGCGGCGTTCCTCGTGCAGTTGGTCCAACTCGCGCTTGCACTTGATCGCTTCGATCTCGCGCTCACTGAGCACCGGCTGCGGCGGCTTGCGGAAGATCCGCTTCCCGACCAGCGCCCATGCGACTGCCAGCAGGATCGACACGACAAACCACCCCGTCGCGATCGCCTGCACCCATCCCCAGATCCCCATTTCGGCTACTCTTTTCTGTGTTGGAGCCCTCGGTTGCTGCTGTCCGGTAGAAGCCGAGGGCTTCGGCTTTTTTGTCTGTTCTGCTTGGAGCCCCTGCGAGCCGCCGCTCAGATCGGCGAGGGGGGGTCCGCCGCGGCAAGGCGACCCGCAGGGGTGATCAGGCCGCTCTTGCTCGAGCGGTAGTCAGTAGGGGTCGGATTCGGCGCTGCACGGATTCGGGGAGTCGTCCGCCGGCAAGCCAGCGCTCGGCGCGCTCACGTGCGGCCTTGTCGATCTCGGCGGCCTGCCGGGCGTTCATGCCCCCTCCCGCCTGCCACGGCGGATGGTGAGGCCGGGGAGCTCGGACTTGCCCTTCGGCTGTTTGCCGCGCTGAAGCTTCCGCTCGGCGTTGCTCATCGCGCGCTCTCCCTCCTTGCCCTGCTTGGGGCGTCCGCCGCGGGGGGTCACGATGCGGCCTTGAGGTCGAACAGTTCGTTCGGTTCGACGCCGAGCGCGTTGGCGATGCGGATCCGCAGACCGTCACTGGGGGCCTGGAAGCCTCCCTCGATCCGGTGGAGGTGGGTCCGGCTGATGCCGACCTCCTGGGCGAATGCCGTGGCCGTCAGTTCCTTGTCGCGCCTGGCTCGCCGGACTCGCTTCCCCCATTCGGCGTGCATCTCGGTCTTCTCCATGCGGATAACCATGCACCTGCCAACTGACACCTGTCAAGGTGCAAGTGTGACTTTCTTGGCATGTAACTTGACAGGTAACACGTGGCACTTGAGAGTTGCCGTATGAATGACTCGGCCCAGACCCTGCCGGGCCATCCGTCACCGGGGACTTGGCTCGCGCTCCAGATGGAGCGCAGGCAGATCAGCGTCCGTCAGATAGCGGACGCGATGGAAGTCACGACACAGACGGTCTACGGATGGCAGAACGACAGGGCCGCGATCAATGAGGCGCGCGTGCCGCGCCTAGCGGAAGTGCTCGGCGTCTCGGAACTCGAGGCGCGTCGAGGCCTGGGCTACTGGGTGCCGGACGAAACCACACCAGCTCGGCCGGCGAAAGACACGGCCGAGCTCGAACGGATCATCGATGATCTGACCACAGTGCTGGAGAGGTTCAGGAGGTGGCGGAAGGAGGGCGTTGACTAGCCTGCCACCCTTCACCCCCGGTCTTCGACGATCTCCTTCAGTTCCTTGATGAGCGCTTCAAGCGTCTCCTCGATCCTGTCCATAGCGGCGTCATCACTCCCCAGTTCGTGCATTGCGTGACCTTCCCGATACCCGCTCGTTGATTGAGGCGGGTACCGGGCCGCTGTTGGTCCACCCCGAGGCGGTCCGGTACTCCCATTGTTTAGATCGTTAAAGATGAACACGTGGTTACAGACTTGTGAATAACGTGCAGGTAACGGTCCATACCGGTCAGTCATGTAACTTCCACCCGCGGCACGATCTCCACGGTGTCAGGGTCGAACGGCCTCCGTCCCCTGCGTGCCCGGTGGATGCGGATCTCGGCGAGCTCGCCGATGACCTTCCGCTTCGCGTCCAGCGTGAGCCGCATCCATGTCTCCTCCGCCCCAGCACCCAGGAGCTCGGCCGCGATCTGCAGGGGGCGAGCGGGCAGGACCCTGGCCTCCAGTTCAGCGAGGCGCATGTTCAGCCGCCTCATCGTCACCTCGAACTGCTCCGGGGTCATCGAGTCGCCGTCCACATACAGCGCCTGGGTCGCCGCGATCTTCGCCCGCAGAGACTCGATCGGCTGCAGCGCGGACGGGCTGACAGGCTCCGCCAGACTGAAGCCGCGCTCGAGCAGGTGCACGATGGTGCGTTCGACGTAGTAGTCGATGGGGTCACGCTGACGGCTGATCCGGCAGACAGGGCAGGTGTAGAGCAGGACGTAGCGCCGGGGTTTCGTCTGGGTGCTGCCGCTCTTCATCCGGACCGGACCGCCGCAGCTGCCGCACTTGGCGATCCCGGCGAGCAGGCTCACGCGGGCGTTCGCACCCTTCGGTGCCCCCCCGCTGAGGACGGCCTTCGCGTGCCGCCACGTCAGCTCATCCAGGGCCGCCGGCCAGACAGCGGGGTACTCGGCGCCGTTGTGGATGCGCGTCCCCACCATGCGAGGAGACATGAGCATCGCCTTGATCGAGGCCCTGCTCCAGGACTTCCCGGTGACCGTCCGGAGCCCGCGAGTGTCGAGGTCGCGGGCAATGAGGTGGGCGGACTCGCCTTCGATGACGCGCTTGGCGATCTCGCGGATGAGTTTCTGCTCCTCCGGCACCGGGGTGATCCGGTCCTCGGCCCAGCCGAACGCGCGCAGGCCGCCGTGGGGGAGTCCCCGCTCAGCTTGCTGGAGGACGGCGCGCTTCACCCGCTCACTGATGCGCTCGGCCTCCGCGGCGTCCCATGCCGCCAGCGTCCGGGCCATGGCGCGACCATCGGCTGTGGCGAGGTCGATGGAGCCGGACACCCAGGTGTGGACCTCGATGCGGTTCGTGACGTAGAGATCGAGGATCCCCTCCCACTCCATCGGCCGGCGGGTCAGGCGGCTGTTGCTGTAGGCGAGGATCACGTCGCCCGGCTCCAGCACGCGCGGCGCGACGCGCATCATGCGTTCGTAGTCCTCGCGTGGCTTGGTGCTGAGTGTCGATGCCGACCGGTCGTTGTCGACGAACGTCTCTACCACGGTGGCGCCGAGGCGTTCCGCAAGTTTGTCGGTGTCCTCGGCCTGGCGCGTGACGCCAGCCTCGAGCCCCTCGGGGTCGTCGCTGATCCTCAGGTACTTGAAGGCTCTGATCACGTCTTGATCATAGCGGGTTATCTGTGTAACGTGTGCTCCCTGAGGTTACACAGATAACCACCTAACAGGGGGGCCAACCATGAGCAACTTCCAGCAGCAGCCATTCCAGCCCGTAGCCAAGCCGCCGACGCCTCCGAAGAAGCCGATGTCCAAGGAGGCGCGGATCGCCTGGATGGTCCTCGCCGGGTTCGGCATCTTCGCGCTCGGCGCCACACTCGGGGCGTCCGGTGGGTCTGACCCCGCCACCTCCGCTGTCGCAGGCCCGCAGCCCACGGTGACCGTGACGGTCCCGGACAACGGGCCCACCCCGGACCCGGTGACGACACCCACGAACAAGCCGAGCCCTTCTGCGCCGGCCACCACTGCCCCGAAGCCAACTGTCGCGCCGAAGACCACCGCGAAGCCCAAGCCGGTCGTGTACAAGAAGCTGACGGCGCGGCAGTGGGCGCTGATCGCGAAGTCCCCGGACAAGCACGTCGGCGAGGCGTACACCGTGCACGGCGTCGTGACCCAGTTCGACTCGGCCACCGGTGACGACCAGTTCCGTGCGGACGTGGACGGCGTGAAGCACCTGCCCGAGTACGGCTACGTGGACTACCCGACGAACACGCTGATGACGAACATCAGCGGCGACCTGTCGGACCTGGTGCAGGACGACCTGTTCACGGCGAAGGTGGTCGTGGTGGGTTCATACTCGTACGACACGCAGATCGGCGGGGAGACGACAGTGCCGCAGCTGTCGGTCATCTCGATCACCGTGACGGGCTCGGTGAAGTGATGCCAAACACAATCGCCTACGCGAACCCGGAGAACGGGGAGATCCGCGGTGTCGTCGGGGTCGACAAGCGCAAGGAGTGGTACGGAACGGTCTGGGTTGAGGGCGGTGACCTTGGGACATCAGGCACATTCCCGTCCGAGGCTGAGGCTAACGACTGGGTCCGTGGAGAGTTGGGGCTGTCGTGAGCACCGAAGAGAACCTGAACGCTGGCCGTCCCGTTCAGGTAGGAGCACATTCACCTGAATCCCTGCGAGTGGCGTTGGAGAAGACTTGCGACAGGTTCGAGGCGATGGCCGCACGAAACGGCGACGTCAGGCTCGGCGCAGATGCCGTGCTGAAGGCCATCCACGAACTGCTTGCCGCCCATCCTGTAGAGCCTGCCGGTGTCCGTCTCGCCCGCGAGGGACTGGAAGAGATGCATGCGCGGATGGCTGCCGAGTCTGTAGGGGTGAGTGACGAGGCGGTCGATGCGTTGGCGCGTGTCCTGTTCGACGCCGAATGGGTGCCTGGCGACTGGAGCTGGGAGCAGTACCCCACGCCCAACCGGTGGCACGACCTGGCGCGGAAGGGCCTCGCTGCCCTGCCCCACCTGCAGCCCCAACCAGTAGCCTCCCGGGAAGCATTGCGGGAGCGGATTGCGGAGGCGCTGCACGACATCGACAACGTGCACACGTGGCAGCAGGAAGACCGTTGTC
>NZ_DATCVQ010000449.1:0-5127 GCF_036566765.1 Streptomyces sp.
CCGGGCGGCCCGTCGCCTTCGAAGTGGGCGACATCGAGATGGAGTTCACGATCGAGCTGCGCAAGGAGGTGAAGGGCGGGGGCAAGGTGAAGGCCTGGGTCGTCGAGGCCGGCGCGGACGCGAGCCGTACGCGCGGCGAGATGCACCGCGTCTCCTTCACCCTCAAGCCCCGCAACGCGACGACGGGCGGCGCGTGGCTGGTCGGCAACGAGGACGCGGGCGACACCTCCGACTTCGGGTCGGGCGTCTGATGGCCCATCGCGTCCCGGCGCGCGGCGTGGTCGCCGTCCACACCGAGCAGACCGGCCGGCAGGGCAGCGGGGTGCTGCTCACCGACGACACCGTCCTCACCTGTGCTCATGTGGTGGCGGCCGGCTACACGGCCTGGGTGTCCGTGCCAGGTCTGCGCGACCGGGTCCTGTGCCGGGTGATCTGGTCGGACCAGCAACTCGACGCCGCGCTGCTCAAGGCGCCGGAGAGCCTGATCCCCGGGCTCGTCACCACCCTGCTGAACACGACGACCATCCAGCTCGCCACCGTCGCGACCGAACGCCCGCTGCCCGGCTGCGAGGTGGTCGGATTCCCGCGGATCCAGCGCTACGACGAGGGACGCAAGCTGGAGATCGACCAGTACACGGGCACGGTGCTCCCGCTGGCCGGACTCATCCGCCGCACCATGGTCCTCGAACTCGACCGGCCCCCGGCCACGGAGCCGTCCGACGGCGCCTCGCCCCTCGCCGGCCTGTCCGGCGCGCCGGTCTTCGCCGGCAGCGGGCTCCTCGGCATCGTCAAAGCGGTGCCGCGGGGCCGCGGCCACCGGCGGGTGGAGTGCGTGCCCCTCGGCGCGATCGTCACCAGCGGCGGCTTCAGGGGCGCGTTCCTCAACGCGACCGGCAGCCTGCCGCCCGAGCCGACCGCCCACACCCTCCACACCACCCAGGACTCCCCCTACGAGCAGGAGTACGCCGAAGCCCTCGGCGCCGCCTACCGCCGGACCAAGATTTTCGGGCTCGACGAGCTGGACCGCCGCTCTGCCGAGTGGGACCTCGACACCGCCTACCTCTCTCTGGAGGCCGCGGCCGAGGAGGGCGACGCCGCGCCCGTCCCGCACAGGATCGACGATCTGCTCGCCTCTCGGCCCCGCGTCCTGCTGCGCGGCGATGCGGGCGCGGGGAAGACCACGCTCGTGTGGTGGCTGGCCGCGCACGCCGCCGCCGGGACGCTCGGGCCGCACCTCGCCGAGCTGAACGGCCTCGTCCCCTTCGTCGTCCCGCTGCGCACGCTCCGCGCCCATGGCGGGGTCTTCCCCGCGCCCGCCGAACTGCCCGGCGTCGCCGGGCTCGTGATCGACACCGCGCCCGACGGGTGGGCCGGCCGGGTCCTCGCGGCGGGCCGGGCACTGCTGATGGTCGACGGGCTCGACGAGGTGCCGCGGGAGGACCGCGAGGCCGCGCACGCCTGGCTCTCCGGGCTCCTCGCCCGCTTCCCGCGCACGCGGTGCGTGGTGACCGTGCGGCCGCTCGCCGTGGACCCCGACTGGCTCGGCGCGGAGAAGTTCGAGGAACTGACCCTGCTGCCGATGCGGGACGCGGACATCCAGACGTTCGTGACCGCCTGGCACGACGCGGCCCGCCTCGACGGCGTCGACCCCGGCGGCCTGGACGTCCTCGAACGCGACCTCGCCCTCCAGTTCCGCCACAACCCGGCCCTGGCCGACCTCGCCCGCACCCCGCTCCTGTGCGCGGTCATCTGCGCCCTGCACCGCTTACGCGAGGGCTTCCTGCCGGAGACCCGCTGGGCGCTGTACGAGTCCGCGCTCGCGATGCTGCTCGGCACGCGCGACAAGCGCCGCCGGATCGACGCGCCGGACGGCATCCGCATGTCCGTGGAGGATCACCGGCAGCTGCTGCAGCGGATCGCGGTGTGGCTGGTGCGCGGCGGCCAGACCGAGCTGACCCGCACGCAGGCCCTGCGGCAGGTGGAGCGCGGCCTGGCCGGCATGCCACGGGTACAAAAGCAGGGCACGGCCGACGAGGTGCTGACCCATCTCCTCAACCGCAGCGGCCTGCTCCAGGAACGCACCGACGACGTCTTCCAGTTCGCGCACCGCACCTTCCAGGACTTCCTGGCGGCCAAGGAGTTCGTCGAGGACGACCTGCTGGCCGAGCTGCTGCGGCACACCCACGAACAGCAGTGGCACGACGTACTGCTGCTCGCCGCCGGCCACTGCTCGCGACGCGAACTCCCGGCCCTGGTCGAGGGGTTGCTCGCGGCCGGCTCCGCCGCCCGGGTGCGGGACCAGAAGACGGCGCTGTACGTGCTCGCGGCGCAGGCCGCCCAGCACGCGGCCTGGCTGCCGGAGGTCCTGTACGAGCGGGTCCGCAAGGCGGTGAAATCGGTCGTCGAGCCCCGCAACGCGACCCAGCGGGCCCAGCTCGCCCGCCTGGGCGAGTACGTCCTCGACATGCTGCCGGCCCCCGAGGAGGTGGCCAAGGACGCCGTCGGGCAGGTGGTCGACCTGATCGGCGAGATCGGCGGCAGCGCCGCGATCCCGTACGCCCGGCGCTACGCCGAGGCCGGGCACGTCTTCCCGCTGGCCCGGCGCTGGTCGGCGTACCCGGCCGAGGAGTACGCCCGCGAGGTGCTCGCCCGCGCGGATCTGGCCGAGGCGCCGCTGCTCGTCAGCGCGCCCGAGCAGCTCGCCCGGCTCGGGA
Source organism: Streptomyces sp. (assembly GCF_036566765.1). Lineage (GTDB taxonomy): Bacteria > Actinomycetota > Actinomycetes > Streptomycetales > Streptomycetaceae > Streptomyces. The sequence continues at coordinate 2,715 of NZ_DATCVQ010000449.1, forward strand.
TGCTCCCGGACGCCCCACATCTGGACGTCGCGGGGGACTTCGAACCGGCCGAGCTGACGGCGGCGTTCGCCGGCCGCCGCGTGGTCACCCTCGGCATCGCGGACAACCCCGCGCTCACCGATCTCGGGTTCCTGAAGTGCTGCGGCGCGGAGCTCACCCAGCTCGCCGTACGCCGCTGCCCGGGCGTGGCCGGCCTGGCCCCGCTCACCGCGCTTCCGGCTCTGGAGGCCGTCCATCTGGACGCGGTACGGGTCTCGCCCGCCGACCTGGAGGCGCTCGCCCGGATTCCCCGGCTGCGCACCCTCACCCTCGCGTATCCGGAGATCCCGGGGACGAAGCTGGACCTCGCCCCGCTGCACGTGGTGCCGGATCTGCGGCTGCGGGTCTCGGGGCTGCCGAAGCGGCAGATCCTCGGCAAGGAGGCCTTCGGCGGCCGCTTCGGCCTGAAGGCGTGAGGACATGAGTTCCGCGTGACGGCGTGAACGTGACGGCGTGAACGTGACGTGACGGCGTGAAAAAAGGGGCGGCCCCGGAACCTCATCGGTTCCGGGGCCGCCCCTGTCACTCGTTCAAGCGTTCAGCCGCTCAGTCGCGGCCTCACGCCTCCTTCGAGAGGTTCGGGCCGGCCGTGCCGCCCGTCGCCTGCTCGATCGGCGGGACGTCCGGCAGCGCCGACTTCTCCTCGCCGCGGAAGGTGAAGGTCTTCGCCTCGCCCTCGCCCTCGGTGTCCACGACCACGATGTGACCGGGGCGCAGCTCGCCGAAGAGGATCTTCTCGGAGAGCGTGTCCTCGACCTCGCGCTGGATCGTCCGGCGCAGCGGCCGGGCGCCCATGACCGGGTCGTAGCCCTTCTGCGCGAGGAGCTCCTTCGCGGACTGGGAGAGCTCGATGCCCATGTCCCGGTCCTTCAGGCGCTCGTCCACGCGGCTGATCATCAGGTCGACGATCTGGAGGATGTCGTCCTGGGTCAGCTGCGGGAAGACGATGACGTCGTCCACACGGTTGAGGAACTCCGGGCGGAAGTGCTGCTTCAGCTCGTCGCTGACCTTCGCCTTCATCCGCTCGTAGTTGGACTTCGTGTCGCCCTGGGCAGCGAAGCCGAGGTTGAAGCCCTTCGAGATGTCCCGGGTCCCGAGGTTGGTCGTCATGATGATGACCGTGTTCTTGAAGTCCACGACCCGGCCCTGGGAGTCGGTCAGGCGACCGTCCTCCAGGATCTGGAGAAGGGAATTGAAGATATCGGGGTGGGCCTTCTCGACCTCGTCGAAGAGGACGACGGAGAACGGCTTGCGGCGCACCTTCTCGGTGAGCTGGCCGCCCTCTTCGTAGCCGACGTATCCGGGCGGGGAACCGAAGAGACGCGAGACGGTGTGCTTCTCGCTGAACTCCGACATGTCGAGGGAGATCATCGCGTCCTCGTCGCCGAAGAGGAATTCGGCGAGCGACTTGGCCAGCTCGGTCTTACCGACACCGGACGGGCCGGCGAAGATGAACGAGCCGCCGGGACGCTTCGGGTCCTTCAGACCGGCACGCGTACGACGGATCGCCCGCGAGAGGCCGATGACGGCGTCCTTCTGACCGATGACGCGCTTGTGGAGCTCGTCCTCCATGCGGAGCAGTCGGCTGGACTCCTCCTCGGTCAGCTTGAAGACCGGGATGCCGGTGGCGGTCGCGAGGACCTCGGCGATCAGCTCGCCGTCGACCTCGGCGACGACGTCCATGTCGCCGGCCTTCCACTCCTTCTCCCGCTTGGTCTTCGCCGCCAGCAGCTGCTTCTCCTTGTCGCGGAGAGACGCCGCCTTCTCGAAGTCCTGGGAGTCGATCGCGGACTCCTTGTCCCGGCGGACGCCGGCGATCTTCTCGTCGAACTCGCGGAGGTCCGGCGGCGCGGTCATCCGGCGGATGCGCATCCGGGATCCGGCCTCGTCGATCAGGTCGATCGCCTTGTCCGGCAGGAAGCGGTCCGAGATGTACCGGTCGGCCAGGGTCGCGGCCTGGACGAGGGCCTCGTCGGTGATGGAGACCCGGTGGTGGGCCTCGTACCGGTCGCGCAGACCCTTGAGGATCTCGATCGTGTGCGGCAGCGACGGCTCGGCGACCTGGATGGGCTGGAAGCGGCGCTCGAGGGCCGCGTCCTTCTCCAGGTACTTGCGGTACTCGTCGAGCGTGGTGGCGCCGATGGTCTGGAGCTCACCGCGGGCCAGCATCGGCTTGAGGATGCTGGCGGCGTCGATCGCGCCCTCGGCGGCGCCCGCACCCACCAGGGTGTGGAGCTCGTCGATGAACAGGATGATGTCGCCGCGGGTGCGGATCTCCTTGAGGACCTTCTTCAGGCGCTCCTCGAAGTCACCGCGGTAGCGGGAGCCGGCGACCAGCGCGCCGAGGTCCAGGGTGTAGAGGTGCTTGTCCTTG
>NZ_DATCVQ010000450.1:0-4767 GCF_036566765.1 Streptomyces sp.
CTCGAAGTGCTCGCGCGAGTCCTTGTACTTGTGCGGCGACTTGATGACGCAGTACACGTTCTTCTCAGTGGGCAGCGGCACCGGGCCCGCGACCGACGCACCAGTGCGCGTCACCGTCTCGACGATCTTCTTCGCCGAGGAATCGATGACCTCGTGGTCGTAGGCCTTGAGCCGGATGCGGATCTTCTGTCCCGCCATGGCTACTAGTAGTCCTTTGTCTCGTAACGCTCTGGAACCCGGGGGTTCTACCGACTCCTCCTCCGACCCACGCGGTCGGGCGTGTCGCACTCCCTCTACGAAAAAATCCCGAAGGATTTCCCAACCAAGGGGGTACGGGCCCAAAACCCGTGGAGACCGGAGGCGGCTGCAATGTCCGCAGATGGCCCACCGGGTGCCTGGTCTGCACCCCGCATACGCTTCCCGGAAGATTCCCGTACGTCCGCTCCTGAGAAGAAGCGACGAGTACTGTGGGACTCGCTTCCGGTCCTCCCGGCGGGAGGCGCGCAGCATCGGCACTCAACCGAGCAACCCCGACAGTCTGCCATACCGGGCCTGGCCGCCGCCAATCGGGGGCGAAGACTGTACCCCACGTCACGTACGGGTACACGCAGAGGCGCACGCACGCTTGGATGCGCCCCGCCGGCATGTCCTGGGGGTGAAGGTGCACACCAGCGACGAGATCTATCACCGGGTGCTGTGGGACCCCCGCTTCGACCCCGAGCGGTTCGTGATGGGGATCGCGGAGCGCGGGGCGCCGCCGAAGCGGATCGCACTCGACGACTTCGTGCCGGGCGGGGAGATCCCCTGGCACCGGGTGGTGTTCTTCGAGGCGGACGGCCAGGTCGTCTGGGACCGGGCCTCCGGCGTCGACCGGCTCGACGAGACCCTCGTCGGCCAGGTCGGGCCCGAGCCGGCCCGGAACCCCGCCGAGCTGCTCGCCGTCCCGCCGACCAACCGCACCGCCGTCGCCTGGCTGCCGCCGCAGGAGCTGTGGCCGCCGATCCAGCACATCCGCCGCGCCCACGACCGGCAGATCCGCCGCTGGCCGCCGCATGTCAACGTGCTCTTCGGCTTCGTCCCCGAGACGGAGTTCGCCCGGGCCGTGCCGCTGGTCGCGGCGGCCGTCGCCGAGACCCCGCCGTTCACCGCCCGCCTCGCCGGCGTCCACTGGTTCGGGCACCGCGAGGACGCCACCGTCTGGCTCGATCCGGCCGCCGCGGGCGAGGCGCCCTGGGCCCGGCTCCGGGGATCCCTGGAGCTCCGCTTCCCGCTCTGCGGAGCCCGCTCGCACGGCTTCACCCCGCATCTGTCCCTCGGCCGCAGCCCCGACCCGCACCCCCTCGCCCGCGAGGCGGAGGCCCTCCTCGGCCCCATGACGGCCCGGGTCGCCGAGCTGGTCCTGCTCTCCCGGCGCGGCGACGAGCCGATGCGGGTCCGGGCGCGCGTCCGCCTGGGCACCGGCGAGGTGCTCCGCGCTGCCGAGGCGGACGCGCGCCAGGAAGAGAATCCGTCGCTCCCGGGCAACCCTCCGCCGCCCGAGCCCGTCTAGTCAGTCGCGGCACGCGGCCCCGACCGGCCCGGCCGGCATGCGACAAGTCATGAGGACGCAGTACGGGGGCACCACGCGCCGGACCGCTGCGGGGGAAGCGGACGGAGCAGGACAGTGGACGCAGGCATACCCGAGCCCACGCACATACCCGGCCCCGCCCGCGCACCCGAACCACCCCTCGTACCCGCGCCCACCCGCGTCCGCCGCCGCAGCGTCGTCGCCTCCGCCGCCGCTCTCTCGCTGGCCGCCCTCGGCGGCGTCGCCGGCTGCTCCGTCCCCGCGCCGCGCCGCAAGGCCACCGCCGCCGACCCCGCGCCCGGCCTCGCCATCGGCGGCTCCCGGCGCGCGCAGCTGATGCAGATCGCCGCGCACCCGGACGACGACCTGTACTTCATGAACCCGGACGGCCAGCGGATGCTCGACGCGGGCGTCCCGCTGGTCTCCGTGTACGTCTCCGCCGGCGAGCACGACGGCAAGAACCACGTCCCGGGCCGGGGCCGCACGAACACCCCCGCCGACCGGCCCGCGTACTCCTCCGCCCGCCACCAGGGCCTGCGCCAGTCGTACGCGGAGGCGGTGGGCCTCCCCCGCTTCACGCCCTGGATCAAGGACGTCGTCACCCTGCGCGGCGGCCGACGCGCCGAGATCAACACGCTGAACAACGGCGCGCGCCGGGTCGAGCTGATCTTCCTCAACCTGCCGATGCACACGCCCCGCCGCTGGATGGCGCTGCCCGCGCTGTGGAGCGACCGCGCGCTGGAGCTGCGTACCGTGCTCGCCGCCGACTCCCCCGTGCGCAAGGCCGACACGTACGACTACGACCAGCTCGTCGACGTCCTCGCCGGGCTCATGGAGGCGTACCGCCCCACCGTGATCCACACCCTGGACCCGGACCCGGACATCCAGCACAGCGACGAGAAGAAGCGGAAGTTCGACAGCGAGCAGCCCGGCTACTCCGACCACGGGGACCACACCGCCGTGGCCTCCTTCAGCTGGGCCGCGATGGTCCGCCGGGTCGCCGAGGCCACCGCGGGCGGCGGCACCGTGCCGGCCTTCGCCGTCACCGCCTTCCGCGGCTACTACAACCGCCACTGGCCCAAGAACCTCCCGTCGGCGGTGCTCCGCGAGAAGGCCGGGCACCTCGTCCCGTACGGCGGCGACGCCTCCTGGCAGTGCGGCAACCCCTCCGGCTGCGGCGACTACGGGGTCGGCGGCGACCGCCCGCTGAAGAACGTCAAGGGCTGGGTACGGGCCACCCACTACCGTCACCCCGGCGCGGGCCCGGCCGTGGTCCCCGGGGCGGACGGCCGGCTCGCCGCGTACGGCGTGCTCGGGCTGCGCGCGGTGCGCTGGCGCGAGACCGCGCCGGGCAGCGGACTGTGGGGCGAGCCGGAGGACCTGGGCGGCGGCCCGCTCGCGCCCGCCCTGGGCTCCGCGACCCTTCCCGACGGGCGGGTGCTGCTCTTCGGGCTGCGGTTCTCCGCGCTCGGCGGGCACGGCGGCCCGAACCACCGCGAGATCGTGCTCCTGGAGCAGCGCTCCCCCGGCGGGAAGTTCCTCGCCTGGAAGGGCCTGGACAACCCGGAGCGCGGCGACGACCGCGGCCGGCGCATCGGCGTCCCGGTCGCGGTGGCCGCGCCGGACGGCCGCGTCCACCTCTTCGTGCGCAACGCCGACAAGGGCGTCTCGACGCGGGTCCGCCGGGCCGACGGCACCTGGGACCGCTGGCGGGCCCTGCCCGGCGACGCGGAGGTGCAGGACGGCCTGAGGGCGCTCGTGGACGCGCGGGGCCGCGTCCACCTGTTCGCCGCGGGCCGCGAGGAGATACGGCACTGGGCAGACGGCGTCGAGGACGCGCCGCTGCCGGGGGCCGGCGACCCGGTGGCGGCGGTCGCCACGGCCGCGGCCGTGGAGGTGTACTTCCGTGCCCCGGCCGCCGCGAAGCTGCTGACCGTGCCGGCGACCGGCGGCAGGCCCCGTACGGCCTCGTTCGACGGGTACGGCGCGGTGACCGCGGCCGCGGACGCCCGCGGCACGGTCCTGGTGGGGCGCGACCTGCGCGGGCGGGTCCAGTTGCGCCGCGACGGCGCGCTGCACACCCGTACGCAGGGCGTCGTCGCCCTCGGGGACTCCGCGCTGCACCTCACCCCGCAGGGCGCGGTCGCCGTGGGTCTCGGGGCGGACGCCCACCCGTGGGCGTGGCGCCCGGAGCAGGGCGCCCGGGGCTGACGTACTCCCCCGGGCCGGAGCGCAGGACGACGCACAGGAAAACGCGAAGGGCCCCGCACCTCTCGGTGCGGGGCCCTTGCGTTGCAGCTCAGCGAGCTACCAGGTCAGACCACGAATTACTTCGTGATGGAGATGACCTGGCCGGCGCCGACGGTCCGGCCACCCTCACGGATGGCGAACTTGAGGCCCTCCTCCATGGCGACGGGCTGGATCAGCTCGACGGACATGGTGGTGTTGTCGCCCGGCATGACCATCTCGGTGCCCTCGGGGAGGGTCACGACGCCGGTCACGTCCGTGGTACGGAAGTAGAACTGCGGGCGGTAGTTGTTGAAGAACGGGGTGTGACGGCCACCCTCGTCCTTCGACAGGATGTAGGCCTGGGCCTCGAAGTTGGTGTGCGGCGTGACCGAGCCCGGCTTGATGATGACCTGGCCGCGCTCGACGTCCTCGCGCTTGATGCCACGGAGGAGCAGACCGACGTTCTCGCCCGCCTGGCCCTCGTCGAGCAGCTTGCGGAACATCTCGATGCCGGTGACCGTGGTGGTGACCTTCTCGGTCTTGATACCGACGATGTCGACGGTCTCGTTGACCTTGAGGACACCACGCTCGATACGACCGGTGACGACGGTGCCACGACCGGTGATCGTGAAGACGTCCTCGATCGGCATCAGGAACGGCTTGTCGACGTCACGCTCGGGCTGCGGGATGGACTCGTCGACGGCCTTCATCAGCTCGAGGACGGACTCACCCCACTCCTTGTCGCCCTCCAGCGCCTTGAGCGCCGAGACCTTGACGACCGGCAGGTCGTCGCCCGGGAACTCGTACTCGGAGAGGAGCTCACGCACCTCGAGCTCGACGAGCTCCAGGATCTCCTCGTCGTCCACCATGTCGGCCTTGTTCAGGGCGACGACGATGTACGGAACGCCGACCTGGCGGGCCAGGAGCACGTGCTCCTTGGTCTGCGGCATCGGGCCGTCGGTGGCGGCGAC
>NZ_DATCVQ010000451.1:0-12049 GCF_036566765.1 Streptomyces sp.
CCCGGTTACATTCCGAACCCGGAAGCTAAGCCTTTCAGCGCCGATGGTACTGCAGGGGGGACCCTGTGGGAGAGTAGGACGCCGCCGAACAATCATTGTGGGAAAGCCCCGCACCTCATGGTGCGGGGCTTTTCTGCGTTCAGCGTGTCTAGAATCCGGGCATGCTTCCCTACTCCGACAGGCCCTCGGCGGAGGAGATAGTCGCCGCCGTCCCCGGCCTTGCCTCGTATGCCCGGCCCGCGGTGATTCTTGTGCCCGAGCGGGGTGAGCCGGCCGTGCGCGAGAGCTCGATCGGCGGGCCCCTGCTCTGGCCGGTCGACGAGCCGTGGCCGCACTGTTCCCTTCCCGACGAGAAGGGGATGGAGGAAGGGTTGGACGACGAGCTGCCCGCCTCCGCGATGGTTCCCGTCGTTCAGGTCTTCAAGAAGGACGCCCCGGGCTCGTGGTGGCCGGAGGGGGCCGATGTCTTCCAGCTGGTCTGGTGCCCCAACGTGCACGACGATCCGCCGGCGCCCCATGAGGACGTCAGCCCCGTCGTCGAGGTCCGGTGGCGGCGGGCCGCCGACGTGGGCGACGTACTCGCGACGCCGCCCCGTCCCGTGCGTCAGGAGGACGAGGACTTCGGGTTCTCGCCCCGGCCTTGCACGCTGACGCCCGTTCGACTCACCGACTTCCCCTCCCCGTTCGAGCTTCCGGAGACCCTCGTGCCCGCCGTCGAGCGGCTGGTGAAGGAGACCGGCGGCGAAGGCTCGGACGTCATTACGCGGGTGGCGGGGAACAAGTTCGGCGGCTGGCCCTCGTGGGGCATCACCGACCCGTACGAGTTCCGTTGCGCGGTCTGCGACAGCGTGATGCCGCTGCTGTTCACCGTGGCCAGCCACGACACCACCGGGATCACCGTCGGGCGCTGGAACGATCTGAGGATCTTCGCCTGCCCCGCCGACCTCGGCCACGGGTACCGGTTCGACGTCGGGTAGACCCACTCCCGAGGTCAGGACGGCGTCACGAGCTGGGTGTCGTACGCCAGGATGACCGCCTGCACGCGGTCTCGCGCGCCCGTCTTCGCCAGGATGCGGCTGACGTGCGTCTTCACCGTCGACTCGGCGAGGTGGAGGCGTTCCGCGATCTCCGTGTTGGTCCAGCCCTGGCCGATGACGGTGAGGATCTCCCGCTCCCTTTCCGTCAGGGCGGCCAGTCGGCCGTCCTCCACCACCGCCTGGTCCGCCCGTGCGGCCTCCGGCAGGTGGTGGACGTAGGCGTCCAGGAGGCGGCGGGTCAGGCTCGGGGCCACGACTGCGTCGCCGCTCGCCACCGCGCGGATGCCGGCGAGGAGTTCCTCCGGCTGGGCGTCCTTCACCAGGAAGCCCGAGGCGCCGGCGCGCAGGCCGTCGTACGCGTACGCGTCGAGGTCGAAGGTGGTGACGATGAGGACGCGGGTGCGGTCGCCCGCGGCGACGATGCGGCGGGTGGCCTCGATGCCGTCCAGGCCGGGCATGCGGATGTCCATGAGGACGACGTCCGGGCGGTGTTGTTCGACCATGCGGACGGCCTCGGCGCCGTTCGCCGCCTCGCCGACCACCTGCATGTCGTCCTGGCTCTCCAACAGCATGCGGAATCCGAAGCGTTGCATCGGCTGGTCGTCCGCGATGAGCACGGTGGTCACGAGGGGGAGTCCTCCAGGGCGAGTCGGAGCCTGACCTGCCAGCCGCCCGTGGGCAGCGGGCCGGCTTCGAGTGTGCCGTCGTAGAGCGCCGTGCGCTCGCGCATTCCGCTCAACCCCTGGCCCTGGCCGCCCTCGACGACAGAGGCGGTTCCCGTGTCCGTGACCCGTACGTCCACCTCGCCCGTCCCGTACGCCAGCACGACCTCCGCCCGAGGCCGACCGCCGCCCGCGTGCTTCAGCGTGTTCGTCAGCGCCTCCTGGACCACGCGGTAGACGGTCAACTGCCGTCCGGCCGACAGGGGCAGCGGGTCGGGGGCGTCGCGGACATCCAGGTGTACGGGGAGGCCCGCCGCCCGTACGCCGTCGACCAGGGCCTCCAGGTCGGCGAGGGTCGGCTGCGGGGCGCGCTCGGCCTCGTCCTCGTCGTCCCGCAACACGCCGAGCAGACGGCGGAGTTCGGAGAGGGCCTGCCTGCTGGTCGTGCCGATGGCGGTGAGGGCCTGGGCGGCACGCTCCGGGCTCTTGGCGGCCGCGTACGCGCCGCCGTCGGCGAGGCCCGTGATGACGGACAGGTTGTGGCCGATGATGTCGTGCATCTCCCGTGCGATGCGGGTCCGTTCGGCGGCCGCCGCGAGCCGGGCCTGCTGGTCGCGTTCGACCTCCAGGCGGCGGGCCCGCTCGACCAGCGCGGCGGTGTAGTCCCGGCGGCTGCGGACCGCGATGCCGAGCAGGGCGACCATCGCGTACGCCCACACCGTGGGCACGATCAGCTGGTCCCAGCTTCCCCTCGGCCATCGGACCGCCCCGAGCACCAGGGGCGGGAGGACGAGCAGGAGAGGCCACACCAGCGTCCGCAGCGGCATCCGCAGCGCCATGCCGAAGACGACGATCATCTGGAGGTAGGCGGCCTGGAGGTAGGCGCCCGAGCCGTAGCCGACGAGCGCGGCGGCCGCCATCACCGCGAGCGCCGCCATCGGCCGCCGGCGACGCCACAGCAGGGGGAGCGAGAGGGCCAGGCTGACCGTCACGACCAGCCACACCGGGACGTTCGGGTCGGGGGCGGTGGTGCGCCAGCCGCCGGCCGCGTCCGTCAGCGCCGCCGCCGTCCAGAACGCCGTCACCAGCACGTCCCAGACCCAGGGGCGGCGGCGGTCGAAGTCCCGTACCCGCTGGACCTTTCGCTGGATGTACTGGCTCAGCGGCGGGGCGCCCGCGGACCAGTCCTGGTCCGGGGCGCCCGTCGTCGTCTCCATGGCTGTCATGATCGCCCGTCGCTCGTCGGCTGTCACACGTCCCGGCGCTTGAGCAGCCAGGCCGGTACGGCCAGGGCCGCGGCCGCCCACAGCGTGAGCGCCAGGAGCGCCGCGCCGGGGCTTGCGGCGCCGGGAATCGGAGTGGCGGTGCCGAGGGCCCCGGCGGCCTGGGTGGGGAAGTACCGGACGACCGTCTCCATGACGTCGTACGGGAGGATCCCGAGCACCTCGGGCAGCACCATCACGCCGCCGATGAACGCGCCGATCCCACCCGCGACGGAGCGGAGCGCCGCGCCGAGGCCCAGGGCGAGCACGGCGAGGAGTGTCGTGCCGGCGGCGTTGCCGGCGACGGCGCGCAGGACGCCCGGGTCGGACAGGGACGCGGCCTGGTCGGTGTCGGCCAGGAACGCCTGCGCCACCTCGAAGGTGAGCAGCGCGGTCAGCAGCGAGAGCGTGAAGACGGTGGCGGTGAACACCGTGGCCTTCGCCCACAGGACCGGCAGGCGGCGTGGGACGGCGGTGAGCGAGGCGCGGATCAGGCCGGTCGTGTACTCGCCGGCGGTGACGAGGATGCCGAGGACGGCGAGGCAGACGCCGCCGAGCTGGGTGCCGTACAGAACGAGGACGACGGTGTCGACGTCGGAGTCGCCGCCGCCGCTCTCGTACGTCGCGCCCATGAGGAGGCCGACGCCGAGGACCAGGACCGCGCCGGTCAGCATCGTGATCCAGGAGGAGCGGACCGTCCACAGCTTGTGCCATTCGGAGCGCAGGACGCGGGCCGGCGTCACGCGGAACTGGGTCGTCGTGGTGCTGGTCATGCTGCCGCTCCTTGGTATTCCACCGAGTCGTGGGTGAGGTCCATGAACGCCTGCTCCAGGGAGGCGGTCTCCGGGGTGAGTTCGTACAGCGGGACGCCGTGGGCGGCGGCGGTGTGGCCGACGGCGGCGGCGTCGGTGCCGCTCACCCGCAGCGTGTCCGCGCCCTCTGAGGCGACGAGCGCACCGGTCGGCAGCAGCAGGGTGCGCAGCCGGTCGGCCTCCGGGGTGACGACCTTGACGGTGTCCCCGCCGGCCTGCCGGACGAGCTCGGCGACGGTGGTGTCGGCGAGGAGCCGGCCTCTGCCGATGACGATCAGGTGGTCGGCGGTGAGGGCCATCTCGCTCATCAGGTGCGAGGAGATCAGCACCGTACGCCCGTCCGCGGCCAGCGACTTGAGCAGGTTGCGGATCCAGCGCACGCCCTCGGGGTCGAGGCCGTTGACCGGTTCGTCGAGGATCACCGTCTCCGGGTCGCCGAGCAGCGCCGCCGCGATCCCGAGCCGCTGGCCCATGCCGAGCGAGAAACCCTTGACGCGGTGGCGGGCGACCTCGGTCAGCCCCGCGAGATCGAGGACGTGCTCGACGCGGGAGCGTGGGATGCCGTGGGTGTGGGCGAGGGCCATGAGGTGGTGGAAGGCGGACCGGCCGGGGTGGACGGAGCGGGCCTCCAGGAGCGCGCCGACCCGGGTGAGGGGCGCGGGGTGGGCGGCGTACGAACGGCCGGCGACGGTGGCCCGGCCGCGGGTCGGCGCGTCCAGGCCGAGGAGCATGCGCAGGGTGGTGGACTTCCCTGCGCCGTTGGGGCCGAGGAACCCGGTGACCGTGCCCGGCCGGACGGTGAAGCTCAGGTCCTGGACGACGGTCTTGTCCCCGTACCGCTTGGTGAGTTCGTCTGCGTGGATCATGTCTACGACGGTAGGGAGCGGGGAGTCGGCGGGCGTCCGACCGTGGAGGGCAGGTGGCGGGCGGGCGTAGTACCGGGGTACGACGCCGGTTCGCCGACTCCTTATCCCCTTGTCGGGGAGCGTCGGCCCCGGCGAAGATCGGGGGATGAACGACTACCTGATACGCCCCGTCCGCGGCGACGAGTGGGAGAAGACCCGCGAGATCCGGCTCGCCGCGCTGCAGGACCCGGCCGCGCCGATCGCCTTCCTGGACACGTACGAGGCGTCCGTCGCCCGGCCCGACTCGTTCTGGCAGGAGCGGGCGGAGGGCGCGGCCGAGGGCAGCGCGACGGCCCGCCAGCTCATCGCCGAGGCCCCGGACGGGACCTGGGTGGGGACGATCACGGTGCTGGTCGAGCGGCCCTCGGACGAGGTGCGGTTCGGCGAGGCGGCCAAGGTCGACCAGACGCATGTGGTGGGCGTGTACGTCCGGCCGGAGGTGCGCGGCACGGGTGTGACCGAGGCGCTGTTCGGGGCCGGCGTGGAGTGGTCGTGGACGCTGTCGGAGCCGCTGATCCAGCGGGTGCGGCTGTACGTCCACGAGGACAACGCGCGGGCCGCGGCCTTCTACCGGCGCTTCGGCTTCGAGGCGACGGGCGAGCAGGTGGCGGTGCCCGGGGACGAGGGGTCCTTGGAGCTCGAGTACGAGATCCGGCGCGCGACCGTCTGAGGTGGCTGACTTGCCTTCGGGTGCCGGCGCGAACTCGGGGGCGGCCGGGCCGGAGGTGACCCGCCTGGACGAGGCGCTGCGCCGTCACGCGCCGGAGAAGTACCGCAGGGACGCCTCCCTGGCCGGGCTCGTCGACTTCTGAGGCTCACGGCGGCAGGGGACTGCTCCAGCGGGCGCGGGCCTGTTCCTGGGAGCGGAGGAGGACCAGGGTCGGCAGGCCCTGGTCCTGGCCGGTCGCCAGCAGCTCCGGGAGCTGGGGAAGAGGGGCCACGGCGGCGACGTCGTCGAGGACGAGGGTCATTGGTGGGTCGAGCCGACCGTCGGATGACCGTGCGGCCATGCGGCGGCCGTGCTCGACCACGCTTGCGGTGAGGGCGGTCAGCAGCGGCATCGCGCCGGGGCGGCTGCGCGGATCCTCGATCGGTTCCCCCACCACGTAAAGGGTGCCCCCTTCGTGGACGAATGATTCCAAGGTCAGCGCATCGGCTCGATTCGGCGTGCAGGCGTCCCGGATGTGCACGGAGGACAGCGCGGCCAGCGCACGGGCCGTCAGTTCCTGCGCCATGTCGCGCCGTTCGGTGTGCGCGGTGAGCGAGGACTCCAGGAGCCCGGCGTGTCCGCCGGCGGCCTTGGGGTGCGTGCGCAGGATCCGTACGGGCTCGTGGGCGCCGGTGCCCTGGGCCCAGCGGTGCACCTGCTTGAAGGGCCGGCCGTCGACGGCGGCGGCGTGCAGCCAGCAGCGCAGGAGCGTTTCGGCGGTCTCCGCCACGGCCGCGTCGAGCCGGGACGGCGGCCGTACGGGGGCGAGCAGCGCGACGGCCCGCTCCTGGGCGGTCGTGGGGTCCTCGCAGCCGCTCGTGGGCGACCAGCGCAGCCGGGCGGGCGTGTCGCACAGGTGCCCCGGGTCGTACAGCAGGACGGGTCCGAGCTTGGCCCGGGCGTCCTTGGTGTCGTCCCAGAGCGACGGATCGGACGTGACGACGAGCACGGCCCCCTCCGCCTCCTGGACGGCCCGCAGCGCGGACGGCCGCCGCGCGGCGGCGGCTCCGTAGAGGAGGCGGGGGGTGCGGGGGGCGGGGAGGACGGGGGCGGCCGGGGTCGGGGGGACCTCGGGGACGGTCTCGTACGGGATCTCCGCGGGCGGCGGCGTGGGGGCCGGTGGTTCCGCGGCGGGCACGGGGACCGGTGGGTCCGCGACGGGCACAGGGACTGGTGCGGCCTGCGCCCGTACCGGAGCCACCGGCTCCCGCAGCAGCTCGGCCTCGACCTCGGCCTCCGCCCGCACCCCCGCCCTCGCCTTCGCGTCCCCCCGCCCCCGCGCCCGTACCGCCCGCCAGCGGGCCAGGGTGCCGAGGGCGAAGACCGCCAGGACCGCGGCGACCATCAGCTCGCCGATCAGCAGCCCCCAGAAGAGCCCGTACCCGGAGAGCTGTCCCGGCGGGGTGGCCGGCCAGGCCGCCGCCAGGTGCTGCGGGTCGCCCAGGAGGGAGCGGGCGGCCAGCGGCGTACGGGTGAAGGTGACCCCGTCCGGCCACGCGCCGTGCGCGAACAGGCCGGCGAGGCCCGTCGCCGTCCAGATCAGGACCGTCAGCCCGACCAGGAACCCGAGCAGCGCCACCAGCAGGCCGTCCGGGATCCCGCCGCCCTCACGCCGTTCTTCACGCCGTTCCACCGCCACCGCAGTACCCGTTCTCTACGCCACCGTCGACTCGGAGGACTCGCCGAGCTGCGCGCGCTGCTGCTGTTCGATCAGCGCGGCCCGGCGTTCCGCCTCCCATTCCGCCGCCTGGACGTCCTCGGGGAGGTCGATCGGCGAGGACTCCGTCATGGCCCGGTCCGTGTAGACCAGCGGCCGTTCGGCCTCTGTGATCAGGTGTTTGACCACCTGCACGTTGCCGTTGACGTCCCAGACCGCGATGCCCGGGGTGAGCGAGGGGATGATCTCGACCGCCCATCGGGGCAGGCCGAGGACCTGGCCGGTGGCCCGGGCCTCGTCCGCCTTCTGGGCGTAGATGGTCCGGGTCGAGGCCATCTTCAGGATCGCCGCGGCCTCCTTGGCCGCCGCCCCGTCGACCACGTCGGAGAGGTGGTGGACGACGGCGACGAAGGACAGGCCGAGCCGGCGGCCGAACTTGAGCAGCCGCTGGAAGAGCTGCGCCACGAACGGGCTGTTGATGATGTGCCAGGCCTCCTCGACCAGGAAGATGCGCTTCTTCCGGTCGGGGCGGATCCAGGTGTGCTCCAGCCAGACGCCCACGATCGCCATCAGGATCGGCATCGCGATCGAGTTGCGGTCGATGTGCGAGAGGTCGAAGACGATCAGCGGCGCGTCGAGGTCGATGCCGACGGTCGTGGGGCCGTCGAACATGCCCCGCAGGTCGCCGTCGACCAGCCGGTCCAGTACGAGGGCGACGTCCAGGCCCCAGGCGCGTACGTCGTCTATGTCGACGTTCATCGCCTCGGCCGACTCCGCCTCCGGGTGGCGCAGTTGCTCGACGATGTCGGTGAGGATCGGCTGCCGGTCGTTGATGTGCTCGTTGACGTACGCGTGCGCCACCTTCAGCGCGAAGCCGGAGCGCTCGTCGAGCCCGTGCCCCATCGCGACCTCGATGATCGTCCGGAGCAGGGCGAGCTGGCCGGTGGTGGTGATCGACGGGTCGAGCGGGTTGAGCCGGATGCCGTCGTCGACGGCGACCATCGGGTCGAGCCGGATCGGCGTTATCCCCAGCTCCTGGGCGATGAGGTTCCACTCGCCGACGCCGTCCTCGCCCTGCGCATCGAGGACGACGACCTGGCGGTCGCGGAACCGCAGCTGCCGGAGCACGTACGTCTTCTCCAGCGCCGACTTGCCGTTGCCGGACTCGCCGAGGACGAGCCAGTGCGGGGCGGGGAGCTGCTGGCCGTACAGCTGGAAGGGGTCGTAGATGTAGCCCTTGCCGCTGTACACCTCGCGGCCGATGATCACGCCCGAGTCGCCGAGGCCGGGCGCGGCCGTCGGCAGGTAGACGGCCTGGGCCTGTCCGGTGGACGTCCGTACCGGCAGCCGGGTCGTCTCGACCTTGCCGAAGAGGAAGGCGGTGAAGGCTTCGGTGACGGCGGACAGCGGATCTCGCATGAGGATCAGGGCCCCTATCAGCGCTAGCGGCGGATGCCGGTCGCGAACGGCAAGGTGTTCACAAAGGCCCGGTGGTGCTCGCGGTCGCACCACTCCAGCTTCAGATACGACTTGCCGGCGGAGGCCCTGATCGTGCGCTTGTCCCGGGCCAGGGCCTCGGGGGAACGCGACGACACAGTGATGTACCCGACGAGGTTGACCCCTGCCGCGCCGCTGGCGAGATCTTCACCCCGCTGGTCGAGCCGGCCGTGGGCGGCGATGTCGCGCGGGTCGACCGTGCGGTTCATCTTGGCGGCACGGTTGGCCTCGGCCTCGTCGTTCGTCTTCTCGGTCAGCATCCGCTCGATGGCGACCTCGGTCGGCTCCAGGTCCATGGTGACGGCGACCGTGCGGATGACGTCCGGGGTGTGGACGAGCAGCGGGGCGAGGAAGTTGACGCCGACGGGCGTCATCGGCCACTCCTTCACCCAGGCGGTGGCATGGCACCAGGGGGCGCGGGTGGACGACTCGCGGGTCTTGGCCTGCAGGAACGTCGGTTCGACGGCGTCCAGCTCGGCGGGCCAAGCGTTTCGTTTCGTCATCGCCTGGATGTGGTCGATGGGGTGGTCCGGGTCGTACATGGAGTGCACGAGGGAGGCGAGCCGGGACTGGCCGAGGGGCTGTCGTACGCGGATGTCCGCCTCGGCGAGCCGGGCGCAGATGTCGGTGAGCTCGCGGGCCATGACGACGGCGAGGCCGGCGTCCTGGTCGAGCTTCTTCGCGCCGGAGGCGTGCCGGGCGGCGCGCGCCATGGCGTTGGCCTCGGCGGCGAGTTCGCGGGTGTAGTGCATGCACGCGACCAGGTAGGCGCGGTGCTGCTCGCTGGAGGTGGAGACCATCGACTGGAGCTGGTCGTACGACTGCTGGAGCCAGGCCGGCGCGTTGGCGTCGCCGCGCTGGGCGACGTCCTTGGCGTGCGCGTCGGGGTCGGCGGGCAGGGTGCGGGCCAGCATCTGGAGGCGGGTGACGAAGCCGTCCCCGTTGGCGACGTGCTTGAGGAGGGTGCCGAAGCGGTCGACCAGGGCCTCCTGGTCCTCGCTGTCGCGCAGTCCGACGCCGGGTCCCTCGATCTCGATGGCGGCGGTGACGGTGCGCCGGTCGGCGTGGAGGAGTACGGCGATCTCGTCGGGCCCGAAGGGCGCGGCGAGCCAGTTGATGCGGCCGATGCCGGGTGGCGGCCCGACCTCGACCTCGCGGCCGTCGAGCCGGGTGCCGGCCTCGGCGACGGAGGAGCGGTACGCGGTGCCTTGCTTGAGGATCCGCTTGTAGCTGCGGTTGATTTCAAACCACTTGTAGAAGGTGCGGTGCTTGTACGGGACGTACACGGCGGCGAGCGCCAGCATCGGGAAGCCGGTGAGCAGCACGATCCGCAGGGACAGGACGGGGACCAGCAGTCCGCTCATCATGCCGAGGAACGCGCCCGCGATGATCAGCGCGATCTCGCCGGTCTCGCGGTTCTTGCCGACGATCGCGTTCGGCCGGGCCCGGCCGATCAGATACGTGCGGCGGGGCGCGACCGGGTGGGACTGGATCGTCAACGCCCTCCACCTCCTGTGCTTCCTGTGCTTCCGGTGCTCTTGCGGTTGCTGTGCGGGGTGCCCGAGGTCGGGGCGGCGCTGCCGCCGCTACGGCGCGGCGGTGGCGGGGGTGCGGCGGAGGGGACATTTCCGCCGCCGCCCCCGCGGCTGCTGTGGGCGGCGACGCCTCCGGAGACGGGGTTCGCGGGGCGGGCGGCCTGGGAGCCGCTGTTGCCGCCGCCTCCGTTGTCCCGGGTGCTGTGGGTCTTGATGCCCTGCGAGACGAGGGAGGCGGGGGAGGAGATGACCGCGGCGGCGGCGTTCTCGCCGGCGCGGTGCAGGCGGTTGTTGCGGGAGGCGACGATCTCGTCGCCGAAGCCCGGCACGAAGCGGTAGATCATCGCCGAGGCGAAGATCGCGAGCAGGATGATGGCGAGGCCGGACACGACGGCGGAGAACGAGTCGGGCCCGGTGCCGGAGGACAGCGCCCCGGCGAGCCCGAGCACGATCACGATGACCGGCTTGACGAGGATGACCGCGATCATGATCCCGGCCCAGCGGCGTACGTGGCCCCACATGTTCTTGTCGACGAGCCCCGAGTACACCACGACGCCGAGCAGCGCGCCGACGTAGAGCAGCACGGCGCGCAGGAACAGCTCCAGGAACAGCACACCCGCGGCGAGGACGGTGACGAGGGACACGATGATCAACATGATCGGCCCGCCGCTGATGCTGTCGCCCTTCTGCAGCGCCTGCTTGAAGCTGCCGAAGAAGACGTCCGTCTGTTGGTTCGTGCCGGAGGCGATGACCTCGGTGACGGAGTCGGTGGCCGAGACGACGGTGTAGAGGATCAGCGGCGTGAACGCGGACGCGAGGACGGTCAGCCAGAGGAACCCGATCGCCTCGGAGAGCGCGGTGGTGAGCGGCACGCCCCGGATGGCCCTCTTGGCGACGGCCAGGAGCCAGAGGAGGAGGGTCAGGAAGGTGGCGGCGGCGAAGACGATGGCGTAGCGGGCGAGGAAGGCGGGGTTCGTGAAGTCGACGTCGGCGGTGGCTTTGACGGCCTTGGAGAGCGCGTCGACGATGGCAACGGCGGCGTCGGCGCAGCCTCGGGCGAGGGAGGTCAGGGGGTCTAGGGCGGCGGTGGGGTCGGGGGCGGTGGAGCCGCCTCGGCCGGGTTGGCCGTTTTCGCAGTAGTCGCGGGCGGGGCCTCGGATCAGGTCGCACGGGTTGTTGCTACTGCTAGGGCTCGGACTGGGCGTCGGCGTGGGAGTAGGGGCCGCCCAGACACGGCCCGCCAGCAGCACGGCGGAAGTCTGCACGGCAACGAATGCCGATGTGACGGTGAGGGCTCGTCGGGCCTGCCTAGCGGGCATAGGTGAACCCTCCGAACTGGTCGACGGCATCCGCCATCTCCTCGGCACCGGAGGCACGCTGGTCGCGACCCACGGGCGCGGGGCCGTCCTTCTGCTCGAATCCGGTGACCTTCCAGTCGCCGTCGACCCAGCGGAGCTCGTACGTGTTCGTGTACCAGCTCTCCGATACGGGGTTCTGCGAGCCCTCGCCGGCCAGCCCGAACAGCGACGAGTACCAGATCGCCACGGTGGCACGGTCGGACCCGAAGTTCTCGGTCTTCGATCCCACGGGTACGACGCGGGAGATGAACGTCAGTCCGTTCGGGGCGGTGCCGTCCTCCTGGAGACCGATCCGGGTCAGGAATGCCTTGTCCGAGTACACCTTGTCGAGGTCACCACGCCGCGCAGCGGCCACGTCGGGGGCGTAGACCGCGTCGACGATCTCGCGGCGGCGAGCGGCGTCGAACATGTCGGCGGAGCCGAGCGCCACCGAGTAGTTCGCCGCTGCGCTCTGGGCGCCCTGCTGGTCTCTGCCCCAGCCCTTGCCCACCGGCGTAACGCCCGTCGCCGCCGTCGGCGCAACCCCCGGGTTCTTGGACTCGCCCGTGCCCGTCTCGGCACCCTCCCCGCCGCCGCGGTTCGCGAAGGCGATCGCTGCGATCAGGAGGACCACCA
>NZ_DATCVQ010000452.1:0-4831 GCF_036566765.1 Streptomyces sp.
GTCGTCGGGATGGCGGTGCTCGGGGTGGCGGCGGCGGTGCAGGGGAAGGACGCGCTGCATCGGCTCATGGGGCGGTGGGACGCCGTCTGGTACGTGCGGATCGCGGAGAACGGGTACGGGCACGAGGTCACCCTGCCCGGCGGGGCCGTTCACTCCGATCTTGCGTTCTTTCCGCTCTTCCCCGCCCTGGAGCGCGGGCTCGCCGCCGTGTCGCCGTTCGACGCGGCCACGGCCGGGCTGATCATCGCCTGGCTCGCCGCGTTCGCCGCGGCCTGGGGGATCTACGCCGTGGGCGCCCACGTCGCCGGACGGTCCGCCGGGATCGCGCTGGCCGTGCTGTGGGGGGTGTACCCGACCGCGTTCGTGCAGTCCATGGCGTACACCGAGACCCTCTTCACCGCGCTCGCCGCCTGGTCGCTGTACGCCGTGCTGCGCGGCCGCTGGATCCTCGCCGGCCTGCTCTGCGCTCTCGCCGGGCTCACCCGGCCGTCCGCCGCCGCGCTCGTCGCCGCGCTCGGGATCACCGCCGTCATGACGGTCGTACGCGAACGGCGGCTGCCCGCCCGCACCGCGGCCGGCGTGCTCCTCGCCCCGCTCGGCTGGCTCGCGTACATCGTGTACGTCGGCGTCCGCGAGGGCAGCGCCACCGCCTACTTCGACGTCCAGGCCGCGTGGGGCAACAGCATCGACGGCGGCGTCGCGCTCGCCCGCTTCATCGTCGGGCTGCCGCCGCTCGCCGCGCTCGGCCTGTGCGCCGTCCTCGCGCTGCTCGCCTGGGCAGTCGTGCTCTGCGTACGGCAGCGCCAGCCGCTGCCGCTGCTCGTCTACACGATCGCCATGGTCGTGATCTCGCTGATCGGCGCCGCGTACTTCGGCTCCCGGCCGCGCCTGATGATGCCCGCGTTCGGCCTCCTGCTGCCCGCCGCGGTCGCCCTCGTCCGCCTCCCGGTGCGCGGCCGGATCGGCGTTCTCGCAGGTCTGGCGCTCGCGTCCGGCGCGTACGGGGCGTTCACGCTGCTCGGCTCCGGTCCGCCGTAGATGGGCCCAAGGGCCCATGCCCCGTCCCAACTGCCCTGTTAACGTGCGGTACATGACTCGACGACGGATCGCAAGGATCACCACGGCGGCGCTCGCCGCCGCGCTCACCCTGGGGCTCACCACCGGCTGCGAGGGCGACAAGGGTGACGCGAAGGACGAGGGCAAGAGCGTCGCCGAGCAGAAGCCCACGCCCAGCACCTCGGCGGGCCCTTCGTCCGCGCCGCCCGCCGCCCCGCCCGCCGACGCGCCCGCGCCGACCGGCAAGCCGCTGACCAAGCCCGAGCTGGACAAGGCCGTACTCGTCACCGCCGACGTCCCCGGCTTCTCGGTCGGCCCGATGGACGCCCCGCCGCCGCAGGGCGAGATCCCGGACAAGTCCGAGTGCGCCCCGCTCACCGCGGTCCTGAACGGACAGCCCGAGCCGGCCGCGCAGGCCTCCGCGTACCGGCAGATCACCGGCGCGAACAAGGACCTCAAGCCGGCCGTGTCGGAGTTCCTGACCAGCCACGGGCAGGGTGCGGCGACCGTACTCGCCCGGCTCCGCGCCGCGGCCACCGCCTGCCAGGGCGGCTTCACCACCCGCAGCGACTCGGGCCCGTCCACGTACAAGGGCGTCAAGGAGCTCGCGGTGCCGCGGGCCGGCGACGACAGCTTCGCCTACCAGCTGACCGCCGACTTCGACGGCGAGCCGGTGCCGCTGGTCTTCCAGGTCGTCCGCCAGGGCCCGACCGTCGCCACGTTCTACATGGCGAACTTCGAGGGGCCTGCGACCCCGAAGCTCCCTGCGGCGCTCGTCACCGCGCAGGTCGCCAAGCTGAAGAAGTAGACGGAGAAGGAGCGGAGCGGGGGCAGCCGCCTCGCCGCCCCCCGCCCCGCCCCCTCAGCTCTCGATCGTCAGCCCGACACCCGGCCGTACGCCCCACGCCGCCATCGCGCCCGCCTCCGCCTCCAGCACATGGCGGGCGCGGAGGCTGATGCGGCCCATGCGGCCCGGCTTCATCGTCTTCACGGCGAGCACGTTCAGCTTCCGGTCCAGGTACGCCACGTCGATCGTGAACCTCATCCGGAAGGTGTGGACGCTGTTGCACGGGGTGATCAGGAGCGCGCCGTCCAGGCCGTCGCGTCCGAGCAGCCCGCGCCGCCTCGTCCCGTACGAGGCGGCCACCTCGACCGGTATCGCCTCGTCCCGTCCCTGGACGGTCAATGTGCCCTTGCCATTGCGCCATTTCGCCATGGTCGAAGACCGTAGCGTCCTCGTGCCGGGCCGCGCCTTGGGCCCCGTGCCCCCGCCCAGTGGGCCCCTGGGCCCATGACCGGGTCCGGGGGCCGCCCGTAGGGTCGGAACGTGTACGTCACGCTGATCGCCGTTGCCGCCCTGTGGGGCGCCGCCACCGGGCTGCTCGTGCCGCGCGCCGCGTACCGGCTCTCCGTCGAGCCGGAAGAGGCGTGGCGGAGCGACTGCCCCGAGGGCCATGCCCTCCTGGGCGCGGCCCGCGGCTGGCTCGGCGGGACGCGGTGCCAGGTGTGCGCCGTCGCCGTCCCGGTTCCGGCCGCCGCTCCGGCGCCCCGGTTCGCGACGGCGGAGGTCGCCGCGGGGAAGGCCGCATCCGCCGCGGACGTACCTGCCGACGAGGGCGTCACCGACGCCGAGTCCGAGGACGCCGCACCGGTCGCGCCCCCGCGCGTCCCTCTCCGCACCACCCCCGCCATCCCGCTCGTCACCGCCGCCGCCTGCGCCGCGCTCGCCGCGGCGACCGGGCTCCGGCCCGAGCTGGCGGTCTGGCTGCTGTGCGCGCCGTTCGCGGTGCTGCTCGCCACGGTCGACCTGCGGGTCCACCGGCTGCCCGACCAGCTCACGCTGCCGCTGGCCGTGGCCGCGCCGCTGCTGCTGGGGGCGGCCGCGCTGGCGCCCGGCGCGGCGGGCTCGTTCCCGTACGCGCTGATCGGCGGACTCGTGCTGGGCGCCGCGTACTTCCTGCTGTTCGTGATCAACCCGAACGGCATGGGCTTCGGCGACGTCAAGCTCGCGCTCTCGCTGGGGGTGCTGCTCGGCTGGTACGGCTGGGGGATCCTCTTCGCCGGCGCCTTCGCGGGGTTCCTGTTCGGCGGGGCGTACGGGCTCGGGCTCGTCCTGCTGCGCAAGGCGAACCGCAAGTCCGCGATCCCGTTCGGGCCGTTCATGATCGCCGGCGCGCTGCTCGGCGTGGTCTTCGGCGCGCTGGCCGCGACGCCCTGACGTTCCGGGAGTTCCGCGCCCGTCCGCCCTAGCATCCAGGCGTATGCGGACATTCGCCGACAATGAGGACCGACGGATCGCGAGCCTGCCCTCCCCGCGAGGTACGGTGCGCCGCCCGTCCCCGGTCACTCTGCTGCCCTGGGCCTGGGCCGCCGCGCTCTGCGCCCTGTACGCCACCGTCGCCGTGCGCCGCCACATACTGCTCCGGACCACCGGATACGACCTCGGCATTTTCGAGCAGGCTCTCCGCGCGTACGCCGAACTGCGCGCCCCCGTCGTCCCGTTGCGCGGTGCGGGCTTCAACCTGCTCGGCGACCACTTCCACCCGCTGCTCGCCGCCCTCGCTCCCCTCTACCGGCTCTGGCCCTCCCCGCTCTGCCTGCTCGTCGCCCAGTCCGCGCTGCTCGCCGTCGCCGTCGTGCCGCTCGCCCGCTGGGCGCTGCGCGCCCTCGGCCGCCGCGCGGCGCATGTCGTCGCCGCCGGGTACGGGCTGAGCTGGGGCGTCGCCTCGGCCGCCGCGTTCGACTTCCACGAGGTCGCGCTCGCCGTGCCGCTGCTCGCCTTCTCCCTCGAAGCGCTCGGCCGGCGGCGCTGGGGCCGCGCGGTCGCCTGGGCCGCGCCGCTGCTGCTGGTCAAGGAGGACCTGGGGCTGACGCTGGCCGCCGTCGGCGGGTACATCGCGCTCAAGGGGCCGCGCCGGCTAGGGCTCGCGACCGTCGCGGCGGGGCTGATCGGCGCGGCCGTCGAGATCAAGCTGCTGCTGCCCGCGTTCAACCCCGGCGGGGGGTACGCGCACGGCGGCAACCTCGCCGACGGCTACGGCTCGCTGCTCTCCACGCTCGCGCACGCCCCGCTCGACGTGCTCAGGCCCGACATCAAGGCGATGACGCTGATCATGGTCTTCGCGCCGTCCGCGCTGCTCGCGCTCCGCTCGCCGCTCGCGCTGATCGCGGCGCCCACGCTGGTCTGGCGGATGCTGTCGGAGAACGGCTTCCACTGGGGGACCGCGTTCCACTACAGCGCGATCCTGATGCCGGTGGTCTTCGCCGGGCTGATCGACGCGCTGGCCCGGTGGCGCGCGCCGGACCGGTCGGGCGGCGCGCTCCCTCCGCTCGCCGCCGCTCGGCACGTCCGCGCCTCGCTGGCGACCGTGCTCGCGGTCACCTTCGTCCTGATGCCGTCCTTCCCGCTGGCGCAGCTCGCACAGCGGGCGACCTGGCGGACCACCCCGCACATCGAGGCGGCCCACGAGCTGCTCGACCGGATCCCGGACGGCGCGACCGTCGCGGCCTCCAACCGCCTCGTCCCGCAGCTGACCTCACGGTGCACGGTCGTGGTCTTCCCGACCTTCCCGGTGGACGGCGAGCTGTACCGGTACGACCGCAGGCGGCTCCCACCGCCCACGGCGGAGTGGATCGTCCACGACCGCGAGGCCCCGGAGGCCTGGCCGTACAAGGTCGGCCACTGGCCCTACCCGATCGAGCAGCAGGAGGCGGAGCTCGCGGCGGCGGAGCGGGAGTACGGCTACGACCTCGTCGCCCGCCGCGACGGGATCAC
>NZ_DATCVQ010000453.1:0-42720 GCF_036566765.1 Streptomyces sp.
AGGCGGGGCCGGACGCTCGATGTCGGGAAAACCCTTACAGGCCAAGGGAATCTCCGATATCAGTGAGGCATGCCTGAGCCCATCACACTGGC
The DNA here is from genome assembly GCF_036566765.1 of Streptomyces sp. GTDB lineage: Bacteria > Actinomycetota > Actinomycetes > Streptomycetales > Streptomycetaceae > Streptomyces. The sequence goes on from NZ_DATCVQ010000453.1 coordinate 93, forward strand.
CGCCCTCTCCCTGGCGGCGATACCGAGTGTTGCCGCGTTTCTGCTCGACCGCGTCGGAGGAATGCTGGACCGGCGACGCGAGGACGGCGGCGAATTCCCGGTGGTCCGCGAGCCGACGCCGGAGCAGCGGGGCGAACTCGAGGAACTGCGCGGGACGCTGACCGGCGTGGTCGCGCGGCCCGCCGCCGAGGTGCGGGAGGACGCGGACGCGCTGGCGGCGATGGACCGGGCACGGACCCTGCTCGAGCACCTGCATGACAGGCAGATCGACTTCGAGGGCGAGCGGCGGGCGCCGTCGAAGTACCGGATCCGGGCCGTCGTCGATGCCGAGGACCTCAGGAACGGGGCAGTCGGCGTCCGGCTGCACCAGGTGCGGGCATCGGCGACCATCGACGCGCAGGTCAGGGCGAAGTCGGTGGACGGGCAGGTGGTCGGCGTCGAGATCGACTTGCTCGACTGATGCGCCGAGGCGAGCTGCTCTTCGAGGATCTTCTGGACGAACACCTGACCGCGGACCTCGTCCGACGGGACTGGCTCCTGGAGCGGGTCGAGGGACTCCTGGACGATCCGCGTATCCGGTTCGTCCTGCTCGAAGGGGGCGCGGGGACGGGGAAGAGCACCTTTCTCGCGTCCCTGGCACGGGAACCGGGGATCAACCCCCGCTATTTCATCCGGCGCGACAGCATCACGCCGCTGTCGTCGGGCGACGCACGGGCGTTCCTGGTCCGCGTGGGGCACCAGATCGCGGTGCTGAGCCCCGAGCTGATGGACCTGGACCTGGCCGTGAGCGCGACCATGGAGGTCGAGCAGGCCGATGACCTGATAGGCGTCGACATCGGGAAGCTCGTCGTCTCGTCCTTCCGCAGGACGGCCTTCGAGACGAGGCAGGCGGCGGCGAAGGCCGGGCAGGTGATCGCGGTCAGGATCGGAGAGCTGATCGACGACCTGTCACGGACCAGTCTGGCCGACTTGACCAGACAGGCGCTGATCGAACCGGCGGTGAGGCTGGCCGAGGCCGACCGGTCCGCCGTGATCGTGCTGCTGATCGACGGACTGGACGAGATCGGTGCGGCCACCGGCTGGACAGCCGGTGAGGACTCGATCACCGACTGGCTGACCGACTGCGCGGAGTTACCGAAGAACTTACGCGTGGTGGTGACGTCCCGCCCGACGCCGCTGAAGCAGTTCCGTCTGCGCCAGCAGGGCCGCTACGCGCGGATCAGCCTGGACGACCACCGTCGGCAGGTCGAGGACGAGATCGCCGAGTACGCCGCGTCCGTCCTCGCCCGGGCCGGAATCACCGGACGCCCCGGACTCGACCGCGAGGTGGCCCGCAGGGCCGACAGTGTCTTCCTGTACGCCGCTCTCTGGGCCAGAACCGTCCCCGACCTGCTCGACCCGCAGGGCCTCCCCGACGGCCTCGACGACCTCTACGAGTATCTGGTCGGCCAGGCTCGCCGGGCCTCCGGCCGCCGCGTCCCCGGTACCAGAGCGGGAGCCGCCCGCTGGCAGGCCTACTACCACCCCCTGCTGGCCACCCTGGCGGTCGCGTTCACCCCGCTGTCGCCGCCGATCCTGGCGCGCTACCTCGGATTTCCCGCCGGCTCCCCGGACTTCCTCGCGGCCGTCCTGGAGGACCTCGGGCCGATCCTGCGCGTCGACCACGACCGCGTCCGGTTCTGCCACGGGAGCCTCGCGGACTTTCTCACCACCCCGTCCAGACGGGAGTATTGGAGTGTGCAGCCCTCGGCGAACCACCTCGAACTGGCCCGTAGCCTCATCGGCCTGTACGGCCACGACTGGGCGTCCTGCGAGGACGTCTACGCGCTGACCTACACGGCCAGACACCTGGTGGCCGCCCTTGAGGAGGACGTCCCGGAGGCCCTCGACCCGCTGGTGAGCCTGCTGGCGGAGGCGCCCTTCGCGACGGCGAAGGCACGGCACGCCGAGGTCGGCCTCGGGAGTCTGGTCACCGACCACATCGCCGCCTGGGCACTCGCGCCGGACCGGCGGGACGAGTTGGCCCGCGGGCTGGCCCGGGTCGTCATCACGCTCGAGGCGCACGACCAGCTCCGCGACACACTCGGTTACCGCGCCGACGGCAGGGAGCTGCACGCACGCGTCCTGAGCCTGCTGGGCGACGAGGACCTGTTGCGGGAACACGCGGCCCCGGACCGTCAGCAGGCGCTCGCCCTGGTCGCGGCGCACGCCGAGTCGGCCCGGATCCGCCGCCTGGGCGGCGCGGCCAACCTGGAACGGGCGGGCGAGATCCTGCGCCGCCTCGTCCCGGCCGAGGTCCCCGGCGCCGAGGAGCCCGCCAACCTCTCGGTGATCTTCTACGACTTCGGGTATCTCGAGTTCCTGCTCGGCAATGCCGAGGCGGCGCGTTCGTGGTTCCACCGCTCCATCGCGGTGGACGAGCGCCGGGGCAACGCCAAAGGCGTCTGCATCACGACGTCCGCGCTGCGGCGCCTGGAGTTCCACCTCGGCGAGCTGACGCTCGAGGCGTACCGGGCGTTCCTGGACGAGGCCGAGGCCTACTTCAGCGGCCTCGGACCCGACGCCCAGGGCGAGCGCTGGATCATGACCCTGACCTTCCACCGCCTGGAACTCGCTGTCGCGACCCATGACTCGCCGCTGGCGGACGACCAACTGGCCGCGCTCGAGGAGAACTCCTGGCTGCGCGCCTACGGCCGCACCGACGACCGCGCCCATGACGACCTGATCACCATCGCCCGAGCCCGAGCCGAGCTGGCCGGGCAGCGGTGGACCGAGGCGATTTTGCTGTTCGAGCGGCGGCTCGGCGAGGACCTCGACGGTGACCCGGACCACCGTGAGGAGATGTGCCGCGACCTGTACGACTACGCCACGGCGCTGATCGGCGCGGGCCGCCGCGAGGACGCCGGGCGCGTCCTGACGCTGGCGTCCGGTCTCCCGGACGGTACCGGAGCCTGGCTCTGGAAACCCCGTGTCCGCTCCCTCCAGGACACCTTGGGGTAGGGCGCACGCGACACCGTCCGACCTCGACGACGCACGTCTCAGCCGCGCTTGCGGAAGTAGACGTTGGCCGCCGGGCGGAACATCAGGGCTACAGCGGTGAGAACGGCCGCCACGTGGACGGTCCGGCTGATGCCGAAGAGCCAGTCGAGGGCGCCAAATTGGTCGAGGGCCGCCGATATCGACCCGCCGTCGAGGAGGTTGCCGAGGGGCTCGGCGACCATGGAGGCGGTGCCGAGGACGCCGAGACCGATGGCGAGGGCGATCCGGGCCCAGCGGGCGCCGCCCCGCATCCGCATGGCGATGAGGACGGCAGCGGTGAAGACGGTGAGGCGGACGGCCAGGCCGATGCCGATCTCACCCGCGGAGGCCGTACCGTCGGCGACCATGCCGCCGATGGCCAGCACGGTCTCGAAGGCGCCGGCCGCGACGGCGGTGATCCAGAGCCTGTAGGCGGCGCGGACCTCCGCCGGGGCTGTCCGGGCGGGGCGATGGGTCGGCAGGGTGTGCAGGCTGGGCGTGGTGGACATGGGGGCCATCGCTTTCGTGGAGAGGCCGGGGCGCGTGTCGACACCCCGAATCCTTTCGGCGACGCGGCCCCGGGTCCCGCCTGCGGCCCGGTGTGTTCACCCGGGGGCTAGCCCCACACCGCGGGGCGCCCCTGCCCGTCGACTCGACGGGCAGGGGCGCCCTCGTCGGGGGTCAGCGGTCCTGGGAGAGGGCGTACAGCTCGGACAGGAGGGAGCCCTCTGTCGCCAGGAGGGCCTCGAAGGTGCCCTGTTCGCGGATGCGGCCCTGGTCCAGGACCACGATGCGGTCGGCCATCTTCACGTTGTCGAGGCGGTGGGTGACGACCACCGTGATGCGGTTCGCCGCGGACTCACGCAGCTCGCGGAAGACGGTGTGCTCGCCGCGGGCGTCCATTTCGCTGGTGGGTTCGTCCAGGACGAGGACCGCCGGGTCGCGGTACAGCGCGCGGGCGCAGGCGAGGCGCTGCCACTGGCCGCCCGACAGTTCGTGGCCGCCCCAGACGGAACGGGCCAGAAGAGTGTTCAGGCCGTGCGGGAGGTCGCGTACCGCCTCCGCCATGCCCACGCGCTCGGCCGCCTCCCAGACACTGTCGTCGGCGTGCTCTCTCGGCTGGCCCAGGGTGATGTTCTCCCTCGCGGCGAGCGGCCAGTGGCCGTTCTTCTGGGGGACGAGCCCTACCTGCCGCCAGACCGACTCCGCGTCGGCCTCGGCCAGGTCGGTGTCGTCCCAGTACACGGTCCCGTCGGTCGGCAGGGTCAGTCCGGTGAGCATGCGGATCAGGGTGGACTTCCCGGCCCCGTTCTCGCCGACCAGGGCGACGATCTCGCCGCGCTCGAAGGTGAGGGAGACGGGGTGCAGTGCCGGGGTGTCCTTCCCGGGGTACGTGAAGCCCGCCGCGTCCAGGCGGATTCGGCTCGGCGCCGCCGCCCGCGCCGTGCCGCGTGCGGCTACCGTGGAGCGGACCTCGTCGACGAACGCGTAGTAGTCGCTGAGGTAGAGACCGTGGTGGAACATCACCGCGCCGTACCGGACGATCGAGTTGAGCGCGCGGCCGGCCGTCTGCGAGGCCACGACCGCCGTGCCCGCGAGCGCCGTGCTCAGCACCCCGGCCAGCGCCAGGCCCGCCAGCGACGCCCACATCCCCAGGGTGAACAGCCCGGAGAGCGAGGCCGCGAGCAGGGTCACCGTCGCGTACGGGCGGGCGCCCTCGAGCTCGCGGCCCTCCACCCGGTCGCACATCGCGCGGTACCAGGAATGCAGGTACTCCCGCATGGTGTTGGCGCGCAGCTCGTCGGCGAGCTCCGCCGTGGTCAGCCACCAGCGCATCATGCCGCGGACGTTGCGCGCGGAGAGGGTGCGGTCGTGGACCCGGTAGTCGATCCGCGCGGCGATGACGCCGCCGAGGCCGCGCGGCACCACCGACAGCACGAGGACGCCGAGCAGAAGCGGGTGCAGCGTCGTGAGCACGGCCGCCGCGGACACCAGCTGCACCAGGCCGTTCGTGAGCGTCTTCGCGTCCTCGGCGAGGTCGACGGCGCGCAGCGCCCCGTGCTCGGCGGCCCGACTGCGGTCCGTGAAGCCCTTCTCGTCGTACGCGGTGAGCTCGACCCGCATGTGCAGATCGACCAGGGTCAGGTCGGCGGCGGAGGCGACCTGGGGGTTCAGCCGACGGGTCGCCCAGTCGGCCAGGATCCACATCCCCGAGCCCGTCGCCATGGCGACAGCCGCCACAGCGAGCGCCGGCCAGGCCGCCGCGAGGCCGGCGCGCGGGTCGGGGGCGGCCAGCAGCGGCCCCATGGCGCGGGCGACGGCGGTGAGCATCACGGCGGTGCCGACGCCGGACAGCAGCTGGCACACCAGGACGGTGATCACCATGCCCCGGTCGACCGACCAGGCAAGCCGGGCGGTCTGGGCGAGCGCCGTCGGAATGCGTCGGGCCATGTCCCGCAGCGTGGCGCCTTCCATCGCGTGGCGATGCCGGCGGCCGTTGTACTCCAGCTCCGGCGGCGACGCGGGCCGCGGCGCGGAGGTCCCCCGTGGGGCGGGGACAGCCGCCCCGCTCGTCTCCTCCGTCACGCGCCCCACCTCCCCCGCGAGCCGCCCGCGACCCCGTCAACCGGGCGCCCGAGACGCGCGGGCGGCACGGCGCGACCAGGAGGTGGATCGAACGCAGGGTGAAGCGCAGTGGGCAGGGCAAAGGAACGCACGGGTCCTCCTCGATCGTCCGGAAACGCGTGAGCGCCCGGACAACGCAGCTGATCAAGAGCCCGTCACGGCCGGTCGGGGGCGAACGATCGACCGCGAGTTCGGATGGAGCGGCGGAGCCGGTGCGGCACCGGCGGCCCCGGCCGTGATGCCGTGTTCGATTCACTCGTAGGGGGTGGGGTCCCCCTTGCGGGGGATTGCGCCCGTACCGTCACCGGGCAGATCACGAATCGAGAAGCGCGGCCCTCGGGCCCCGGATAGCGTGACCGTCACAGGCGACGTCGGAGGGGACGGCGCCCGCGGAGGCGGCCAGGTCGCGCGCCCGAGGGATGGAGACACGATGAGCAGGCCCAAGAAGGCGGACACGCAGTCCTCTGCGCCGCACGACGCCGACAGCCACGATCTGATCCGCGTGGTCGGCGCGCGCGAGAACAACCTCAAGGACGTCAGCATCGAGATCCCGAAGCGCCGCCTGACGGTGTTCACCGGCGTCTCCGGCTCGGGCAAGAGCTCGCTCGTCTTCGACACGATCGCCGCCGAGTCACAGCGGCTGATCAACGAGACCTACAGCGCCTTCGTACAGGGCTTCATGCCGACCCTCGCCCGGCCCGAGGTCGACGTGCTCGAAGGGCTGACCACCGCGATCGCCGTCGACCAGCAGCGGATGGGCGGCGACCCCCGCTCCACCGTCGGCACGGCCACCGACGCCAACGCCATGCTGCGCATCCTCTTCAGCCGGCTCGGCAAGCCGCACATCGGCCCGCCCAGCGCGTACGCCTTCAACGTCCCCTCCGTCCGGGCCAGCGGCGCGATCACCGTCGAGCGCGGCGACAAGAAGACCGTGAAGGCGACCTTCACCCGCACCGGCGGCATGTGCAACGGCTGCGAGGGCCGCGGCGCCGTCACCGACCTCGACCCCGCCCAGCTCTACGACGACTCCCTGTCGCTCGACGACGGCGCGCTCACCATCCCCGGCTACAAGCCGGGCGGCTGGAACTACCGGCTCTACAGCGAGTCGGGCTTCTTCGACCCCGCCAAGCCGATCCGCAAGTACACCAAGCGGGAACTGCACGACTTCCTCCACCACGAGCCGGTCCGCATGAAGATCGCCGGCATCAACATGACGTACGAGGGTCTGATCCCGCGGATCCAGAAGTCGATGCTCGCCAAGGACCGGGAGGGGATGCAGCCCCACATCCGGGAGTTCGTGGACCGCGCGGTCACCTTCACCACCTGCCCCGAGTGCGACGGCACCCGGCTCAGCGAGGGCGCCCGCGCGTCGAAGATCAAGCGGATCAGCATCGCCGACGCCTGTGCGATGGAGATCCGGGACCTGGCCGAGTGGGTACGCGGCCTCACGGAGCCGTCGGTCGCGCCGCTGCTCAGCGCCCTCCAGCAGACCCTCGACTCGTTCGTGGAGATCGGCCTCGGCTACCTGAGCCTGGACCGGGCGTCGGGCACGCTCTCCGGCGGCGAGGCGCAGCGCGTCAAGATGATCCGCCACCTCGGCTCCTCGCTGACCGACGTCACGTACGTCTTCGACGAGCCCACCATCGGGCTGCACCCGCACGACATCCAGCGGATGAACGGCCTGCTGCTGCGGCTCCGGGACAAGGGCAACACCGTCCTGGTCGTCGAGCACAAGCCCGAGACGATCGCGATCGCCGACCACGTCGTCGACCTCGGCCCCGGCGCGGGCACCGGCGGCGGCACCGTCTGCTTCGAGGGCACCGTCGAGGGGCTGCGGGCCGGCGACACCCTCACCGGCCGTCATCTCGACGACCGGGCCTCCGTCAAGGAGACGGTGCGCACGCCCACCGGGGCGCTGGAGATCCGCGGCGCGGCGACGCACAACCTGCGCAAGGTCGACGTCGACATCCCGCTCGGCGTGCTGACCGTCGTCACCGGCGTCGCCGGCTCCGGCAAGAGCTCCCTCGTGCACGGATCGGTCCCCGCCTCGGCGGGCGTGGTCTCGGTCGACCAGACCCCGATCCGCGGCTCGCGGCGGAGCAACCCCGCCACGTACACCGGGCTGCTGGAGCCGATCCGCAAGGCGTTCGCCAAGGCCAACGGCGTCAAGCCGGCGCTGTTCAGCGCCAACTCCGAAGGCGCCTGCCCGACGTGCAACGGCGCCGGCGTCATCTACACCGACCTGGCGATGATGGCCGGCGTCTCCAGCACCTGCGAGGACTGCGAGGGCCGGCGCTTCCAGGCGTCCGTGCTCGAGTACCGGCTCGGCGGCCGGGACATCAGCGAGGTGCTCGCGATGCCGGTGACCGAGGCGGAGGAGTACTTCGGCTCCGGCGAGGCGCACACCCCGGCGGCGCAGCGCATCCTCGGCCGCCTCGCCGACGTCGGGCTCGGCTACGTCAGCCTCGGCCAGCCGCTCACCACCCTGTCCGGCGGCGAGCGCCAGCGGCTCAAGCTGGCCACGCACATGGCCGACAAGGGCGGCGTCTACGTCCTCGACGAGCCGACCGCCGGGCTGCATCTCGCCGACGTCGAGCAGCTGCTCGGCCTGCTGGACCGGCTGGTCGACTCCGGCAAGTCCGTCATCGTCGTCGAGCACCACCAGGCGGTCATGGCGCACGCCGACTGGATCATCGACCTCGGCCCCGGCGCCGGACACGACGGTGGCAAGGTCGTCTTCGAGGGCACCCCCGCCGAGCTCGTCGCGGCCCGCTCGACCCTCACGGGCGAGCACCTCGCGCAGTACGTCGGCGCCTGACGCCCGGCTGCCGCAACGCGCCGACGGCGGGAGGCCGTCGGCGCGTCGCCAGCGCGGAAGTCAGGCTGCGTGCAGCTTCCGCGCGTCCTCGCGGAGCATGTCCGCGCACTTCTCGCCGATCATCATCGTGGTGATGCACGGATTCACGGTGACCAGATCCGGCATCACCGACCCGTCCGCGACCCGCAGCCCCGCCACGCCCTTGACCCGCAGCCGGGCGTCCAGCGGTGCCATCGGGTCGTCGTCCGCGCCCATCTTCACCGTGCAGGCCGGGTGGTAGACGGTGTTGTGGGTCCGCCGGATGTAGTCGAGGAGCTCGTCGTCGGTGCGCACGTCCGGTCCCGGAGCGAGCTCCGCGCCCGTCCAGCCCGACAGCGCCGGCTGCGCCGCGATGCGGCGGGCCAGCTTGAGCCCGAAGGTCATGACGCGCGCGTCGTGCTCGTGCGTGAAGTACCGCGGGTCGACCATCGGCTTGTCCCGGTAGTCGCGGGTCCGCAGCCGGACCGTGCCGCGGGAGCGGGCCCGGGTCACGTTCGGCGTGAGACAGAAGGCGTTCTCCGAGGTCGGATAGCCGTACCGGGCCGTGTTCATGTCGAACGGCACCGAGCCGTAGTGGAACATCAAGTCAGGCCGGTCCAGGCCCGGTTCGGTGTCGTAGAAGATCCCCGCCTCCCACCACTGGCTCGACGTGGTGGTCATGGGCTGCTTCGCCTCCCACATGATCACGCCCTCGGGGTGGTCCTGGAGGTTCTCGCCCACCCCGGCCGCGTCGACGACCACGTCCACGCCGACGTCCCGCAGATGCGCCGCCGGGCCGATCCCGGAGAGCATCAACAGCTTCGGAGTGTCGATGGAGCCGCACGACACGACGACCTCGCGCCGGGCCCGCACCGTCCGGGTGTGCACCAGATCCGGGTCCAGGTACTGGGCGCCCACGCAGCGCCCGCCCTCGATCACCAGCTTCTTCGCGCGCACCCCGGTGCGTATCTCCAGGTTCGGCCGCTTGCCCATGATCGGGTGCAGATACGCCACCGAGGACGACTGCCGGATGTTGTTCTCGTCCGAGTTGATCTGGAACCAGTTGGCCCCGCGCACCACGGTCCGACCGGTGTTGAAGGGCGTCGTCGGGATGTTCGCCTGCGCGCACGCCTCCAGCAGAGCCGTGCCGCACGGGTCGCCGCCCTTGAGCGTGCGCAGCTTCACCGGACCGGTGCGGCCGTGGTGCTCGCCCGGCGCGTCGTTGTTCTCGAGGCGCTTGTACAGCGGGAAGAGGTCCGCCGCGCTCCAGCCGGTGCAGCCGTCCGCCGCCCAGTCGTCGAGGTCCTCGGCCGGCGCCCAGAAGGCGATGCACGAGTTGTGCGAGGAGCAGCCGCCGAGCACCTTCGCGCGCGCGTGCCTCATGAAGCTGTTGCCGCTCTCCTGCGGCTCGACCGGGTAGTCCCAGTCGTAGCCGGACTCCAGGAGGCCCATCCAGCGCTCCAGCTTCATGACGTCGTCGTTCCCGACGTCGCTCGGCCCGGCCTCCAGGACGCACACGGTGACGCTCGGGTCCTCGCTCAGCCGCGCGGCGACGACGTTGCCTGCCGTGCCGCCGCCGACGACGACGTAGTCGAAGGTGTCGAACCCTTCGCTCTGTTCGCTGCTCATGTTCTGCTCGTTGCTCATGTTCCGCTCGTTCGTTTCGCTCATCAGTGGGTGACCTCCTTCGGTTCTGCGGACTCCGGCGGCGCGACGGCCGCGTGCTCGGCCAGCACGCCCGTACGGTGGCGCTGGACGAACCAGTAGTAGGCGAAGCCGCCCACAGCGATCACGCCGACGAACAGCACCGCGCCCCAGCGCAGGTACCAGTGGTAGGGGGCGGCCGCGTTGTAGACCGCGGCGCGCGGCCAGATGAGGTTGAGGGTCATGAAGCCGCCCCACAGCACGGCCACGATGTTGACCGGCAGACCCCAGCGGCCCAGCGAGAACTTCCCCTCGGCCGGCTGCCACTTGCCGCGCAGCCGCGCCACCAGCATCGGGGCGGTGACCAGCAGATACGCGATGTAGATCATGATGATGCCGATGCTGGTGACCACCGTGAAGATCTGCGGCTGTCGGATGTTCACCAGCAGGATCCCCAGCGCGAGGACGCCGATGATCACGGTCGGCAGAATCGGCGTGCCGAACTTGGGGCTGACCTTCGCAAGCCGCGCCGAGCCCGGCAGGTTGTTGTCCCGCGCCATGGCGAACGCGAGCCGGACCGCCGCGGTGTGCACGGCCAGCGCGCACACGGTGACCGCGATCAGGACGCACCACAGCATCGCCTTGCCGGCCGTCGGCCCCAGCACGTCGAGCACGATGTACTGCAGGCCGTCCGTGGACAGCTTGTCGCCGCGCAGGCTCGACACGCTCATCAGCGCGAGCAGCAGCACCAGGCCGCCGAGCACGAACGAGGCGACGATGGCCCGGATGATGGCGCGCGGCGCATTGCGCGACGGGTCGAGGGACTCCTCGCCGAGCGAGGCGGCCGTGTCGAAGCCGTACATGACGTACGCGGAGGCCAGCGAGGCCACCAGGAAGGCGCCGAGGTAGCCGTAGGGCTGGCCGGTGCCGGTGCCCGCGGTCTCGGTGACGACCTCCGGGCCGCGCACCACGTTCACCGCGAACAGCACGATCAGCACGACCGTGGCGATGAGTTCGAGGAACACGCCGGCCGTGTTGATCCGCGCCATCAGCTTCACGCCGAAGGCGTTGACCACCGTCGTGAACAGGATCAGCACCGCGGCGAGCAGCACCGCGTTCGTCGCCACGTCGTACTTCCCCGTGCCGTCGCCGACGAACTGGAAGAAGGACGAGATCTGAGGCAGCGTCAACTGGTACGCGAGGGCGACGGCCGCGATCGAGACGACCGAGGCGAGCAGCATCATCCAGCCGGCGAGCCAGCCGACGTGCGGATTGCCCACCTTCTTCGACCAGTTGTAGATCGAGCCGGCCACCGGATAGCGGGCCGCCAGCTCCGCGAAGCAGAGCGCCACCATGAACTGGCCGCCGAACACCAGCGGCCAGGACCACCAGTACGCCGGCCCGCCGCTGGCGTAGCCGAAGTAGAACAGCTGGAAGGTGCCGGTGAGGATCGAGATGTACGAGATTCCCGCGGCGAAGGTGTGGAAGTTGCCGAGGGTGCGCTTGAGCTCCGGGCGGTAGCCGAACTCGGCCAGCTCGGCGTCGTCTTCGGCCGTTCTGGGGCCGGGCGGGGCAGTGGTCATGGGAGTCTCCTGGACGAGGGGGACGGGAAGGCGGACAGGGCCGTCAGGCGAACCAGCCCTGCGGCTCGGGAGCGGTGTTGCGCCAGATGTGCTTGGCCTCGCGGTACTCGGCGAGACCGGCCGGACCGAGTTCGCGTCCGGTGCCGGACTGCTTGAACCCGCCCCACTCGGCCTGCGGCAGATACGGGTGGTAGTCGTTGATCCACACCGTGCCGAGCCGCAGCCGGGCGGCGATCCGGCGCGCCCGGGCCTCGTCGGAGGTCCACACCGCGCCGGCCAGGCCGTAGATCGTGTCGTTCGCCAGCCGTACGGCCTGGTCCTCGTCGCCGTCGCGGAACCGCTCGACGGTCAGCACCGGGCCGAAGGACTCCTCCCGCACCACCGACATCCCGGCGTGGCAGTCGTCGAGGACCGTCGGCCGGAAGTAGAAGCCGTCGTCGTACTCCGGCCCCTCGGGCCGTACTCCGCCGCAGCGCAGCACCGCGCCCTCCGCCACGCCGGCCGCGACGTACGCCTCGACCTTCGCGCGATGGGCCGCCGAGATCAGCGGTCCGGTCCGGGCCTGCTCGTCGAACGGCCCGCCCAGCGGGATCAGTTCCGCCCGGCGCACCAGCTCGTCGACGAACCGGTCGTGCAGGGAGTCCTCGACGAGCAGCCGCGCCCCGGCCGAGCAGACCTGCCCGGAGTGCAGGAAGATCGCGGTGAGCGCCATGTCGACGGCGGTCTCGAAGTCGGCGTCGGCGAAGACGATGTTGGGGTTCTTGCCGCCCAGTTCGAGCGCGACCTTCTTCACCGTCCCGGCCGCGGCCGCCATCAGCCGCCGGCCCGTCTGGAGCCCGCCGGTGAAGGAGAGCAGGTCCACGTCCGGGTGGTCGGCGAGCGGGCCGCCCGCCTCGGGTCCCGCGCCGAGCACGAGGTTCGCCACGCCCGGCGGCAGCCCGGCCTCCTCCAGGAGGCGCATCAGATGGATCGCGGTGTGCGGGGTCAGCTCGCTCGGCTTCAGGACGAAGGAGTTGCCCGCGGCGAGCGCCGGGGCGACCTTCCAGGCCGTCTGGAGCAGCGGATAGTTCCAGGGCGTGATCAGCGCGCAGACGCCGACCGGCTCGTACACCACCCGGCTGTCCGCGGTCGCCGAGCCCGTGTCGATCACCCGGCCGTCCTCGGTCGCCGCCAGCCGCCCGAAGTAGCGGAAGCAGGCGGTGACGTCGTCGATGTCGTACGCGCTCTCCACCAGCCGCTTGCCGGTGTCCAGCGACTCGGCGCGGGCCAGTGCGTCCTTGTCGCGGACGAGCAGGTCGGCGACCCGGAGCAGCAGGTCGCCGCGGTCCGCGGCCGGGGTCGTGGGCCACGGGCCCTCGTCGAAGGCACGGCGCGCGGCAGCGATCGCCTCGGCGGTGTCCTTGCCGCCGGCCTCGTCCACGACGGCGACCAGGCTGCTGTCGGCGGGACAGCGGATCTCACGGGTCCGCCCGTCGAGCGCGGACCGCCACGCTCCACCGATGAAGAGTTCGGGCATATGTCTCGTTCCTCCTGGTCAGCGCCGTTCAGCAGGCGCCCTCGCGGCTGGTTGCCTCACCGGATGGCGGCGTTCCATGCCGAATGTGACAGTCATCACGCCTGGTCGGAGGGGTGATCGGCCCGTTCGCCGCCCAGCCGGTCGAGCAGCCATGCGTGGAAGATCTCGATGTGGTGCTCGGTGGGCACCAGGACCCCGCCCGATCGGTACGCCCGGGACGCCATCGCGGGCTGGGTGCGCTCGCAGGCGTCGAAGTCCTGCACGTTCACCCGGTGGAACAGCTCCACCGACTTCGACACGTCCGCGCCCGACTCGACCACCCCGGGCGCGTACAGCCAGTCGCACTCCACCACCGTGCGATCCTCGGCCAGCGGGAACATCCGGTGCAGGATCACGTGGTCGGGCACCAGGTTGATGAAGACCGTCGGCTTGACGGTGATCGCGTAGTAGCGGCGGTCCTGCTCGTCCGCGACCTCCGGCAGCCGGTCGAAGCCCTCGCTGCCGTCGACCGTGAAGCCCTTGATCGCCTCGCCGAACTCCGCGCCGTGCCCCACGTAGTACTGCGCCGCGTACCCGTCCGCGAACTCCGGGAGCACCTCGGTGAGTTCGGGGTGGATCGTCGCGCAGTGGTAGCACTCCATGAAGTTCTCGACGATCAGCTTCCAGTTGGCCTTCACGTCGTAGGTGATCCGCCGGCCGAGCGCCAGGTCCTCGGTGCGGTACCGCTCGATGGACGCGGCGTCGCCGAGCCGCTCCACAGCCGCGCCGATCACCGTCTCCTCGAACGACGGCGGCTCGTCGGCCAGGCACACCCAGGCGTAGCCCAGCCACTCCCGCAGCGCCACCGTGACCAGGCCGTATGCCGTGCGGTCGACGTCCGGCATCTTCACGAGATTCGGCGCGGCGATCAGCCGGCCGTCGAAGTCGTACGTCCAGGCGTGGTACGGGCACTGCAGGGAGCGCCGCGCCTCACCGGACTCCTCGGTGCACAGCCGCGCGCCGCGGTGCCGGCAGATGTTGAGGAAGGCGCGTAGCTCGCCCGCCCGGTTGCGGGTGACCAGCACGCTCTCCCGGCCCACCTGCACGGTGCGGAACGCGCCCGGCTTGTCGAGGTCGGCGCTGCGCACGGCGCAGAACCACATCGACTCGAAGAGCCGCTCCTGCTCCAGACGGAAGATCTCCGGGTCGGTGTAGTAGTGGCCGGGCAGCGTGCTGATCAGACTCGGGGAGACGGGGGTCGTCGTCACGGCGGGCTCCTCAGGCGGACGCGGCGGACAGCCGCCGCGGGTCGAACAGCTCGATGGGGTGCGCGGTGGATCCGGTCAGCGCCAGATCGGCGACGATCTCGCCGACGACGGGCACGAACTTGAAGCCGTGCCCGGAGAACCCGCAGGCCACGGTCACCGACTCCGGGTGCTCGGGATGGCGCGCGATCACGAAGTGCTCGTCGGGCGTGTTGGAGTACATACAGGTGGCGGCCTTCAGGAAGCGCCCCGGCAGCGACGGGATGAAGCGCGACATCTGGCCCGACATCGCCGCGACCTCCTCCTCCCGCACGGTCCGGTCGATGGTCTCCGGGGTGCACGGCACGCCCCTGCGGAAGAACGCGACCTTCGCCCCCAGCTCGGGCCCGTCGATCGCCGGGAACCCGTAGATCTGGACGTCGTCCGCGTCCTCCCAGATGTAGATCGGATGGTTCTCGGGCCGGAACGGCTCGGTGCCGCCGTCCGGCTGGAACCAGTACATGACCTGCCGCTCGATCGTGAACGGCACTCCGAGATCCGTGAGCAGCTGCGGCGCCCACGCGCCGGGGCAGATCACCAGCTGACCGGCCGTGTACGTGTTCTCCGCGGTGTGCACCCGGACTCCGTCGCGGTACGGCTCCCAGCGCAGCATGGGTTCCTCGAAGTGCAGCTCCGCGCCCGACTGCGTGGCGAGCTGGAGATGGGCGGCGACCGTGTTCTCCGGGCGGAGCAGGCCGGCCCGGGCCTCGTACAGCGCCACCTCGTCGTCGGCGGGAGTGAGCGTCGGGAAGCGGCGGCGGAGCTCCTTGGCGTCCAGCATCTCGTGCGGCAGGTCCCACTGCTGCGCCGAGCGCAGCGAGCCCGCGACCGTCCGGGACTCCGGGCGGCCGACCATCACGCCGCCGCACAGCGTCGCGACGTCCCGGCCGGTGTCCCGCTCCAGCGTTTCGTACAGCTCGTACGCGCGCAGCAGCAGCGGCACGTACGCCGGGTCCTCGAAGTAGGACTGCCGGGTGATCCGCGAACCGCCGTGACTGGAGCCGCGGCTGTGCACCGGACCGAACTTCTCCAGGCCCAGCACGCGCGCCCCGCGCGCGGACAGATGACAGGCGGCGGCGCTGCCCATCCCGCCCAGGCCGACCACGATGACGTCATAGGTGGGTGACACGGAAAGGTCCTCCCTGGCTGGCGTTCAGCGGCGGATTCGGTGCATCTCCGGATCGAACAGGGGCTCGTCGGCGACCGTCGCCGGAACCTTCTCGCCGATGTACTCGACATGGACCGGCGTGCCCGAGGGCAGCGGCGGCAGCCACGCGTACGCCACGCAGCGCCCCAGCGTGTAGCCGTACGACGCGCTGGTCACGTACCCGGCGGGCAGGCCGTCGACGAACACCGGCTCCTTGCCGAGCACCACGGCCGCCGGGTCGTCGAGCAGCAGTGCGGTCAGCTTGCGGCGCGGCTCCCCGGCCCGCTCCAGCGCCGCGCGCCCCACGAAGTCGCCCTTGTCCATCCGGACGGCGAAGCCGAGGCCGGCCTCGTACGGGGTGTGCTCGGCGGTCATGTCGTGGCCCCAGGAGCGGTACCCCTTCTCCAGGCGCAGGCTGTTGAACGCCGATCGGCCGGCGGCGATCACGCCGAGCTCCCGCCCGGCCTCCCAGAGCGTGTCCCAGAGCCGCAGCCCCAGGTCGGCGCTCGTGTACAACTCCCAGCCCAGCTCGCCGACATAGCTCAGCCGCATCGCCGTGACCGGCACATGGCCGAGGTACGTCTGCCTGGCCCGGAAGTAGCCGAAGCCCTGGTGCGAGAAGTCGTCCCGGGTGAGCGGCTGCACCAGGTCCCGGGCGAGCGGCCCCCACACGCCGATGCAGCAGGTCCCGGCGGTGATGTCGCGGATCGTCACTCCCCCGTCCGGGGCGTGCCGCAGCAGCCAGTCCTCGTCGGCCAGCGAGTTGGCGCCGATCTGGAACCGGTCCGCGGCCAGTCGCGCCACGGTCAGATCGGAGCGGATGCCGCCGGACTCGTCGAGGAGCAGGGTGTACGTGACCGCGCCCGGCTTCTTCGCGAGGTTGTTGGTGGTCATCCGCTGCAGGAAGGCGAGCGCCCCGGGCCCGGTGACCTCAAGGCGGCGCAGCGGCGTCATGTCGTACAGGGCGACCTTCTCCCGGGTCGCCCGCGCCTCGGCGGCGGCGATCGGCGACCAGAAGCGGGCCGACCAGGCGTCCCGCTCCGGCAGTTCGGTCTCCTGTGCGAGCGGCGCGTTCGCCTCGTACCAGTGCGGGCGCTCCCAGCCGCCGCCCTCCAGGAAGACCGCCCCCAGTTCCTGCTGGCGCGCGTGGAACGGGCCGACCCGCAGGGGCCTGGGCGTCTCCATGGGCTGCAGCGGGTGCAGCACGTCGTACACCTCGACGAACTGCTGGGCGCCGCGCTCGGCGACGTACGCGGGGGAACGCTGCGCGTCCTCGAACCGGGTCAGGTCGCACTCGTGCACATCGGTCGTCGGCCGGCCGTCGACCATCCACTCGGCGACCGCCTTCGCGACGCCCGCGGAGTGCGTCACCCACACCGCCTCGGCCAGCCAGAAGCCGCGCAGCTCACGGGACTCGCCGAGCAGGGGCATGCCGTCGGGGGTGAAGGAGAAGACCCCGTTGAAGCCCTCCTCGATCTCCACCGCGTCGCCCGCGAGCGCGGGGAGCAGCCACCGGCAGTCCTCC
This sequence comes from Streptomyces sp., assembly GCF_036566765.1. Taxonomy (GTDB): domain Bacteria; phylum Actinomycetota; class Actinomycetes; order Streptomycetales; family Streptomycetaceae; genus Streptomyces. Next base: position 17,270 of record NZ_DATCVQ010000453.1, read on the forward strand.
CAACTCGGCGCGAAGTCCTCGGGGGTGAAGGGGTACGAGGACGGCATGACCGGAGCCTCGTCGTACGCCGGGACGGTGAACGGGTCGACGGGCAGCGGCCGGTGGGCGTAGCTGCCGATGCCGATCCGGTCGATGTGCTCGCGGAAGTACAGGTCGCGGTCCTGGAACCGCAGGATCGGCCGGGACGCCTCCGTCCGCGGGTCGTCGACCCCGGCGAGCTCGGGCAGTGGATTGGTCTTCGCGTACTGGTGCGCCAGTGGCAGCAGCGGGACGTCGACGCCCGCCATGCGGCCGATCACCGGGCCCCAGAAGCCGGCCGCCGACACGACGTGGTCGGCGGGGAACGTCCCCTGGTCGGTGATGACGCCGGTGACGCGGCCGCCGTCCCGCTCGATGCCGGTGACGGTGTGCCGCCCCAGGAAGCGGGCGCCGCGCGCCTCTGCGCGCGCCATCTGGGCGCGGCAGGCGAGGACGGCGCGGGCCAGGCCGTCGTCCGGGGTGTGGAAGCCGCCGAGGACCTTGCGGGTGTCGAGCAGCGGCCAGAGCTCCTTGCAGCGCTCGGGGGAGACCAGCTCGCCGCGGATGCCCCAGGACGCGGCGTACCCGGCCCTGCGGTGCAGCTCGGCCCAGCGCTCCTCGGTGGTGGCGAGTTCCAGGCCGCCGACGGGGTTGAAGCAGGGCAGCCCGTCGACCTCCAGGGCGCCGAACTTCTCGATGGTGTACCCGGCGAACGCGCTGAGCGTCTTCGACGGGCTGGTGCGGAAGACCAGGCCGGGCGCGTGTGAGGTGGAGCCGCCCGGGGCGGGCAGTGGGCCCTGGTCGAGGACGGTGACGTCGGTCCAGCCCCGTGCGGTCAGCTCGTCGGCGAGCGAGCAGCCGACGATCCCGGCGCCGATGACCACGACGCGGGGCGGGGACGCGGGAGCGGTCGTCACAGGACCACCACCGAGCGCAGGACCTCTCCTCGGTGCATCTTGGCGAAGGCGGCCTCGACCTGGTCCAGGGAGATCGTCTCGCTGACGAAGGAGTTGAGGTCGAGCAGGCCGTACAGGTACTGGTCGATGAGGATCGGGAAGTCGCGGCTCGGCAGACAGTCCCCGTACCAGGAGGACTTGAGCGCCCCGCCCCGCGAGAACAGGTCGATCAGCGGCAGGTCGATTCTCATCTCCGGGTCGGGGACGCCCACTTGGACCAACGTGCCCGCGTGGTCGCGCATGTAGAACGCCTGCTTGTACGTCTCCGGGCGGCCGACCGCGTCGATGGCGAGGTCCACGCCGAATCCGTCGGTGAGCGCGCGCACGGCCTCGACGGGGTCCGTGCCGCGGGAGTTGACCGTGTGCGTGGCACCGAACTTCTCGGCCAGGTCGAGCTTCTGGTCGTCGATGTCGACGGCGATGACCTTGCGGGCCCCGTTCAGACAGGCCCCGGCGATGGCCGCGTTGCCGACGCCGCCGCAGCCGATGACGGCGACCGTGTCGCCGTTGCCGACCCGGCCCGTGTTCACGGCGGCGCCGTACCGGCCATCACGCCGCAGCCGATGAGGCCGGCCGCCTCGGGCCGCGCGGCCGGGTCCACCTTCACCGCCTGCCCGGCGGCGACCAGGGTCTTCTCGGCGAACGCGCCGATGCCGAGCGCGGGCGTCAGCGGGGTGCCGTCGAGCAGGGTCATCGGCTGGACGGCGTTGCGGGAGTCGAAGCAGTACCAGGGGCGGCCGCGCCGGCACGACCGGCAGGTCCCGCAGGGGGCGCGCCAGGCGAGGACGACGTAGTCGCCCGGGGACAGGTCGGTGACGCCGTCGCCCACGGACTCGACGGTGCCGGCGGCCTCGTGGCCGAGGAGGAACGGGAACTCGTCGTTGATCGCCCCTTCCCGGTAGTGCAGATCGGTGTGGCAGACACCGCAGGCCTGTACGGAGACGAGCACCTCGCCGGGTCCGGGATCGGGCACGACGATCGTCACCACCTCCACAGGGGCGCCCTTCTCAGCGGCAACGACGGCACGGACCTCATGCGGCACGATGGCTCCTCCGGTTGTTGCGCATTGCACGATGGGTTGCGCGATGGGGAACATAGTGGGAACGCCGACAACGGACCGTCAAGAGGGCGGAGTTAACGCGTCGCAAAACCCGTCGGGGCGGGGAAACGCCCCGGACACATGCGTCCCAGACGTGCGAAGCCGCGGACGTAGGACGCCCCCGGGCGCGCGACGTCCCGGACGTACGACGCCCCGGACGCGCGACGCCCCCGGACGTACGACGACGCGGGGCCGGGTGTCCCCGGCCCCGCGTCGTCAGGGGCAGTGCTGCTCGGCGGCGTCGCTAGAAGCCGTACCCCATGCGGCGGGACAGCTCCGCGGCCGCGAGCACCGTGCGCGCGGCCAGCTCCGGCAGCCGGTCCCGCTCAAGGCGGTACGCAGGACCGGAGACGCTGAGCGCCCCGATCACCCGGCCGTCGTGCGCACGGACCGGTGCGGCCACCGCGTGCAGTCCCAGCTCCAGTTCCTCCGCCGCGATCGCGAAGCCCTGCGCGCACGTCGCGTCCAGCTCGGCGCGCAGCATCCCCGCGCTGGTCACGGTGTGCTCGGTGAACCGGGGCAGCGCGCGGGCGAGCAGCCCCTCGCGCAGCGTCATCGGCAGATGCGCGAGCAGCACCTTGCCGCTGGAGGTGGCGTGCAGCGGGGTGCGCCGGCCCAGCCAGTTCTGCGCGGTGACCGAGGCGGAGCCGCGGGCCTGCATGATGTTGACCGCGGCGTTGTCGTCCAGGACTGCGATGTTGACCGTCTCGCCCAGCTCGTCGGCGAGTTCGCGGCAGACCGGCACGGCCTCCTGGGAGATGTCCAGGCGCACCGCCGCCGCCCCGGCCAGGCGCAGCACGCCGGCGCCCAGGAAGTACTTGCCGCGGTCCTGCGCCTGGGAGACCAGGCCGCGGTTCTCCAGGACGCCGAGCAGCCGGAAGGCGGTGGACTTGTGCACCTCCAACTCGTCGGCGATCTCGGTCACTCCGGCCTCGCCGAGCCGCGCGAGGATCTCCAGGACGCTCACCGCGCGGTCCACCGACTGGATCGCGCCCGCGCCTCCCTTGGAGGCCCGCTCGTGCGTCTCTTCGGCCGGTTCGGCCTTCGCGCTCTTCCTGGTGGTTTCTCTCGTGCGGGGGGACTTCGCGGCCGTCGTGCTGTCGGCCACTGACTGGTCGCGGGTCATAGCTCAACTCTCGCCATCGTGCGGTTCGTCGGGCGGGGATGTTCTGGAAGCCCTTGACGCGATGAGCGCCCGCCCGGATTCTGTTGCGCATAGCGCTCCCTCATGCGCGATACGCAACGCCATGTTACCCAAGAGTCCTGGACCGAGGGGGGCCCGTGATTCCCGTCTGCCGCCTTGAAGACCTCCCCGTGGGCGAATCCGTCCGCATCGACACCAGCCCGCCGATCGCGGTGTTCAACGCCGACGGCGCCCTGTACGCCATCGACGACACGTGCAGCCATCAGGACGCCTCGCTCTCGGAGGGCTGGCTCGAAGGCTGTCTGGTCGAATGCCCGCTGCACGCCGCCGCATTCGACATTCGTACCGGGCAGCCCACCTGCCTGCCCGCCCGGCGCCCCGTGCGCACCCACGACGTGGTCGTGGTCGACGGCGTCGTCCACGTCCGCCCCACCGCGCAGGAGGGCAGCGCCGCATGAGGACCGTGACCATCGTCGGCGCGTCCCTCGCCGGGCTTTACGCGGCCCGCGCGCTGCGCGCCCAGGGCTTCGACGGGCGGCTGGTGATCGTGGGCGACGAGCCCCACCGCCCGTACGACCGGCCCCCGTTGTCCAAGGGCTTCCTCACCGGCGCGACGCCCGAGGCGGACCTCGCCCTCGCCGACGCCGAGGAGGAGACCGAGCTCGCCGCGGAGTGGCTGCTCGGCACCCGCGCCCGCGGCCTCGACGCGCGCGGCCGCACGCTCCTCCTAAACGACGGCCGCACCGTCGCCACCGACGGCCTGGTCGTCGCGACCGGCGCACGGGCCCGCCCGCTGCCCGGCAGCGACGGCCTGGCCGGCGTGCACACCCTGCGCACCCTGGACGACGCCCGCGCCCTGCGCGACGCGCTCGGCGGGCAGGCTCGCCGGGTCGTCGTCATCGGCGGCGGGTTCATCGGCGCCGAGACCGCGTCCTCCTGCGCCGCACTCGGCCACCAGGTCACCGTCGTCGAGGCCGCGCCGCTGCCGCTCGTACCCCAACTCGGCCCCGAGATGGCCGTGTTCTGCGCCGCCCTGCACCGGCGCGGCGGCGTCGAGCTGATCACCGGCGCCTGCGTGGCCGGGCTGCACGGCCGGGCCGCCGTCACCGCCGTCGAACTGGCCGACGGCCGGCTGCTCCCCGCCGACGTGGTCGTCGTCGGCATCGGGGCCGTCCCGAACACCGGCTGGCTGGCCGGCTCCACCCTGCTCGTCGCCGACGGCGTGCTCTGCGACGACGGCTGCGCCACGGCGCTCCCGCAGGTCGTCGCCGTCGGCGACGTCGCGCGGGTCTGCGGGGTGCGCGCGGAGCACTGGACCAGCGCGACCGAGCAGCCCGCCGTCGCCGTGCGCAACCTGCTGGCCGGTCGCACCGTCGAACACGTCCGCCCCGCACCGTACTTCTGGTCCGACCAGTACGGCGCGCGCATCCAGTTCGCCGGCCGCCGCCGGGACGGGGACACCGTCCGGATCGTCGAGGGCTCACCGGAGGAGGGCAGCTTCCTGTGCCGCTACGAGCGCGCCGGCACGACCACCGCCGTCCTAGCCGTCGACCGCCCCCGCCCCTTCCTGCGCGCCCGACGCGAACTCACCCGCGCCGCCGCGGTGCCGACGGCCTGACCTCGGTCGGTCGCGGCACCGCCATGCTCCACCCCCGCCGGCACCCTCAGATCGCCCAGCGCAGGACCGCCCCGAGGCCGCCCGCCGGGCCCTGGACGCCCTCCGGGACTAGGAGGACCTCGCCGCCGGCCGCTGCGGCCGAGCGGAGCAGTGCGTCGTCGGCCCGGGCCCGTTCGGGGCGGTCGACGCCCAGGGCGCGGGCCTCGTCGCGGCGGACCGCCACGTCGTCCGGGCCGGGCCCGATCCACAGCTCGCGTCCCGCGTCGGCGGCGTCCGGGGCGAGGAGCAGGGTGGCCACCTGGTGGTTGCGCGCCGCGTCCACGACGGCCGGCATGCCCTCGGCGGCCTCGCCCGGACCGGTGTCCACGGTGGAGACCCGGTGCTCGCCCGGCCTGCCGCGGCCCCGGTGGAAGCGCTCCAGGGCCTGGTCCAGCCGGTTGCGCGCGAACCTCTGGCGCGCCTCGGCGATCTGCTGGTCCAGAGCATCCCGGGAACCGCCCGGCGCCCTGCTGCCCGCGATCTCGACGGCCGCATCCCGCAGTCGCTCGGGCAGCCGCTCCAGGACGGCCCGGCGCTCGCGCGAGTCGCCGGTCAGGATCAGCAGATCCGCGCCGCTCTCCGGCCAGGCCCGGTCGATCTCGGCCGCGATCACGTCCGCGGTCGCGTCCCAGGCGTTCTCCACCCGGTGCCGGTAGTGCCACTCGTACCGGTCCTCGGGGATGCTGCGGTGCCCGCGGCCCTGCCACTCCCGGCCCTGCGCCTGGCCCAGCAGCTCACGACGCGCGCTGTCGTACAGCTCCAGGTCCGCGCCGGTGCGGTCGATGTACGCCACCAGGCAGGCCGGCTCCTCGCCGAGGTACAGCGCGAGCGGCGCGACGTGCGGCAGTACCGACCAGGTCGCCACCGCCCCGGGCGGGCTGACCGCGAGGGGCACGTCGAGCACCACCTCGGCGCCCGCGGCGAAGACCGCCCGCCCGGGCGGGGCTCCGGCGGCCGGCTCGTGGGAGAGCCGGCCGATCACGGCCCGGGTGGTGTAGCCGTCGGCGCCCGCGTCGATGAGCTGGGCCGCGACCGAGCGCTCCCGGAGTTCCTGGATCTTCCGCGCGTCCTCGGTCGCGCGCGTGGTGTCGATGTAGACCGAGGCCCAGGGCCCCAGCCGGAGGAAGAGCGGTGCGAGGAAGCCGAGTTCCATGACAGCCCCCAGAGGCCGATGGGTGCGGTGCGGCGGACATCCCGCGCGCGGCGGACACCTCCGCGCGGCGGACAACCTCCATGCGGCGGACACCCTCCGCGCGACGGACACCTCCGCGCGGCGGACAACCTCCATGCGGCGAACATCCCCGTTGCGGCGGACATCCCTCGCGCGGCGGACGTCCCCCTTGCCTGCGCGGCTGCCCGCCGCCCCGCCCGGCAAACGCGTCTCCCGTCAGACCCGCTCCGTGCGCCGGCCGCCCTCCGGGATGACCACCGGCGTGCCCGCGACCGGGCAGCTGATCACCTGGGCGCGGAGCCCGAACACCTCCTGGACCAGGTCGGGCACGACGATGTCGGTGGGCGGGCCGGCCGCGACGACCCGGCCGTCGCGCATGGCGACGAGATGGTCGGCGTACCGGCAGGCCAGGTTCAGCTCGTGCAGCACCATCACCACGGTCCGGCCGTCCGCGCGGTTGAGCTCCGCGACCAGTTCGAGGACGTCGACCTGGTGGGCGAGGTCCAGGTACGTGGTGGGCTCGTCGAGCAGCAGGACCGGGGTGTCCTGGGCCAGTGCCATCGCGATCCAGACCCGCTGGCGCTGGCCGCCGGACAGCTCGTCGATGGAGCGCTGCGCCAGCTCCGCGCAGCCGGTCGCCGCCAGGGCCGCGTCCACCGCCTCCTCGTCGGACGAGGACCACTGCCGCCACCAGCGCTGGTGCGGGGTCCGGCCGCGGGAGACCAGGTCCCGTACGGTGATGCCCTCCGGCGCGCTGGGCGACTGCGGCAGCAGCGCGAGGCGCAGTGCGAAGTCGCGGGCGGACATCGTGGCGACGTCCTCCCCGTCCAGGCGGACGGTTCCGGCGGCCGGCTTGAGCAGCCGGGCCAGCGCGCGCAGGGCGGTGGACTTGCCGCAGGCGTTGGGGCCGACCAGGGCGGTGATCTTTCCGGCCGGGATCTCCAGGTCGAGGTCGTCGGCGACGATGCGGTCGCCGTAGCCCAGGCGCAGGCCGGCGCCGTGCAGCGCGGTCTCTGGGGGTCCCCCCTGCTCGAGCGAAGCCGAGAGCTTGGGTGGGGGTCCCCCCTGCTCGAGCGAAGCCGAGAGCTTGGGGGCGGTCACGTCGGCCATGTCAGCCTCCCTTTCCGGCCCGGTTGGTGCGGGCGAGGAGCAGCAGCAGGTACGGGGCGCCCACGGCGCCGGTCAGGACGCCCACGGGCAGTTCGGTCGGGGCCAGCACGATCCGGGCGGCCAGGTCGGCGAGGATCAGCAGTGCCGCGCCGGTCAGTGCGCTGGTGATCAGCGGGATGCCGGCCGCGCCGGTGAGCCGCCGCGCGATCTGCGGCGCGCCCAGGGCGACGAAGGCGATCGGCCCGGCGGCCGAGGTGGCCAGGGCGGTGAGACAGGTGGCGAGGACCAGCAGCGCGATCCGCGAGTGCCGCAGCGGGATGCCGAGGCTGCGCGCGGTGTCGTCGTCGTACTGGAGCAGCTGGTACGAGCGGGCCAGCGCCAGGGTCAGCGGCATCAGCACCAGAAGCGACAGGCCGGCCCACTGGACGTGCTCGTAGCCGCGTCCGTTGAGGCTGCCGGTGAGCCAGACCATCGCGCGGGAGGCCTGGTCGATGTCGGCCCGGGCCAGCATCCAGCGGGAGAGGGCGATCAGCGCGCCGTTGGCGGCGAGGCCGACGAGCACGAAGCGGTAGCCGGTGATGGTGCCGTCGCGGAAGGCCAGCAGGTAGATCGCGGTCGCGGTGAGCAGCGCGCCGGCGAGCGCGCCGAGCGGCACCGCCCCGAACGTGCCCGCGCCGGCCGAGGCGACCCCGCCGATCAGGATCGCGCCGACCGCGCCGGCCCCGGAGCCCGCGGCGATGCCGATGAGGTCGGGGCTGGCCAGCGGGTTGCGGGTGACGGCCTGGAAGACCGCGCCGGCCAGGCCGAACGAGGCGCCCACGAGCAGCGCGGTCAGCGCGCGCGGCAGCCGCAGTTGATGGACGATCAGGTCGGCCGAGCCCTCACCGGCGCCGAGCACCGCGCCGAGCACCTCGCCGACCGGGATGGCGTACGTGCCCAGCGACACGGAGGCCACAAGGCCGGCGAATCCGGTCGCCGCCAGGGCCAGCACGACGAGCGCGACCCGGGGCCGTACGGCCACGCCGACGGGCCCGGCCTCGAACTTCAACGGCCGCATCAGGTGTGCTCCTTGAGCTTGCCGCGCTTGACCAGGAAGGCCAGGAACGGGGCGCCGAGCAGGGCGGTGACGACGCCCGCCTCCAACTCGCCGGGGCGGGCGACCATCCGGCCGACGACGTCGGCGGCCAGCACCAGCGCCGCGCCGCCGAGGGCGGAGCACGGCACCAGCCAGCGGGCGTCGGGCCCGGTGAACGCCCGGATCACGTGCGGCACGACGAGCCCGACGAAGGTGACCGGACCGGCGGCGGCGACGGCCGCGCCGGTCAGCAGGACGACCGCGACCGCGCCGAGCGCCCGGGTGGTCCTGACCTTGGTGCCGAGCGAGCTGGCGAGGTCGTCGCCGAGCGCGAGCGCGTTGAGCCGGCCGCTGAGCCCGAGGGCGAGCAGCAGGCCGACGGCGACGAACGGCAGCAGTTCCAGGGCCAGTCCGGCGTCCCGGCCCGCCAGCGAGCCGACTGCCCAGAACCGGTACTGGTCGAGGGTGCGGACGTCGAGCAGGGTGAGCGTGTTGGTGCCCGCGTCGAGGAAGACGGTCACGGCCGCACCTGCCAGGGCCAGTTTGGCCGGGGTGGCGCCGCCGTAGCCGGTGCCGCCGACCGCGTAGGCGACGAGTCCGGCGAGCGCCCCGCCGAGGAACGCGAACCAGATGTACTCGTACGAACTGGTCAGCCCCAGCAGGCCGATGCCGGCGGCGACGGCGAACGAGCCGCCGGCGCTGATGCCGATGAGTCCGGGGTCGCCGAGCGGATTGCGGGTGATGTCCTGGGCGATCGCGCCCGCGGCCCCGAGCGAGACGCCGACCAGGAGGCCCAGCAGGGTGCGCGGCATGCGCAGTTCGCGGACGACGACCGCGTCGCCGTCGGTGCCGCCGCCGATCGCCGCCCACACGTCCGACAGCGGGACGGACTTGGTGCCGATGGCGAGCGACGCGCAGACCATGGCGGCGACCGCGGCGAGCAGCACCAGGGCGACCAGGCCACGGGTGAGAACGCGCCGTGGGGGAGGGGGCGGTGGGGCGGGGGCTGCGGGGGCGGTCGCCCCGCCGGTGGCGGACTTCAGAGGCACACGGCTCAAGGTAAGGCATTCCTTGCCTTACCCGTCAGCCACCCCCCGTATAGAACTGGCCACGGAAAGGCGTTATCCTCGCCCAGTTGCCACAAAGGTAAGCCTTGCCTTAGTGGTCAACGGTCTTCTTGCTGTGCGTTTTTCCCGTCCCCGTGGAGAGAAGCTCGATGAACACGCTCACCCGCCGTCGGCCGGCCCGGTTCGCCGCGGCCGTCCTCACGGCCGCCATGACCTTCGCCCTGGCCGCGTGCGGCGGCGCCGCCGACGACAAGTCCGACGCGAAGAAGCCCGCGGCGGCCGAGGCCGGCTTCCCGCGCACCGTCACCCACGACAAGGGCAAGACCGAGCTCAAGGCCAAGCCGAAGCGCGTGGTCGCGCTGGACAACAGCCTCGTCGAGGCAGTCGTCGCGCTCGACGCCCCGCTGGTCGGCGGCGTCGGCTCGTACCGCGACCAGAAGGGCTTCCCGCCCTACCTCGGCGACGCGGTGAAGAACACGAAGGACGTCGGCCCGCTCGACAGCCCCAACCTGGAGGCCATCGCGGCGCTGAAGCCGGACCTGATCGTCTCGGCGACGGTCCGTCACGAGGACCTGTACGACCAGCTGAACAAGATCGCCCCGACCGTCTTCGTCGCCACCACCGGCCCGATCTGGAAGGAGAACGTCACGCTCCTCGGTCAGGTCCTCGGCGAGGAGGAGAAGGCGAAGGCGAAGCTGACGGCGTACCAGACGCGCGCCAAGAAGATCGGCGACGCGATCAACGCCAAGAACCCGAAGCAGACGTACTCGCTGGTCCGCTTCCTCGACGGCCCGACGCGCATCTACCTGCCGAAGACCTTCAGCGGCATCATCCTGACCGACATGGGACTCGCGCGGCCTGCCAAGCAGCAGGACCAGAAGGAGTTCAACATCGAGATCAGCGAGGAGCAGATCGGCCAGGCGGACGCCGACCACATCTTCATGACGACCTTCTCCGGCGGTGAGGAGCGCAAGAAGAAGTTCCTCGCCAACCCGCTGTGGAAGCGCCTGAACGCGGTGCAGAAGGGTCAGGTCCACGAGGTCGAGGACGCGATCTGGATGACCTCCGTCTCGCTCCAGGGCGCCGACCTGGTTCTCGACGACATGGCGAAGATCTTCAAGGTCGACCCCGCCAAGTAAGCGACGCAGAGCGGCAGAAGGGCCGGTGTGCGGGGGGCGCGCCCCGTACACCGGCCCTTCGCGGCTTTGTCGGCCTCAGCCTTCGTCCTCCAGGCGGCGCAGCCGCTCCGCGTCGCAGGTGCGCGGGCACGTCAGGCAGGCGCGGGCGGAGTCGAGCGTGTAGTACATGCAGCAGCCGAGCCGGGTACGGGTCGGGTGCCGCCGGCCGTCGCGGCTCGCGAGACGGCGGAAGTCCGCGCCGCCGGGGAAGGGCGCCAGGGCGGTCGGCAGCAGCTCGGTCGCGGCATGGATCGACCGGTCCTCCTCGTCGCGCATCCGCCCCAGGTACCAGATCCCGGAGACGAGGTCGTCTCCCGCCATGCCCCAAAGCGCCCGCGCCCGACGGCGGGTGAGCGGACCGAACGCCGCGAGGAGCGGCGTCATGTGCGCGACGAACGCGGCGCGCAGCTCGGCGCGCAGCGCCTCCTCGTCGGCCACCACGCGCGCGCCGGGCGTCCCGGCCGCCGGATCGCCGGGCAGGCAGGCGAACTCCGCGCCGGCGACGAGCTCGAACGCGCCGCCGGCCAGGTCGGCCCGGATGGCGCGCGGGACGATGCGCGGCACGCGCCGCTCCAGGTACCAGGGGCCGCTCATCAGCAGGCCGACGGACCAGAGGTAGTCGTGCAGCGCGCGGGAGGCCGCCACGTCCGGACGCGGCTCGTGACCGTGCCCGGCCCGGATGCGCGCCGCCTCGGCCCCGACGAACGCCTCCAAGACCGCTGGATCCGCGGCGAGTTGCTCCCCGTCGGGGTACGCGGCCCCCGCGCCGCCCGGCAGGACGACCCGTACGGCCAACGCCTCGCAGCACTCCACGAGCCGGCGGTACAGCCCGGCGAGCGGGGCTGCCTCCGGGGCGAGGGCCAGCGACATCGGCTCTCCAGGGGGTGCGGCACGGCAGCGCCGGGCACGGGCAGTTGAGACAGGCAGTTGAGGCAAGGCTTACCTTAGCGGCTGCTGAGTGTCGTGCCGTCACTCGGGGGCCGCGGCGTGTCAGGTCGGCTCCGCACGCACGCGCTTCGGCCGGACGTCGGGTAGGCCGTTGCGGGGCGGTCACCAGTCGCGTGCCGCCTCCAGTAGGTGGTCGCGGACGAGTGCCACGTGCGGGTTGCCCGAGGAGCCGGGGCGCTGGACCAGGAAGCCGGTGTTGATGGGCGGGTCGTCCGGCTCGTGCAGGGCGACCAGGGCGCCCGATGCCAGCTCCGCGGCGCACAGGTATCGGGGCAGCACGCTGAACCCCGCGCCACCGGCCACCGCGGCCTTCACCGCGTTCAGGTCGGGCATCGTCACCGCCGGGTGGCGCACCAGCCGCTTGCCGAAGACATGCCGCCAGTAGCGGCGCACGATCGGCACGTCCTCGGCGTATGCGATCAGCGGCGCCCCGTTGAGCGCCGCCGGCCCGTCCGTCGCGATCCGCGCCGGCCCGCCGATCCGCTCCGCCCACACCGGCGCCGCGACCAGCACGAACTCCTCGTCCGACAGCGGGACCGCGGCCAGCGCCCGGCCGCGCGGCCGGAAGGTCGCGATCACGAGGTCGTACCGGCCCGCCCGCAGCTCCTCGAGGAGCGGCTCGGTGAGTCCGGGCGTGATGCGCAGCCGTACCCCCTTGTCCACCAGCGGCGCGAGCCCGGGCAGCACGCTGTGGGTCAGCAGCTCGACCGGACCGGCGAGCTGCACCGGCTCCGGCGAGGCGTCCTCGGCGGAGCCGCCCGGCCCCGCGACCGCGGCGAGTGCGTCCAGCGGGTCGACGACCCGCGCGGCGAGCTCGTCCGCGAACGGCCCCGGGGCCACGCCGCGCGCGAGCCGCTGGAACAGCTCCCGGTCCAGCTGCCGCTCCAGGGCCCTGACCTGCGTGGTCACCGTCGGCTGGGAGAGGCCGAGCAGGCGGGCGGCGGCGGTGAAGGACCCCGTGCGGTACACGGCCAGGAAGGTGCGCAGCAGGTTCAGGTCCAGCGGACCGGAAGCGCCGGAACCCTGCGGTCGCCCCTCGCTTCCATTGGAATCCTTATTCCTCATATGCGTGAGCCTATTGGATTCCGATGGGTGTCTCGGCCTACGGTCGGATGCATCGCCGGGCGGACAGCTCGTGCCACCACGTGACCCATCGGGAGAGCAGCACCCCATGTCGAAGATCCTTTTCGTGATGACCGGCGCCGACCAGTGGACCCTGGCCGACGGCACCAAGCACCCGACCGGCTTCTGGGCGGAGGAGGCGGCCGCCCCGTACGCGGCGTTCAAGGCCGCCGGCCACGAGATCGTCGTCGCCTCGCCCGGCGGCGTCGTCCCGCCAGTGGACCGGGGCAGCCTCGCCCCCGAGGCCAACGGCGGCCAGGAGGCCGCGGACCGGATCGCCGCGACCCTCGCCGCGTTCACGGAGCTCCAGCACCCGATCGCGCTGGACGACGTCCGCCTCGACGAGTACGACGCCGTCTACGTCCCCGGCGGCCACGGCCCCATGGAGGACCTCGCCGTCGACCCGGTCTCCGGCCGGCTCCTGACCGACGCCCTGCACTCGGGCAAGCCGCTCGGCGTGGTCTGCCACGGCCCGGCGTCGCTGCTCGCCGCCGAGCAGGCGGACGGCTCCAACGCCTTCGCCGGGTACAAGGTCGCTGCGTTCACCAACCAGGAGGAGACCCTGGCCGGACTCGCCGACCGGGCGAAGTGGCTCCTGGAGACCCGGCTCGTCGAGGCGGGCGTCGACGTCCAGGCGGCCGCGCCGTGGGCGCCGCACGTGATCGCCGACCGCAACCTGATCACCGGCCAGAACCCGTCCTCCTCCGTCCCGCTCGCCGCGGAGCTACTGAAGAGGCTGGCCTGACCGCCTGACCGCCTGACCGCGTAACTGGCGGGACGCCAGAGTAACGGCGTCCCGCCGGCGTGCGGACCGGAACCGGGAACCACCGCGGCGCCTCGCGCGTGAGAAATGCGGGGCGTTGCGAACCGGGGAGGGGCTGGCTGTGTCGCACGGGGACATGTCGGAGCCGGAGTACGAGCGGGAGTTGGGGGAGACGGAACGGGCGGTCGCCGAGTACCGGGGGTTGGCCGACGCCGATCCCTTCCGCTATCTCCCCAGTCTGGGCCACTCCTTGGCCGGGCTCGGTCGGCTGTTGTCCGGTCATCCGGACCGGCACGAGGAGTCGATCGGGGTGTACGCGGAGGCGGTCTCCGTGTACCGGCGGCTCGCCGCGAGCGAGCCGCGGCTGTACGTGCCCGGCGTCGCGAACGCGCTGCACGGCCAGGCCGTGAGCACGGGCCTCCTGGGCCGCCGCGAGGAGGCCCGCGAGCTCGCCCGGGAAGCGGTCGATCTGTACCGCGGGCTCGCCGAGCAGGAGCCCGACCGCCTCCCCGAACTGGCCGCCGCCCTGGGCTGCCTCGGCGGCCGGCTCGCCGAGACCGGCCAGCACCACGAAGCCCTGGAGCGCATCCGGGAGGCCGTCGCGATCCGCCGCGCCCTCGTCGACCCTCATACGGGTACCGGCCGTGCCGAACTGGCATCCGCTCTGAGTGACTTGGGCATCAAGCTGGGCGAGATGGCCCGGGCGGACGAGGCCGTCGACGTACTCGACGAGGCACTGGACGTCTACCGCGGGCTGTCCGCCGCCCGAACCGTCCGCGAGACGGGCGAGCACTGGGCGACAGCCGTCGCCGCCGCGGACGCCCTGACGCGAGCGGGCCGGACCCGGGAGGCCGCCCCGTACCTCACGGAGGCGCTCGCCCTGCACCGCGAGCTGGCCAGGGTCAGCCCCGCCCGCATCGCGTTCCTGGACAACGTCCTTGACCGGTACGGCTACACCCTCACCGCCACGGGCAACGCCGAGCGGCGCAACGACACCGGCCGCGCCGAGCCGCGCACCGCCCCACAGCCGCCGCGGCCCGCGCCCGACGCTGATGTGTTCGAGCGCGTCAAGCGGCTCAATGACAACGGTCTCGCCCTGGCCAGGTCCGGCAGCGCCGGGCTCGGGGTCGAGATGCTGGGCGACGCCGTGCGGGGCTGCCGCGCGGGGCTCGCCGCGGACCCGGGGCTGGTGAGCGTCCTGGCGAACAGCCTCAACAACCTGTCCCTGGCGACCGCGTGGGCCGGGCGGCGGGCGGAGGCCCTGGAGGCGGTCGACGAGGCCGTGCACCTCTGCCGACGCCACCTGCGCGAACAGCCCGACGCCCTTCGCCCGTTGCTCGCGGCGTCGCTCGACAGCCTCGGCAACCGGCTCGCCGCCCTCGGCCGGCATGCCGACGCGATCGCCCCGGCCACCGAGTCGGTCGCCCTGCACCGGCAACTGGCCGCCGCCGACCCGACCGCGTACCGGGGCGAACTCGCCCGCGTGCTCAACAACCTGAGCATCCGGCTCTGCGACGCCGACCGGCACCAGGACGCGCTCCACGCGACCCGCGAGGCGCTCGATCTGCACCGCGTGCTCTACCGCGCCGACCCCGACGAACACCGGGCCGGCCTCGTGCACGTCCTGGCCAACCTCGCCCTGCGCCTTGCCCGCGTCGAACGGCACGACGAGGTCGCCGCCCCGACCGTCGAGGCCGCGGACCTGCTGCGCGAGCTCACGGAGCTCCACCCGCGCGACGACGTCCCCGCCCTGATCGAGTCCCTGACCTGGCTCTCCTGGTACCTCAAGAAGCACGGCCACCGACGCGAGGCCCGGTCCGCCGGCCGCGCGGCCGACGACCTCAAGTCCCGCTGACGACCTCAGCCGCCGAGCGCCAGCGGGGTGTCCGGGGCGAGCGCGGTCGCGATGCGCTCGGCGACCACCTCGGCCATGTTGCCCTCGGCCGTCTCGGCGGTCTTCGTCGCGGAGACGGCGATGGCCAGGCGCTTGGACGGGAGGTACGCCTGGATCGCGGCGTAGCCGGAGAACGACGGGTTCTGGACCACCCAGCCGTTGACCACGATCACGCCGAGACCGAAGTGCGCGGCCTCGGTCTGCTTCAGGCAGATCTCGGCGGGGCACGTCGCGGTGCCGCCGCCGAGGCCGACCGTGCCGGGGTCGAGCAGGGTGCGGTACGAGCTCGGCGAAAGGAGCTCGCCGCTGCCGACGGCCTGCGCCGAGCGGGCCAGGTCGCAGATGTGGGTGGTGACGACCGCGCCCGGCCCGGTGGTCCACGACGGGTTCCAGAACGTGGACTCCTCGTAGAGGCCGCGCTCGGAGGTGAAGGCGTGCAGAACGGGCTGCGGGATCTCGGGGGTGAAGCTGTTCCTGGTGTTGCGCAGCCCCAGCGGACCCGTGACCTTCTCCCTCACGAGCTCGTCGATCCGGGTGCCGGTGATCTTCTCCAGCGCGGCTTCCAGGAGCACGTAGTTGGCGTGCGAGTAGCTCCAGCTGGTGCCCGGCTCGTACCAGAACGAGTGGCCGAGGGGGTACCCGACGAGCTCCTTCGGGGTCCACTGACGGAACGGGTACTGCTCAAGGACCTTCAGGAACTCCGGGTCGGTCACGTAGTCGTGGAGGCCGGTGGTGTTGGTGGCCAGCATCCGCAGGGTGATCTTGTCGTTGTTCGGCAGGTCGGGCAGCCAGCGCTCCACGGTGTCGTCGAGCCCGACCGTCCCCTCCTCCACCAGCTTGAGGAGGGTCATGCCGATATGGGCGAAGGCCACCGAGCCGGCCCGGAAGTGCATGTTCGGCTCGGCCGGGACGCCGGTCATGGACTCGCCGAGCGCATCGGTGAGGACCTCGCGGCCGTCGAGCATGACCTTCACCTGCACGGCGTTCAGTTTGAGCTCGTCCTTGGCCCGGCGCGTGATCTCCTGGACCTGGCGGCCCCGATCGCCGAGCCGGCCCTCGGTCTTCACGCAGTCGCGCCCGCCGTGGCCGCCCGGGCCGCCGGGCCCGTCCGCGAGCGCGGGTGCGGCGGCGGTGGCGGTCTGGACCGTGACGGTGAGGAGGGCGGCGCAGAGCAGGGCCCGGCGGGAACGCGCCCGCTTGCGCGGACGTGTGAGGAACGGGGTGCGTGTCATGCCCGCACTATGGCCGGATGAGCGGGGTAAATCATCCGAACACTCCGCAAAACGTGCCAGGCGGCCCCATGTGGGGCAGGCCCCTCACACTCACAGACCGACCACGATCAGCGCCGTGTCGTCCGTCGCCCCGCCCACCGGGAGCATCTCAAGGAGCAGCGCGTCCGCCAGCGCCTCGGGCGCCGCCGCGCGATGCCGCTCCAGCGCCTCGGCGAGGCGGGCGAGCCCGGCGTCGATGTCCTCGCTGCGGCGCTCGATCAGTCCGTCGGTGTACAGCACCAGCGTGTCGCCGGCGGCGAAGGGCGCCTCGGCCTGCGGCCGTGCGGCGTGCGCGAGGTGCGCCCCAAGCGGCGGATCGGTGGCGCGGTCCAGGAAGTGCACCGTCCCGTTCGTCCGCAGGAGGGCGGGCGGCGGGTGACCGGCGCTGCTGTACGCGATGACGCTGCGGTCCCAGTCGATCCAGGTCTCGACGGCGGTGCAGTTCTCCGCGCCCTCGACGGACCGCGCGTACAGGTCCAGCACGTCAAGGGCCTGCGCGGGCCCCGCCGCGACCCGGGACGCGGCGCTGAGGGCGCTGCGCAGCTGGCCCATCACCCCGGCCGCGACAAGCCCGTGCCCGACCACGTCGCCGACCGCCACGCCGATCCGGTCGCCGCCGGGCAGCGCGACCAGGTCGTACCAGTCCCCGCACACGTTCAGCGCGCCGACGGCCGGCCGGTAGCGCACCGCGGCCCGGTGCGGCCCGATCGGGCCGGGCGCGGGCAGCATCGCCTCCTGGAGCGCCAGCGCCACCTCGCGTTCCCGTGCATGCGCCTCGCGCAGCCGTTCGTTCAGCTCCTGGAGCTCGCGGGCGCGGGTGTACAGCTCCGCCTCCAGGACCCGGGCGCGATCGCCGGTGGGCCCGCCCCGGGCCCGGATCAGCTCGGTGACCTCCTCCACCCGGTGCACCAGCAGCACCACGCGCCCGTCCGGCCCGAGCACCGGCGCGTTGACCGGGCTCCAGTACCGCTCCTCCCACTCCCCGGGCCGCTGCTTCGACTGGACGTCGTAGCGCTGCAGCGCCATCGCGTCCCGCTCACCGGTCTCCACCACCCGCCGCAGCGAAGCGGCCAGGTTCCGGGCGCCGGTGGCCGCAGGGTCGTTCGGGTTGTCCGGGAACACGTCGAACAGGTACCGGCCGACCAGCTGCTCCCGGGTCCGGCCCGACACGCGCTGGAACTCCTCGTTGGCGTCCACGTACACCAGCTCGGGTGTGAGCAGTGCGACCATCCCGGGCAGCGCCTTGAACACCCCCGCGTAGTCGATCAACGCGTCCGTCATCCGTCCACCGCGTCCGTCATGTCGTTCGTCCCGCTTCAGGTACTCAGCGTGCGCCGCGCGCGCCTTGCTCACATCTCGGCGCGGTGCAGCGGGGCCAGTGGTGCGTGCACGATCGCCAGGGACGTCACCGCGGCCGCCAGGCCGAGTACCGCGCCGGCCGCGACGTCGCCGGGGTAGTGCACGCCCGTGTGGACGCGGGAGTAGCCGACGGCGACGGCCAGCGCCCCGAGCGGGACCGCCGCCGGGGGCAGCACGACGCCCACGGAGGTGGCGAAGGCGACCGCCGAGGCCGTGTGGCCGGACGGGAAGGACGCCGACTTCGGCATGGGTACGTGCCTGTCCACGATCACCCGGGCCTCCTCCCGGTCGGGCCGCCGGCGGCGGACCATCCGCTTGCCGAACACGTTCGCCGCCGTGGAGGCCAGCGCCACCGCCCCGACGCCGGCCAGCGCCGCCCGACGGGGACGGCCGGGCACGAGGGCGAGGGCGGCGGCCACGGTCATCGAGATCTTGGAGTGGTCGGCCGCGTGCGACAGCCGCCGCAGCGCGCGGTCCAGCGTCGGCGTGGGGGTGGCGGCCACGGCCGCGTACAGGGCGCCGTCGATCGCCCGCATGTCGGACAGCACGGCGGCCACGGTGGACGCGACGTCGGACGCGGCGGCGAGCCGGGTGCGCTGGGCCGCCGCGGCGGGCGGGTCGGTGTTCCGTTCGGCGTTTCCGTCGGGAAGGGGCGTCGGCCCGGGTGTCGGTTCAGGCACGGGTCTCTCCTCCGGAGGTTCGCGCGGTGCGCCCGAAGGCGAGGACGATGATCCGCCGCCATCTCAGCCGCGGTGCGAGGGCGGGGACCCCCGGACGGTTCCGGGGCACCAGGACGCGCAGCGCGCCCGGGCGCAGTGTGCAGGTCACCGGGGTGGGCAGCATCAGGGCCTCGCCGTCCACCGCCACGGGAATCTCGCCCGCGTCGGCGGTGACCTCGATCCGCCGCGCGGTCATGACGGTCAGCCCGGGGGACAGCTCGCCCCGCAGCGCCAGGTCCGCCGCCTGCCCCGCGCTCTCCACCCGGATCCCCAGCACGCCCAGCTCGCCGCTGTCGAGCCGCGGCCTGCGGGCTTCGCCGAGCGCGTCCGGGGAGACGTACGGATTGTTGCTGACCAGCACCGCCTGCTGGGCGACGAGCACGGCGCCGTCGGCGACCGCGTCGAGCCGCCGGCCGGCGTCGCCGACCAGCAGGTCGGGCATGGCGTTCAGGGCCGTGCCCGCCTTGGCGTCGCGGTACTCGGGGCGCTGGACGATGTCCGCGTACACGCCGAAGGAGACCGTGTTCACGAATGCCCGGCCGGCGACGTCGCCCAGGTCGATCCGGAGCTCCTCGCCGCCGGTCAGCGCGTCGAGGGAGCGGGACGGGTCGGACCGGTCGAGGCCGAGGTCCAGGGCGAAGTGGTTGCGGGTCCCGGCGGGGATCACGAGGAAGGGCAGCCGGTGCTCGGCGGCGACCCCGGCGACCAGCGCCTGGGTGCCGTCGCCGCCCGCGACCCCCAGCAGGTCGGCGCCCTCGGCCACGGCCCGCCGGGCCAGCGCGCCGACGTCCTGCTGGGTGGAGGTGTCGAGCACGATCACCCGCGCGCCGAGCTCCTGCGCCCGCTCGACGAGCTCGAACCGGCCGACCTTCCCGCCCCCGGACTTCGGGTTCATCAGGAGGACCGGCCGTCGGGGCCGCGGCGCGGCCCGTCCCCGGGTCGTCGGCCGCGTCGCGCGCAGCGCGGCCCGCGCGCAGGCCAGGGCGACCGCCCAGAGCGCGATCGCGCCGAGCGCCGTGTCCCACAGCCCCTCGCGCACGAACAGCACGAGGACGAGGACGGGCGCGCCCACGGCCACCAGCGCCCCGAAGAGCCGGACGGAACCACGGCGCGCCACGAACCACCAGACGCCCGCGCCGCAGGCGATCAGCCCGAGGACCCCGTAGAGGACGACCAGCAGCCCGCCCCGCCCCTGCGCGAGCACCAGCACGACCACCGCGCCCAGCGCCGCGAGCAGGGCGCAGCGCGCCATCATCCGCGCGCCCGCACCTCCGCCCGAATCCGTCATTCTCCTCGCCCTCCCCATGTCGTCGCTCTCTCCACCTTGCCTCCCCACCGCCTCCCCGGGCCCGCGCGGGTCATGCCTCCGGACCGCCGTCGCCTCAGCCTGCGCACTCCCGCCGCGAAAGGGCGTCCCCGGCCGGGCCGTCCGGGTGAGTTCCGCGGGCGAACGTGGGCAGGGGCCAAGGGGAGGGACCCGGCGGCAGGTGCGAGGAGGCGTACGAGCCCATGGAGGCCGCAGGCCGGACGGGAGCGCGTGCGGCGGCGCGCGTGGGGGACACGGACGCGCGATTCGCGGTGGAGATCGAGACCCGGGAGGGACCCCACGACGTCGTGCTCACGCTGCACGGAGAGCTCGACCAGGACACCGTGGACGCGCTGCGGGACGCGCTGTCCGCCCGCCCCGACGCCCGGCGGATCGTCGTCGACTGCTCCGGCCTCCGGTTCTGCGACTCCAGCGGCCTGAACGTGCTGCTGCGCACCCGGATGCGGATGCGTGAGCGGGGCGGCCGTCTCGACCTCGCGGGCCTGCGCCCGCCGGTGGACCGCATGTTCGAGATCACCGGCGCGCGATCGGTCTTCCGGGTGTACGAGGACGTGGCCGCCGCGCTGAGCCCCGAGCCGGACGACGAGCGGGCCGGAGGGCCCGCCCCTGCGTCCCGAGCCCGATCGCCGCGCCGGTCCTAGAGTGGAGGCAGGGCGGACCGCCGCGGACTCCCCGCGAACCCGGGGCCCGTACCGCGCTTCGCCCGGCGCGAGGCACTCATGGCAGAGCACGGACCACGCCCCGACGACGCCCGCCCGGCGCGTCCGGAGCCCGGACAGGACGGGCTCCGGCAACTGCTCGCCGGGCTCACCGCCGTACGGGACGGGGATCTGTCCGTCCGGCTCCCCGACCCGGCAGATCCCTCCGATGCCGTCTCCGGCGAGATCGTCGGGGTCTACAACGAGATGGTCGACCGGCTCTCCCTGCTCACCTCCGAGGTCACCCGGGTCGCCGGCGAGGTCGGCGGGCAGGGGCTGCTCGGCGGCCGGGTCCGCGAGCCCCGGGCGCGCGGCGCGTGGCAGGAGCTCACCTCCGGCGTCAACGCGATGGCGGACAACCTCACCTCCCAGGTCCGCTCCATCGCCCAGGTGGCCACCGCGGTCGCCCGCGGCGACCTCACGCAGAAGATCCGGGTGGACGCCCGCGGCGAGATCCTGGAGCTGAAGGAGACCATCAACACGATGGTCGACCGGCTCTCCTCGTTCGCCGAGGAGGTCACCCGGGTGGCCCGCGAGGTGGGCACCGAGGGCAATCTGGGCGGCCAGGCGACCGTGCACGGCGTCTCCGGCACCTGGAAGGACCTGACCGACAACGTCAACTCGATGGCCGACAACCTGACCAACCAGGTCCGCAACATCGCCCAGGTCACCACCGCCGTCGCTCAGGGCGATCTGACCAGCCGCATCGACGTCTCGGCCCGCGGCGAGATCCTGGAGCTCAAGACCACCATCAACACGATGGTCGACCAACTGTCCTCGTTCGCCGCCGAGGTGACCCGGGTGGCCCGCGAGGTCGGCACCGAGGGCAAGCTGGGCGGCCAGGCCGAGGTGGAGGGCGTCTCCGGCACCTGGAAGCGGCTCACGGAGAACGTCAACGAGCTGGCCGGCAACCTGACCCGGCAGGTCCGCGCCATCGCCGAGGTCACCAGCGCCGTCGCCGAGGGCGACCTCACCCGGTCGATCACCGTCGACGCGCCCGGCGAGGTGGGGGACCTCAGGGACAACATCAACTCCATGGTCGAGTCGCTGCGCGCCACGACCCGCGCCAACCAGGAGCAGGACTGGCTGCAGACCAACCTCGCCCGCATCACCGGACTGCTGCAGGGCACCCGGAGCCTGCCCGACATCGCCGAGCTCATCATGGCCGAGGTGCCGCCGCTGGTCTCCGCACAGTACGGGGCGTTCTTCCTGGCCGAGGAGGGCGAGCGGGGCGCCGAGCTGGTCATGACCGCCGCGTACGGGTCGCCCGATCCCCCCGACGCCGAGCCCCGCCGCTTCCGCCTCGGTCAGTCCCTCGTGGGGCAGGCCGCCCGCGACCGCCGGGCCCTCCTCGTCCGCCAGGTGCCCGCCGGGTATGCGACCGTCGTCTCCGGCATCGGCTCGGGCGAGCCGAACACGCTGATCGTGCTGCCGATCGTGGTCGAGGACCAGGTCCTCGGCGCGGTCGAACTCGCCTCCCTGCACCCGTTCACCGTCCTGCACCGCGACTTCCTCGACCGGTTCGTGGACAGCGCGGGCGCCGTCCTCAGCTCCCTGGTCGCCAATCTCCGCACCGACGAACTGCTCGGCCAGTCCCGCCGGCTCGCCGACGAACTGCGTTCCCGCTCACAGGAGTTGCAGGCGCGTCAGCAGGAACTCCAGCGCTCCAATGCGGAGCTGAAGGAGAAGGCCGCGCTGCTCGCCCAGCGCAACAAGGACATCGAGTCGAAGAACCGGGTCATCGAGCAGGCCCGCCAGGAACTGGAGGCGCGCGCCCAGGAGCTGTCCCGCACCTCGATGTACAAGTCCGAGTTCCTCGCCAACATGAGCCACGAACTGCGGACCCCGCTCAACAGCCTGCTGATCCTCGCCCGGCTGCTCGGGCAGAACCCCGAGGGAAATCTGACGGAGAAACAGGTCGACTACGCCGAGGTCATCCACTCCGCCGGCTCCGACCTGCTCCAGCTCATCAACGACATCCTCGACCTGTCCAAGGTCGAGGCCGGCAAGATGGACATCCGGCACGAGCCGTTCTCGCTGCGCCTGCTCCTGGAGTACCTGGAGGCGACCTTCGGCCCGGTCGCCGACGAACGTGCGCTGGAGTTCGCCCTCAGCGTCGCGCCGGACCTGCCGGAGGAACTCACCACCGACGAGGCGCGGGTGCGTCAGATCCTGCGCAATCTGCTGTCCAACGCCCTGAAGTTCACCGACGAGGGCCGGGTCGCGCTGACCGTGGAGTACGCCGCCCCCGACGAACCGCCGGTCGACCTGCGCGGCGACCGGCCCGTCCTCGCGTTCCGCGTCACCGACACCGGGGTCGGCATCCCCGCCGAGCGACTGGCGCACATCTTCGAGGCGTTCCAGCAGGGCGACGGCACCACCGCGCGCCGCTACGGCGGAACGGGCCTCGGCCTGTCCATCAGCCGGGAGGTGGCAGGGCTGCTCGGCGGCACCATCAGGGCCGAGAGCACGCCGGGGCGCGGCAGCCGGTTCACCTTCTACCTCCCCGACCCCGGCGGGCCGAGCACCATGGCCGGGTACGCGGCGGGCGGCCCCGAGGCGGTCGGCGCCGCCCATGCGCCCGACGTCTCGGAGAGGGCCCCCGCGGCCGAGCCCGACACCGGCGGGACGGTGCTGGTCGTCGACGACGACCCGCGCAACGTCTTCGCTCTCACCCAGGTCCTGGAAGGGCACGGCCTGCGCGTCCTCACCGCCGGCGGCGGCCGGGCCGGCCTCGACCTGCTCGCCGAGCACACGGAGATCCGGCTGGTCCTGATGGACGTGATGATGTCCGGGATGGACGGCTACACCGCCATCGAGGCCATCCGGCGGCTGCCCGGGCGCGCCGACGTGCCCGTCATCGCGGTCACCGCGAAGGTCATGCCGGGCGACCGCGCCCGAGCGCTGGATGCGGGGGCCGACGACTACCTCGCCAAACCGGTCGACGAGGCCGAGCTGATGGACAAGGTCCGTACCTGGATGCCGGATTGATGAACCATCAGCTGATGTCCACTCAGGCGGGGACTCCAGCTGATGTCCAGTCAGGCGAGCGCCTCGTCGTCCGCCGTCTCCTCGGCGCACACCCGTACCGCGACGATGCTGGTGTCGTCGTCCGTGTCCCCCGTCGCCAGGCCGAGCAGCTTGTCGACCAGCCGGTCCGGTGGGAGGTCCGTCAGGCGCTCCGCCGCCGCGGTGAGCTGGACCAGGCCCGCGCTCAGGCCGTCGTGGCGGCGCTCGACCAGCCCGTCGGTGTACAGCAGCAGCGTGTCGCCCGGCCGCAGCACGGTCTGGCGCTCCTGGTACGCGAACGAGGGCACCGCGCCCAGCAGGACGTCCCGCGGCGGGTCGAGCAGCCGGGCCCGGCCGTCCCGGATCAGCAGCAGCGGCAGATGGCCGGCGCTCGACCAGACCAGCGTCCGGTCGGCGGGGTCGTACAGCGCGCACACCGCCGTCGCCGTGGTGCCGGCGCCGGTGCGCAGCGTCACCTCGTTGAGCCAGCCCATCAGCCGCCGTGGCGAGTGGCCGGTGAACGCGAGCGCCCGCCCGGCGTTGCGCAGCGCCACCATGCCGGTGACCGAGTCGATGCCGTGCCCCGCGATGTCCCCGACCGCGACCAGGATCTTGCCGCTCGGCAGCGGCAGCACGTCGTACCAGTCGCCGCCCACCTGGTACTCCTCCGCGGCCGGCCGGTAGCGGGCGGCGACCTCCAGGTCGCCCGGGAGCTCCTGGACGCTCGGCACCTCGGGCACGATCGCCTGCTGGAGCTGGAGGGCCAGCTGCCGGCGCATCTCCGCCTGGTTGCGCACGAGGGTGAGGTGGTCGAAGGTCGCCGTCAGCGCGGCCTCGGTGCGCAGGGTGTCCGAGACGTCCTGGTAGGCCCCGGCGAACCCGGTGACGGCGGCCCCGTCGAGCAGCGGCTGCGCCGCCACCCGCACATGCCGCACGGCCCCGCCAGGCAGCACGATCCTCAGCACCGCGTGCCCGCCCGTCTTCCGCTCGGTCAGAGTCCGCAACAGCTCGGTCAGCGCCTCCCCGTCGCCCTGGTGGAGCCGTCCGCGCATCCCGAGCAGCGGGACGGGCGGCTCGTCGCGGTCCACGCCGATCAGCGCGTACGCCTGCTCCGACCAGACCGTCGCCCCACCCGTCAGGCTGTCCTGGAAGGTGGCCACGCCCTGCAGTTGAGCCACGGCGCGGTCCGTGGCGAGCCGGGGGTCGCCGACCGTGTGCCACAGGACGACCGACCGGTCCTCGCCGCCCGGCAGCACCCGGACGTCGAGCAGCGGAGCGGGCTCGTCGGGGCGGGCGGCGGCGGGGAGCCGGGCGGCCCGCTGCGTGCGCGCGCTCCGCCCGGCCCGCCGGGCGAGCCGGGTGAGGTCCTTGTGCACCAGCGGGAACACGAGCGGGAGGGAACGGGCGTCGGGCAGTTCGGCCCCGTCGAGGGCCGCGACCGCCGCCTCGTTGAGGTGCTCCACGGTCGGCGCGCCCGACCGGCCCGGCGTGCGCAGCAGCATCGCGGGATGGACGAGCGCGTCGAGGACGTCCGCGAGGACCGGGACGGCGGGCTGCGGGGAGTCCGCCCCGTCCAGGACCGTGGCGGCGACCTCCAGGAGGCCGCCGACGGCGCGCCGCACGGGGGCGTCGAGCGCGGTGCGGTCCGGCCAGCCGACCAGGGCCAGGCCGACCGTCGTACGGTGCCGGCGCAACGGCACCAGCGCCCGGGTCGCCTCCGGGGAGGGGCCGGGGAGCAGCTCGCCGCCGGGCAGACCGTCGTCCAGCCAGGCGGGCCGGCCGTCCGCGAGCACGGAGCGGAACGGCTCCGCGACGGCCGGCGGAAGCCACTGCCAGGCCGCTGCCTCGGCGGCCCCGACCCCGGCG
>NZ_DATCVQ010000454.1:0-31407 GCF_036566765.1 Streptomyces sp.
GCCGCCCTGATCGTCGCCGCCTTCGGCGACCCCGGCCTCGCCGCACTCCGCGCCCGCCCCGAAC
Organism: Streptomyces sp.; assembly: GCF_036566765.1. Classification (GTDB taxonomy): domain Bacteria; phylum Actinomycetota; class Actinomycetes; order Streptomycetales; family Streptomycetaceae; genus Streptomyces. Next base: position 65 of record NZ_DATCVQ010000454.1, read on the forward strand.
TCCCGCCCGGCGTCCCGGTCGTGGGCCTGGCCGAGGCGTCCCTGGCCGAGGCCGCGGCCGACGGCGCGCGCTTCGGCGTGGCGACGACCACGCCCGCCCTCGCCGACGCGATCGCCGCCCGCGTCGCCGAACTGGGCCTCGCCGACCGCTACACCGGCATCCGCCTCACCGAGGGCGACCCGCAGGAGCTCACCGACCACCCGGAGCTGCTCCGCGACCGCCTGGCCGAAGCGGTCCGCCGCAGCCTCCACGAGGACGGCGCCGCGCGCGTGGTCATAGGCGGCGGCCCGCTGGGCGACGCGGCCGAGTCCCTCCGCTCACGCTTCCGCGCCCCGATCATCGCCCCGATCCCGGCGGCCTGCCGCAGCGTCACAAAGCTGCTGGCCGGCGACGTCCCAGCTCACCCCGCCCTTCCCGCCACCTCCTCGTACGCCGCGATCCGCCGCCCGCACTCTGACGCCAGCGCCGGGTAGGCGGCCGCGATCGCCGCGTACAGCCGTCGGTCGAGGAGCCGTTCCGCCTCCGCCCGGCCGATGTCGCCGAACAGGTCGTCGAGCAGGGCCTCGTACCGGACCAGGGCGTGCCGGAGGTAGTTCACCTGCCAGCGCACCAGCTTCTCCGCCGTGACCTCGTCGCCCGGCTCCCGTGCCCCGAGCAGTCGCCGGTGCCGGACCGCTCGGCGCTCCAGGTCCGGTCCCGACAGGCGCGGTACGGCGATCGGTTCCGCGCCGACGGCCGCGAGGACGGCCTGGCGTCGGGCCCGCGCCCAGGCGACCGCCGCGGCCGACCGGCTGCCGCCGGGGGCCCGGGCGCACAGCGCGAACTCCTCGGTGCGCTCCACCGCCTTCACCCGCGCCACCAGATACAGCCGCACCGGCGCGAGCGCCCACATCCGCGGGCTGCGCCCCTGTACGTCCGGCTCACCCAGCAGGCTGCGCACCATCGCGTCCGTCCAGCCGCGCCCGCGCAGCCCGGTCAGGGTCGTGTACGTCGTACGGTCCGTCATGAATCCCCCATCCCTCGATCACAGAGAGTGACTAATTCAGTGAAGCGCACGCCACTGACAACGCCCCCTTGCCGGGCGACCCACGGGTGTGCGATATAGGTCTGGACCAAATCGACGGACGGAGGCCTTCAGGTGCAACGCCCGCTCGCCGCAGCCGTGTTGACCCTCGCCGCCGTCTTGTCGCTCGCGGCCTGCGTCAAGTCCGCCGACACCGACACCCGCGCCCCCACCGCCCCCCGCGGCGTCACCGCCCAGTCCGGCAGCGCCACCACCGTCCACGTGATGTGGAGCGCGGCCGCCGACGACCGAGGCATCGCCGGGTACGAGGTCCATCAGCACGGCCGCAAGGTCAAGGACGTGCCCGCGACGACACTGATGACCGACATCGAGGGACTCACCCCACGCACCTCGTACGACTTCACCGTCCTGGCCCGCGACGCCGCCGGCAACCGCTCGCCGAACAGCGCGAGCGTCCCGGTCACCACCCTCGCCGCCACCGCTCAGGACCGCACCGCCCCCACCCGTCCCGCGTCCCTGCGCGGCGAGGCGACCAGCCCCCGCACCGTCACCCTCACCTGGCGCGCCGCCGCCGACGACACGGCCGTCACCGCCTACGACGTCTATCAGGCGGACACCCGCATCCACACCGTTCCGGGCACCGCGACCACGGCCCGCATCGCCACGCTGCGCCCCGGCACGATCTACTCCTTCACGGTCCGCGCCCGCGACGCCGCCGAGAACGCGTCTCCCGACAGCGCCCCCCTCGACCTCACCACCCCCGCCGCCCCCGGCGACACCAGCCCGACGGCCACCGCCCCCACCGACCTGGCCGCGACCGCGAAGAAGGGCGAGATCACACTGACCTGGACCCCGCCGAAGACCGACGGGGCCCAGGTCACCGAGCACCAACTCCATCTGAACGGCAGCCTCGCCACCACCATCGTCTGGGGCGCCGCCCCACCCCCGGGCCGAGCCGCCTACACCTTCACGGTCCCGGACCCACCCGGCACCCGCTACAGCGTCAAGCTCCGAGCAAAGCTCCCGGACGGCACCTGGGGCGCATTCTCGGCCCAGCGGACGGTGGTCACCCGCTGACCCTCACCCCAGCGCGATCACGACAGCGCCGTCAGATACATCCCCGTCGCCCCCGCCCCCGCCGTGTTCCGGCAGCTGAAGTCCCCCGTCGGCCGGGCGTGGATCAGCGACAGGCAGCGGCCCAGCGCCAGTTGGCCGTAGTAGTTGGGGTGGACGTTCTCCTGGATCGGGCCCTGGGTCTCGTTCTGGTCGATCCAGCGGGCCCACTCGCTGGTCGACGCGGAGGCCGGGACCGTGGAAGTGACCTGCTTGCTGGCTTTCGCGCAGACCTCGCGGCCCTGGAGCATGTCGCGCAGGTCCATGAACTGCGCGCCCTTGGCCGTCGCGACGGCTCTCAGGCGATCGGAGACCTGCGGGACCAGGGAGTCGCGGGCCCAGTCGGAGTCCAGGTTCCAGAACGGGCAGCCGCCGGTGTTCGTGCGGCTCCAGCCGCTCTCCACGTACCGGTTCTCCGCGGCGCGCGGGATCGGCGACGGGTACGACTGGAGCACCACGCGGTAGTCGGCGGCGGCGTACCCGGCCGCGGACATCACCGCGCGGATCTCGTCGACCGACTTGCCGACGTTCGTCATCACCGTGTCGATCTTCGAATCCACCGCGGCCTGCTGGTCGTCGTGGCAGTACGAGTACCAGACGATGTAGTCGGTCGCGCAGCTGCGGATGATGTCCGCGAAGCCCAGGTCGTTGCCGCCCACCGACAGCACGATCGTCTTGACGTCGTACGCGGCGGCGACCGTGGCGAGCTGGTCGGCCTGCGGGGTCTCGCCCTTGTAGGACTGGCCGCCGTTCGAGGCCCGGAAGACGTTGCGCGTCGTGGCGCCCGAGCAGGCCAGGTTGATCAGCGTCGAGGCGATCGGGCCCGCGCTGCGCACCTCCGAGGAGTCCGAGCGGTGGCAGCCGTTGGCCGCCGATGTGCCGTACACCCGGCTCGGGTCGTATACGGATCCGGTCCACGCCCGGTCGGTCCCGTTGCGGCTGCCGCTGGTGGTCAGGCTGTTGCCCTGCCAGCGGCCGGCCTCGCCGGAGATGTAGCTGTCGCCCATCGCCACGACGGCCGTGGGGCCTGAGCCCGGGCTCGCCGTGGCGGGGGAGGACCCGGCCGTGAACAGCCCGCCCGCGGCGAGGGACAGGGCCAGCAGGCCGCGGACGGCGCGACGGGGACCCCGTGGGGAGGGAAGAGGCATGGCTGCTCCTGCGGTGCGCAGTGACGTGGGGGACAGCCGCCGGCCGGTGGCATGCGGAATCTGGCATGGCGTGGCTTGTTACCGCTAGGTAGCGTCAGGTTTCTCTTTCGTCACGGAGGCGACCGGAAAGTCGGCTTACAAACGGCCGGAAAGTCGGTTTACGAGGCAGCGCTTGGCATATGCAAAAGCTCCGCCCCCTGGTGCTGTGCGACACCAGGGGGCGGAGCTTGTCCTGCGGGGTACTGCTCGGGGCGCTGCTCGGCTGCTGTGCGGGTCAGCCGACCAGCTGGTCGTACGCGGGGAGGGTCAGGAAGTCCGCGTAGTCGGCGTCGAGGGAGACGTGCAGGAGCAGGTCGTGGGCCTGCTGCCACTTGCCGGCCGCGAAGGCCTCCTCGCCGATCTCGGCGCGGATCGCGGCGAGCTCCTCGGCGGCGACCTCGCGGGCCAGCTCCGGGGTGGCCTTCACCGTCTCGCCGTCGTGCTCGAACTCGACGCCCGCGTTGATCCACTGCCAGATCTGCGAGCGCGAGATCTCGGCGGTGGCCGCGTCCTCCATCAGGTTGAAGATGGCGACCGCGCCGAGGCCGCGGAGCCACGCCTCGATGTAGCGGGTGCCGACCTGGACCGCGTTGCGCAGGCCCTCGTACGTCGGCCTGGCGTCCAGCGAGGCGATGTCGATGAGCTCTGGGCCCTCGATGTGGACGTCCTCGCGCAGCCGGTCCTTCTGGTTCGGCCGGTCGCCGAGGACCGCGTCGAACGAGGCCATCGCGATCGGGACGAGGTCGGGGTGGGCGACCCAGGAGCCGTCGAAGCCGTCGCCGGCCTCGCGGTCCTTGTCGGCCTTGACCTTCTCGAAGGCGACCTTGTTGACCTCGGCGTCCTTGCGGGACGGGATGAAGGCCGCCATGCCGCCGATCGCGTGCGCGCCGCGCTTGTGGCAGGTGCGGACGAGGAGTTCGGTGTACGCGCGCATGAACGGGGCCGTCATCGTGACCAGGTTGCGGTCCGGCAGGACGAACTTCGCACCGCCGTCACGGAAGTTCTTGACGATGGAGAAGAGGTAGTCCCAGCGGCCCGCGTTCAGCCCGGCGGCGTGCTCGCGCAGCTCGTAGAGGATCTCCTCCATCTCGTACGCGGCCGTGATCGTCTCGATCAGCACGGTCGCGCGGACGGTGCCCTGCGGGATGCCGACGTAGTCCTGGGCGAAGACGAAGATGTCGTTCCAGAGGCGGGCCTCCAGGTGCGACTCCGTCTTCGGGAGGTAGAAGTACGGGCCCTTGCCGAGCTCGATGAGCCGCTTGGCGTTGTGGAAGAAGTACAGGCCGAAGTCGACCAGCGCGCCGGGGACCGGGCGGCCCTCGAAGGCGAGGTGACGCTCGTCCAGGTGCCAGCCGCGCGGCCGCATCACGACGGTGGCGAGCTCCTCGGCCGGCTTCAGGGCGTACGTCTTGCCCGACCGCGGGTCCGTGAAGTCGATGTTCCGGGTGTACGCGTCGATCAGGTTGACCTGGCCGTGGACGACGTTCTCCCAGGTCGGGGCCGAGGCGTCCTCGAAGTCGGCGAGCCACACCTTCGCGCCCGAGTTCAGCGCGTTGATGGTCATCTTGCGGTCGGTCGGACCGGTGATCTCGACTCGGCGGTCATTGAGCGCCGCCGGGGCGGGCGCGACCTTCCAGGAGTCGTCGGCGCGGATCGCGGCGGTCTCCGGCAGGAAACCGAGCGTCGAGGTACGGGCGATCTCGGCGCGGCGCTCCGCCCGGCGGGCGAGGAGCTCGTCCCTGCGCGGTGTGAACCGCCGGTGCAGCTCCGCCACGAAGGCGAGGGCCGCGTCGGTCAGCACCTCCTCCTGTCGGGCAAGGGGGGCGGCATCGACGACGACCAGGGGGGACGGCGCTGGTGCGGACATGAACTGTCACTTCCTTCAGCGGACTTCACGGGCGGTGCCTTGCGGCCGCCGGGCGTCACTGGGCGGCACGGAGTGCCGCGGGCGCCGAGATACGGCCGCGAGCGCCGTCTGAGCTCTTCGGCGCTTCTGAACAGTGGATACTAGTTTCCTCATGGTGGAAGTTCAATGGTTTGTTGATGTCGAGATTCTCCGGATCGACAGAACGTGGCGCTCGGTGCCACCTTCCTCACTCAAGGTGCGTCAGATCCGCCTCCGTGTCGATGTCGTAGGGCTCGGCCACATCCGAGCAGTCCACGAGGCTGATCGCATCCCGATGCGCCCGCAGGTAGTCCCGGGCCCCCTGGTCGCCGACCGCGCCCGCCGCGATCGCCGGCCAGCGGTCCGCGCCGAACAGCACCGGATGGCCGCGCCTCCCGTCGTACGAGGCGGCCGCCAGGCTCGTACGGGATCGGTACGCCGACCGGACCCGGGTCACCGCCTCCGCCCCGATGCCCGGCTGGTCCACCAGGCTCACCAGCGCCGCGTCCGCGTCCGTGCCCGCGAGGGACGCCAGGCCCACGCGGAGCGAGGAGCCCATGCCCTCCTCCCACGCCGGGTTGTCGACCAGCACGCAGCCGGGCAGTGACGCCCGCTCCCGTACGAGGGCGGCGGACGCGCCCAGCACGACGTGGATCACCTCGCAGCCGCCCTCCCGGAGCGTGCGCACCGCGTGCTCGACGAGGGGGCGGCCGCGGTGCGTGAGCAGGGCCTTCGGTCGGCCGCCCAGGCGCCGGCCGCCGCCGGCCGCGAGCAGCAGGCCGGCGACCGGGGAGGCGGGGTGGCGCGTGGTGGCGTTCATGGCACCTGCATACCGCATGAATCCCCGGAAATCGCCCGCCGAATTCCGTCCCCGGAGTGGCGCGCACGCCGCGCGATGGCGTTAACTGGCCGCGGCCCCCGGCGCCTGACCACCGTTCGCAGGGTCCGTTCGGTGCGAACAGCACAGGCACGACGATGTGCGAGGGGGAGAACTTTTGTTGCGGAGCATGGGGCAGAGGCGTGTGACCGGCGACGGCGAGGACCCGAGGGTGATGGAGCTGCGCGCGGCCGTCTCCCGGCTGCGCCGCGAACTGGCGGGTCATCCCGTCGAGTTCGTGGACCGGGGGATCGCCGAGGACGAGCTCGCCGCGATGGACGCCATGGCCGTCGGCGGAGTGCCGGAGGTACGGCGGCTCCGCCGCTCGCTGCTGCTGGTGGCCGGATCGGTCGGCTCGGTGAGCGCCCTCGCGGCCGGCCTGACCGCGGTCCGCCGCGCGGTCGAACTCTTCGGCGAGCCCCCGCGGGTGTGACCCACGGGTGACCGGGCCCCCGACCGGGCCCCCGGCCCGCCGGCCTACCTCCGGATCAGCCGCCGGGCCGTCGCCGTCGCCACCGCCGCCGTGCGCGAGTCCACGCCCAGCTTGGCGAAGATGTGCACCAGGTGGGACTTGACCGTCGCCTGGCTCAGGAACAGCGCCTTGCTGATCTGCAGGTTCGACAGACCCTCGCCGACCAGCTGCAGCACCTCCAGCTCCCGCTTCGTCAGCGCTTCCGCCGGCGTGCGCATCCGGTCCATCAGCCGGTGCGCCACCGCCGGGGCCAGCGCCGACTGGCCCGCGGCCGCCGTGCGGACGGCCGCCGCCAGCTCCTCGGGCGGGGCGTCCTTCAGCAGATAGCCTGACGCCCCGGCCTCCACCGCGGCCAGGATGTCCGCGTCCGTGTCGTACGTGGTGAGAACCAGGACCCGCGGCCCGCCGGGGGCCGCGGTGATCGCCGCGGTGGCCTCCGAGCCGTGCATGCCGGGGCCGAACTGGAGGTCCATCAGGACCACGTCCACGCCCCCGGCCGCGGCGAGTTCCACGGCCCGCTCCGCCGTGGCGGCCTCCGCGACCACCGCGAAGTCCGGCTCGGTGTCCAGGACCGCGCGCAGCCCGGCCCGTACCACCGGGTGGTCGTCGGCAAGCAGCAGGCGGATCGTCATGACGGCACTCCAGCGGTCCGGGTGGGCAGGGGGAGCGACACGGCGATCGCCGTGCCCTGGCCGGGGGCCGACTCGACGGTGAACGTGCCGCCCAGCGACTCGGCTCGCGCGCGCATCGCCGGCAGCCCGAAGCCGCCGTCCGACGACGGCCGGACGGACGCCACCGACGCGACGTCGAAGCCCTTGCCGTCGTCCACCACGTCCAGCGTCACCGACGCGTCCATGAAGGAGAGCGTGATCTCGGCCCGCGACGCCCCCGCGTGCCGCACCGTGTTCGCCAGCGCCGACTGCGCGATCCGCAGCAGCGCCACCTCGTACGGCGTCGGCAGCTCCGCCGGCGTCCCGCTCACCGAGAACCGCACCCGCGGCCCGGCAGGCCCGACCTGCCCGGGCTCGCACAGCCGCTCCAGCGCGCCCGCCAAGGAGCCGCGCTCCAGGTCCGGCGGCGACAGCTCCCGTACGAACCGGCGCGCTTCGGCCAGGTTGTCCTGGGCGGCCCGCCGCGCCTGCTCGATGTGCCCGGCGGCCGGCGAACCCTCCGGCAGCACCCGTTCCGCCGCGCGCAGCAGCAGCTGGATCGAGGACAGGCCCTGCGCCAGCGTGTCGTGGATCTCCCGGGCCAGCCGCTCCCGCTCCGCCAGCGTGCCCGCGTGCCGCTCGGCGGCCGCCAGCTCCGCCCGGGTCGCGATCAGCTCCTCGATCAGCCGCCGGCGCCGCTCGCTCTCCCGGTACAGCGCCTGGTAGCCGAGCACGGTCGCCACGGCCACCGCCGCGCCGAGCAGCGGCCCGATGAAGACCCCCGGGTTGAGCGCCGAGCCGTGCCGGACGTACGAGCCGATCGCCGCGCCCGCCGTCAGCGCCACGGCCGGCAGCGACCAGCGCGCGGGGAGCAGATGCAACAGGAGGAAGTACAGCGGGAACGCGACCCACAGCCCCTCCGGCGTCAGCCACAGCAGCACCAGCCAGGACGCGCACAGCGCCCCCAGCCACAGCGCCGCCGCCCGCCGCGACTCCCGCACGGACGGCAGGACGGCCCCGGCCGCGTAGACCGCGCCCGTGACCGCCGCCGCTGCGATGCCCGCACCGCTGTCCGACCGCACCGCGGCCAGCGCCAGCAGACCGGCCATGAGCAGATGCAGACAGACGCGGAGCGCGCGCAGGGCAGGGGTGAGCGAACGGGGATCCATGATGCGACCAGCCTAGGCGGGGGCCGAGAATCCGGACTGACCGGAACCGACAATCCGGACTCAACCGAAAGTTTGATTGCGGAGCCATCCGTGGCGCGATGCCCGCGAGCGGCCGTGCGCAGCAGGCTGGTGACCATGTTCGTGGCATGGAGAGATCTGAGATTCGCCAAGGGGCGATTCACGCTGATGGGCACGGTGATCGTGCTGATCACGCTGCTCGTCGGGCTGTTGTCCGGGCTGACCGCCGGGCTCGCGCGGGAGAACATCTCCGCGATCACCGGGCTGCCCGCGGACCGGCTGGCCTTCGCCGCGCCGCCCTCGGGCCAGTCGGTCTCCTTCACCAACTCGACGGTGACGGAGAAGCAGTGGCGGCAGTGGGCCGAGCGGCCCGGGGTGACGGCCGCGGCCCCGCTCGGCATCCGCACGCAGAACGCGGCCGCCGGCGAGCGCACCGCCGCCGTCTCTGCCTTCGGCTCGGAGCCGAAGGCCGGCCTCGCGCCCGAGAGCGCGCTGCTCGCCCCCGGCCGGGTGGTGCTCTCCGAGTCGGCCGCCGAGGAGCTCAAGGCCGTGGTGGGCGACGCCGTACGCCTCGGCCCCCTGGAGGCCCGGGTGGCGGCGATCTCCGGGGACGCCTCGTACAGCCACACCCCCGTCGTGTGGACCTCCCTCGACGACTGGCAGAAGCTCGGGCGGAGCGGGACCTCCGCCGAGGCGCAGGCCACGGTCGTGGCGCTGCGCACCACCGCGGGCGCGGACCTCGCGGCGGGCGACGAGGCCGCGGGCACCGCGGCGCGGACCCTCGACGAGGCGCTCACCGCCATAGGGTCCTACCAGGCCGAGAACGGCTCGCTGCAGCTGATGCGCGGCTTCCTCTTCGTCATCTCCGCGCTGGTCATAGGGGCCTTCTTCACCGTGTGGACGATCCAGCGCAGCGGCGACGTGGCCGTCCTGAAGGCGCTCGGCGCGTCCACCCCGTACCTGCTGAAGGACGCGCTCGGGCAGGCCGTGCTGATGCTTGCGGCCGGCACTCTGCTGGGGACCGCGTTCGCCGTCGGCTTCGGCGCGCTGATCAGCGGCGGGAACGTGCCCTTCGTCCTCGAACCGCTCACCGTGCTCGCCCCGGCCGCCGTGATGATCGTCCTCGGCGTCCTCGGCGCCGCCCTGTCCATCCGGCGGATCACCGCCGTCGATCCCCTGACCGCGCTCGGGAGCGCCCGATGAGTCTTCTGCTGGACGACGTCACCCTCACCTACCCCGACGGCGACGGACGGCTCACCGCCCTCGACTCCGTCTCCCTGGACGTGCCCGCAGGCGTCCTCACCGCGGTCGTCGGCCCCTCCGGCTCCGGCAAGTCCAGCCTGCTGGCCGTGGCCGCGACCCTGGTGACCCCGGACCACGGCCGGGTCGTGGTGGCCGGCACGGACACCGGGCCGCTGGACCCCGCCGGCCGGGCGGCGCTGCGGCGCGAGCGGATCGGCATCGTCTTCCAGCAGCCGAACCTGCTCGGCTCGCTGACCGCGGTGGAGCAGCTGCAGGTGATGGCCCATCTGTCGGGCGCGAAGCCGAAGGCGGTACGCCAGCGGGCCCTGGCCCTGCTCGACGCGGTCGGCCTCGCCGACCAGGCGGGCCGCCGGCCGCACCAGCTCTCCGGCGGCCAGCGGCAGCGGATCAACATCGCGCGGGCCCTGATGAACGAGCCCGCGGTGCTGCTGGTGGACGAGCCCACCAGCGCGCTGGACCACGAGCGCGGGGCGGCGGTCGTCGGCCTGCTCGCGACGCTGACGCGGGAGCGGGGCACGGCGACGGTCCTGGTCACGCACGACCGCACGCACCTGGACCGGACGGACCGCACGGTCGTCGTCCAGGACGGCCGGCTCTCGGAGCGGGCGACGGTCTGAGCTCCCCGTCAGCGGACGGACTCAGGCGAACAGCAGCCGCAGCGCCACATCCCGGTAGTGCCGGATGTGGCGCAGGGAGCAGTCGGCCGCGGCCTCCGCGTCGGCCGCGGCGATCGCCTCGTACAGCTCCTTGTGCTCGTCCCACAGCGGGCCGGGGTCGTCGATCTGCTGGAAGAGCCAGCGCAGCCGGCCCTCCAGGGACTCCAGCGTGGAGGCGAGCAGCTCGTTGCCGGAGAGCTCCACGATGTGGTGGTGGAAGGCGGCGTTGGCGCGCGAGATGCGCTCGGGCCGGCCCGACCGCGTGGCCAGATCCGCCTCGTCCAGGAGGTGCCGGAGCACGCCGAGCCGCTCGGGCGTCGCACGCTCGGCGGCTCGCCGCGCGGCGAGCACCTCCAGTGCCTCGCGCAGGTCGAAGAGGTTCTCCACGTCCTGCCGGGACAGTTCCTTGACGACGATGCGGCGCGGCGAGAGCGCCTGGAGGAAGCCCTCGCCGAGCAGGATGCGGATGGCCTCGCGCACCGGCACCCGGGAGACCCCGAACTCCTCGGCCAGGTCGCGCTCGACCAGCCGGTCCCCGGGCTTGAGCCGCCCCGTGATGATGCGGTCGCGCAGGCCCTCGCAGACCTGGTCGCGCAGCCACATCGAACCCCCGGCCGTACTCGCCGGCCCGGCCCCCGCGTTGGTCGCTGTCACGTGTCCTCCGTATATCGAAGTCATCACGGTATACCAAACGCTTGACGACCCCGGGTAGTGCCCTCATTCTTTGGTATACCAAACCGCGCGGAATGGCCTCCTCCTTCTCTGCCTTCTCTGCGAATCGAGGGCTGCTTGCCATGAGTAGTACGCCGGCGGTCGGCAAGACCGCTTCTCGACGACTCACGCCGGACACCGGGGAACGTCCCACCCGGGTGCGCTGGAAGATGTTCGTCCTCCTGCTGGGAGTCGTCGCACTCAACTACATCGACCGGGGCTCGGTCTCGGTCGCGCTCCCGCTCATCACCGAGGACCTCGGGCTCTCCAAGGAGACCACCGGCTTCGTGCTGAGCGCGTTCTTCTGGACGTACGCCCTGATGCAGATCCCCAGCGGCTGGCTCGCCGACCGCTTCGGCGCCCGCCGCATGGTCTCCGGCGCCTGCGTCGGCTGGGGCGTCGCCCAGAGCGTCACCGCCGCCGCCACCGGCGCCGGCTCGCTGCTCGGCTACCGGCTGCTGCTCGGCGCCGTCGAGGCCCCGGTCATGCCCGCCGGCGGCAAGCTCAACGCCCAGTGGCTGCCCGCCAAGGAGCGCGGCCGGGGCGCGGTGCTGCTCGACGGCGGTGCGCCGCTGGGCGCGGCCCTCGGCGGCATCATCATCTCGGCGCTCATCGCCTGGACCGGCAGCTGGCGCATCAGCTTCGTCGTCGCGGGCCTGCTCACCGTCGCCATCGGCCTGTGGGCCGGCTGGTACATCCGCAACACCCCGCGCGAGCACCCCGGCGTCAACGACGCCGAGGCCTCCTACATCGAGGCCGCGCACGCCGAGGAGGATGCCGCCGGGCCGGTCAACGAGCGCAGCGGACTGCGGCCCTACCTGAAGTACCGCTCCTTCTGGGCCATGTGCCTGGGCTGGATGGGCTTCAACGGCGTCTTCTACGGACTGCTCACCTGGGGCCCGCTGTATCTGTCGGAGACCAAGGGCTTCGACATCAAGACCATCGGCTGGTCCACCCTCGTCATCTTCGGCGCGGGCTTCGTCGGCGAGCTGCTCGGCGGCTGGCTCTCCGACCGCTGGAAGGCGGCCGGCGCGGGCGCCAACAAGGTCATGCGCACGATGATGGGCGTCGCCGGAGCGGCCGTGGTCTCCGGACTGCTCGGCGTGGTTCTCGTCCCCGACGCGGTCACCGCGGTCGTGCTGCTCTCCGTCGTGATGTTCTTCCTGCGCTGGGCGGGCCTGTTCTGGGCACTGCCCTCCATCCTCGGCGGCCGCGCCAACGCCGGCGTCGTCGGCGGCGCGATGAACCTCTCCGGCAACATCGCCGGGATCGTCACCCCGATCGCGGTCGGCTACATCGTCGGCGGCACCGGCTCGTACACCTGGGCGCTGCTCTACTTCGTGGGCGCGGGCGTCCTGTTCACCGTCTCCTCCCTGGTACTCGACTACAGCAAGAGGCTGGCCGTCCGATGAGCAGCAGCGACAAGAACGCCGTCCGCATCGGGATGCTCACCCCGTCCTCCAACACCTGTCTGGAGCCGGTCACCTACCGGCTGCTGCACGGCAGCGACCTCGCCACCGCGCACTTCGCGCGGGTGCCGGTCACCCGGATCGCGTTGGACGACGGCTCCGACGCCCAGTTCGACCCGGCCCCGATGCTGGCCGCCGCCCGGCAGCTCGCGGACGCGCAGGTCGACGTCATCGTGTGGAACGGCACCTCCGGCTCCTGGCTCGGGGCCGACCGCGACCGCGCCCTGTGCGCCGCGCTCACCGAGGCCACCGGCCTCCCCGCCACCACCTCCACGCTCGCGCTGCTCGACGCCTGCGCCGCGTACGGGGTGACCCGGCTCGGCCTCGCCGTCCCCTACACCCGGGACGTCGCCGAGCGGATCGTGACGACGTACGCCAAGGAGGGCCTGGACTGCACGCTCGCCGAGCCCTCCGGCATCAGCGACAACGAGGCCTTCGCCCGTATCCCGCGGGCCGACGTCGCCCGGCAGATCGAACAGGCCGCGCCGGACGCCCACGCGGTGGCCGTCGTGTGCACCAACGTGTACGGGGCCGAGGCCGCCGCCGCGCTCGAACCCACCCTCGGCATCCCGGTCTTCGACAGCGTCGCCGCCACCCTGTGGCGCGCCCTCGACCTCGCCGGCGCCGCGCCCGTCCTCACCGGACACGGCGAGCTGCTGCGCTCCGGCAGCCTGCGCGGCCGCTGCCAGGACGTGCTGAGCGCCCTGCGCGACGCGACCGGCGCCGACCGCACCACGCTCCGCCTCGACGTCCCGGGGCACGGCCTGCACGTCGACCTCACCGCTGCCGAGGCGCTCGGCTCGGGCGTCCGGTCGATCCGCCGCGACGCCTCGCTCGACCAGCGCCGGCTGAACACCGTGGAGTGGCTGGAGCAGTACCGCGCCCCGCTCGTCCAGCCGCACTTCCGGGCCGCCCCGCATCCGCCGCAGGCCCTCGTCGACGTCTACGGCGTGCACGCCCAGATGCTCGCGCCGGTCGTCCGCGGCGACGACATGACCGGCTGGATCTCCGTGCACAGCCTGCGCGAACGCGACTGGACCGAGCGCGACACCGCCGCCCTGGCCGCGGCCGTGGACCGGGTCCACCACCTCCTCGACACCTACGGAAAGGCGCACTCGGCATGACCAAGGACATCAGGATCTGCCTCGGCGTGGACGTCGACGCGGTCGCCGGCTGGCTCGGCAGCTACGGCGGCGAGGACTCCCCGAACGACATCCAGCGCGGCGTCTTCGCCGGCGAGGTCGGCACCCCGCGGCTGCTGAAGCTCTTCGAGCGGTACGGGCTGCGCACCAGCTGGTTCATCCCCGGCCACTCCATCGAGACCTTCCCCGAGCAGACCCGGATGGTCGTCGAGGCCGGACACGAGATAGGCGCGCACGGCTACTCGCACGAGAACCCGATCGCGATGACCCCGCAGCAGGAGGAGGACGTCCTCGCCCGCTCGGTCGAGCTGATCGAGGAGTACACGGGCCGCAAGCCGCGCGGCTACGTCGCGCCCTGGTGGGAGATGTCCCCGCACACCGCCGCGCTGCTGCACAAGTACGGCTTCTCCTACGACCACAGCCAGAACTATCGCGACTTCACGCCCTTCTACGCCCGCGTCGGCGACAGCTGGACGAAGATCGACTACACGGCGGACGCCGCCGACTGGATGAAGCCCCTGGTGCACGGCCACGAGGTGGACCTCGTGGAGTTCTGCGGGAACTGGTACGTCGACGACCTGCCGCCCATGATGTTCAACAAGCACTCCCACAACAGCCACGGCTACGTGAGCCCGCGCCAGCTGGAGGTGGACTGGCGCGACCAGTTCGACTGGGTGCACCGGGAGTTGGACTATGCCGTCGTCCCCGTCACCCTGCACCCCGACGTCAGCGGCCGCCCGCAGGTGCTGCTGATGCTGGAGCGCTTCATCGAGTACGTGTCCGGGCACGAGGGCGTGAGCTTCTGCACGCTGGAGGACGCGGCCGACGACTTCCGCCGTCGCTTCCCCTTCGAGGGCAAGGAACGCCCGGCCGACATGCAGTGAGGCCCGTGGAATGCGGACGTGGTCCGTGACGCGCGTACGTGGCCCCTGATACGCGTACGTGGCCCCTGGTACGCGGACGTGGCACCTGATACGCGGACGTGCCCCGTGATACGCGGACGGCGCCGTCCGGGAGACCCGGTCGGCGCCGTCCGCGTGCTCGCCTGATTACGCGCCGTTGTTGCCCGCGGTGTTCGCCAGGGCCGTGGAGAGCTCCTCGGCGACCTGCTGGAGGATCGGGACGATCTTCTCGGTCGCCGCCTCGGTCACCCGGCCCGCCGGGCCGGAGATGGAGATGGCCGCCGCGGTGGGGGAGTTGGGCACCGACACCGCGAGGCAGCGGACTCCTATCTCCTGCTCGTTGTCGTCCACCGCGTACCCGCTCTCGCGGCAGGCCTCGAGGGCGTCGAGGAAGCCCTCCGGCGTGGTGATCGTCTTCTCGGTCGCGGCCGGCATCCCCGTACGGGCGAGCAGCGCGCGGACCTCCTCCGCCGGGGTGTGCGCGAGCAGCGCCTTGCCCACGCCGGTGGAGTGCGGCAGCACCCGGCGGCCGACCTCGGTGAACATGCGCATCGAGTGCTTGGACGGCACCTGCGCGACGTACACGATCTCGTCGCCGTCGAGCAGCGCCATGTTCGCCGTCTCGCCGGTCTCCTCGACGAGCCGGGCCAGGTAGGGGCGGGCCCAGGTGCCGAGCAGCCGGGAGGCGGACTCGCCGAGCCGGATCAGCCGTGGGCCGAGCGCGTACCGGCGGTTCGGCTGCTGGCGCACATAGCCGCAGGCGACCAGGGTGCGCATCAGCCGGTGGATGGTGGGCAGCGGCAGTCCGCTGCTCGCGGAGAGTTCGCTCAGCCCGACCTCGCCCCCCGCGTCGGCCATGCGCTCCAGAAGGTCGAAGGCACGCTCAAGGGACTGGACGCCACCGCTCGCTGCGGGTTTGGCGGCGTCGGTGGTGCTGGCGCTGGACGTCGGCACGTCAACGGTCCTTTCGGGGCAGGCGGGCAAGGCAGCAGCCTACCGGGCCGTCCCTTCTCAGACACGGCCACGGTCCCGGTTACGTTCTACTGTACGAAATCCTTCTTCCACTTCATGGAAACCTCCAAGCCCAGGTCACGCTGGGGTCATGCTTAGAAGTGTGCTCTTGACGCCGTCACGTCCTGAGTGAAGACTCCTTCAACAGTTCGTTGAATTTCTGCTTCGTGGAAAGCAGCTGGAAGAGAAGGGGTACGGGTGGACGTCAACCTGGTCCTGCGCTCGACGCGCGTCATCACCCCCGAGGGCACCCGCGCGGCTTCGATCGCCGTCTCCGGCGGGACGATCGCGGCGGTACTGCCGTACGACGCCGAGGTACCGGCCGGCGCGCGACTGGAGGACCTCGGCGACGACGTCGTGCTCCCCGGTCTCGTGGACACCCACGTCCATGTGAACGACCCCGGCCGCACCGAGTGGGAGGGCTTCTGGACCGCCACCCGCGCGGCCGCCGCCGGCGGCATCACCACCCTGCTCGACATGCCGCTCAACTCGCTGCCGCCGACCACCACGGTCGACCACCTGCGGATCAAGCAGGACGTCGCCCGCACCAAGGCGCACATCGACGTCGGCTTCTGGGGCGGCGCGCTGCCCGACAACGTCAAGGACCTGCGCCCCCTGCACGACGCCGGGGTCTACGGCTTCAAGTGCTTCCTGTCGCCGTCCGGCGTGGACGAGTTCCCGCAGCTCGACCAGGACCAGCTGGCCTCCTCGCTCGCCGAGATCGCCGGCTTCGACGGCCTGATGATCGTGCACGCCGAGGACCCGCACCACCTGGCGGCCGCCCCGCAGAAGAGCGGCATCCGGTACGCGGACTTCCTCGCCTCCCGCCCCCGGGACGCCGAGAACACCGCGATCGAGAACCTGATCAACCAGGCCCGCCGGCTGGGCGCCCGCGTCCACGTCCTGCACCTGTCCTCCTCCGACGCGCTGCCTCTGATCGCCGCCGCCAAGGCCGAGGGCATCAAGATCACCGTCGAGTCGTGCCCGCACTTCCTCACCCTCACGGCCGAGGAGATCCCGGACGGCGCCACCGAGTTCAAGTGCTGCCCGCCCATCCGCGAGGCCTCGAACCAGGACGCGCTGTGGGAGGGCCTGGCGGACGGCACGATCGACTGCATCGTCTCCGACCACTCGCCGTCCACCGCCGACCTGAAGACCCCGGACTTCGCCTCCGCCTGGGGCGGCATCTCCTCCCTCCAGCTCGGCCTGCCGGCCATCTGGACCGAGGCCCGCCGCCGCGGCCACGGCCTGGAGGACGTCGCCCGCTGGATGTCCGAGGCCCCGGCCCGGCTCGCGGGGCTCACCCGCAAGGGCGCCATCGAGGCCGGCCGCGACGCCGACTTCGCGGTGCTCGCGCCCGACGAGACCTTCACCGTCGACCCGGCCGACCTCCAGCACCGCAACCGGGTCACCGCCTACGCGGGCAAGACCCTGCACGGCGTGGTCACCTCCACCTGGCTGCGCGGTGAGCGCATCAACGACCGCGGCTCCCTCGCCGAGCCCTCCGGCCGCCTCCTCGAAAGGAACCACTGACCCGTGACCGGCATACCCTCCTTCACCGGTGACGCCAGCCCCTACGGCGGCGGCGACCCGTACGCGGACTACCGCACCGGGGACTTCCCCTTCACCCAGTACGCCGACCTCGCCGACCGCCGCCTCGGCGCCGGTGTGATCGCCGCGAACGACGAGTTCTTCGCCGAGCGCGAGAACATGCTCAAGCCCGAGGCCGCCGAGTTCGACCCCGAGCACTTCGGCCACAAGGGCAAGATCATGGACGGCTGGGAGACCCGCCGTCGCCGCGGCGTCTCCGCCGCGCAGCCGCACCCGACCGAGGACGACCACGACTGGGCGCTCGTACGCCTGGGCGCGCCCGGCGTGATCCGCGGCATCGTCGTCGACACCGCCCACTTCCGCGGCAACTACCCGCAGGCCGTCTCGGTCGAGGCCGCCTCGGTGGCCGGCTCCCCGTCGCCCGAGGAGCTCCTCGCCGACGACGTGAAGTGGACGACCCTCGTCCCGCGCACCGCCATCGGCGGCCACGCGGCGAACGGCTTCGCCGTCGACGTCGAGCAGCGCTTCACCCACCTGCGGGTCAACCAGCACCCCGACGGCGGCATCGCGCGGCTGCGCGTGCACGGCGAGGTCGCCCCGGACCCGAAGTGGCTGGCCGTGCTCGGCACCTTCGACCTCGCGGCGCTGGAGAACGGCGGCCAGGTCGAGGACGCCTCGGACCGCTTCTACTCCCCGGCCACCAACACCATCCAGCCGGGCCGGTCCCGCAAGATGGACGACGGCTGGGAGACCCGCCGCCGCCGCGACAAGGGCAACGACTGGATCCGCTACTCCCTGGCGGCCGAGTCCGAGATCCGCGCGGTCGAGATCGACACGGCGTACCTCAAGGGCAACAGCGCCGGCTGGGCCGCCCTGTCCGTGGCCGCCGAGGGCTCCGAGGACTGGACCGAGATCCTGCCCCGGACCCGCCTCCAGCCCGACACCAACCACCGCTTCGTGCTCGACACGCCGGCGGTCGGCTCCCGGGTCCGGATCGACATCTACCCCGACGGCGGCATCTCCCGCCTCCGCCTCTTCGGCTCCCTGACCGGCGAGGGCACGGCGCGGCTGACCGCGCGCCACCAGGAACTGGGCGGGTAACGACACCCCTCCCGGCACGCGAGGACGCACCGGCCCGACAGCACCGGTGCGTCCTCGCGCCTCTTTCTCCCGCGGTCAGGCGGCGTGGCCGCCGTCGACCGCGAACTCGGCGCCCGTCACGTACGCCGCGTCCGGGCCGGCCAGGAACGCCACCATCGCCGCGACCTCCTCGGCCCGCCCGAAGCGGCCGAGCGCCGTCATGGCCGACTGCCCTTCCGCGTACGGGCCGTCCGCCGGGTTCATGTCGGTGTCGATCGGGCCCGGGTGCACGATGCTCGCGGTGATGCCGCGGCCGCCGAGCTCCCGCGCCAGCGCCTTCGTCAGGCCGATCAGCGCGGCCTTGCTCGTCGCGTACAGCGTGCCGCCCGGGCCGGGGACCCGCTGGGTCATGCACGTGCCGACGGTGACGATCCGGCCCCCGGACTCCATCCGCGCGGCCGCCGCCTGCGAGGCGAGGAACGCGGCCCGCACGTTCACCGCGAGCACCCGGTCCACGTCCGCCAGGGTCAGCGACTCCAGCGGGCCGAGCAGCCCGACGCCGACGTTGTTCACCAGCACGTCCAGGCCGCCGAGGGCGTCCGCGGCCCAGTCGACCGCGCCGGCCGCGTCGCCGGCGTCCGCCGAGTCCGCCCGCAGGGCCAGCCCGCGCCGGCCCGCCGCCTCGACGCCCCGGACGACCTCCTGGGCCGCCTCCTTGTCCTGTACGTAGGTGAACGCGACGTCGGCGCCCTCCCGGGCCATCCGCAGCGCCGTGGCCGCGCCCATGCCCCGGCTGCCGCCCGTGACCAGAACCTTCTTGCCGTTCATCCCGGATCCTCCGCAAAAGTATCGGTAGTGGTTGCGGGTTCAAGGAAACGCGGAACGGGGGCGGGGCGCTGGCGGGAAACGGACGCGGAGCCGGGGGCGCCGACGGCCGATGACTTTCGCCGAACTGTGGAGTCGAACCTTCTGAGACACGATGGACCGGAAGAGAAAGGCAACCACGATGGGCACCCTCAGCCTCACCCAGTTCCTCTCCCTCGACGGCGTCCACCAGGCCCCCGGCGGCCCGGACGAGGACACCAGCGGCGGCTTCGGTCAGGGCGGCTGGACCGTCCCGTACGCCGACGAGGACTTCATGAGCTTCGTCAACACGGTCTTCCAGCACCCCACGGCGTTCCTGCTCGGCCGCCGCACGTACGAGATCTTCGCCGGGTACTGGCCCCAACACGAGACCCCGGGCGACCCGGTCTCCACGAAGCTGAACGCCCTGCCCAAGTACGTCGCCTCGAACACCCTGACCGAGGCGGACTGGTCCGGCACCACGATCCTCAGCGGCGACGTGATCAAAGAGGTCGCCGCGCTGAAGGAGCGCACCGACGGCGAGATCCAGATGCACGGCAGCGCGGGGCTCGCGCAGTCCCTGCTGGCGCACGACCTGATCGACACGATGCATCTGCATGTCTTCCCGGTCGTCCTCGGCGAGGGCCGCCGACTGTTCGCCGACGGCGCCCGGCCGACCGCCTTCCGGCTCACCGGCCTCCGCGCCACGGCCTCCGGCATCGCCATCCACACGTACGAGCTGGCCGGCCGCCCCGAGTACGGCAGCTACGGGTGACGCGGCCACGCGGGATCCAGCCGTCAATGATGTAGCCACCACGGATGTCTCCCGGGTACGGTGATCCTCCGCGTGCGAGCCGTCGAAGTCTCCACCCCTCACCGAGACTTGGAGCCGGCCCACCGTGTCCTCGATCGCCGCATCCGTACCCCTGCCCGCGCCGCGCCGGGCCTGGCTCACCGACCTTCCGGTGCTGCTCGTCGCCGTTGTCTGGGGTGCGAGCTACCTCGCCGCCAAGGGCATCACCACCACGCACACCGTCGTCGCCGTCCTGGTGCTGCGCTTCGCGGTGGTGCTGCCCGTGCTGGTCGTGGCGGGATGGCGACGGCTGCGGGCGCTGAGCCCGGCACAGTGGCGCGGCGCGGGCGTGCTCGGCCTCGTCCTGAGCGGGATCTTCCTCCTGGAGACGTACGGGGTCGTGCACACCTCGGCCACCAACGCCGGGCTCATCATCAGCCTCACGATGATCCTCACCCCGCTCGCCGAGGCGGCCGTCACCAGGACCCCGCCGCCGCGGGCCTTTCTCGCGGCGGCGGCCCTCTCCGTCACGGGTGTGGTGCTGCTGACCCAGGGCGGCGGCTTCACCGCGCCCTCCCTCGGCGACCTGCTGATGCTGCTCGCGGCGATCGCCCGTACCGTCCACGTCCTGGCGATGTCCCGGATCAAGGCCGTCCAGAGCGCCGACTCGCTCTCCCTCACCACCGTCCAGCTCGGCGGCGCCGTCGCGGTCTTCGCGCTGCTGTCCGCCCTCCCCGGCACCGGCGCCTCGCCCTGGGCGGTGGCGGTCGGCTTCGGCCCACGCGAATGGGCCGGACTGCTCTTTCTCTCGGTCTTCTGCACGCTGATCGCGTTCTTCGTGCAGATGTGGGCCGTCCGCCGCACCTCCCCCTCCCGCGTCAGCCTCCTCCTCGGCACCGAACCCCTCTGGGCCGCGGCCGCCGGCATCACTCTGGCCGGCGACCGCCTCGGCCCCCTGGGCCTGGCCGGCGTGGTCCTGGTCCTCGCCGGAACGGCCTGGGGCCGCCGCGCGGCGGAACGCACCGACGCGTAGCCGGCCGCGGTCAGGCCTTCCGTACCCGGTCCGAGATGATCATGATGACCAGGCCGAGGACCGCGAGGACGATGTTCGCGAAGAGGGCGCGGTCCTCCAGGAACCAGATGTTCTCGGTCAGGAAGCGGGTGAAGCCCATGAAGCGGAACCAGCCGTCGGTCAGTTCGCGGATGACGCCGCACACGCCTGCCGCCAGGGTCAGGAAGCCCACGATCTCAAGGAGTTTCTTCATGGGCCGATCATGATCCGCACGGCGGTGGGGTCGCGTCGGCCGGAGGGACCGGGTGCCTCGACCGAAGTAGCCGATCGCGCGACTTTGGTAGCCGGGCGGGGCCCGATGACCGGTCGGACCCCTCTCACCTGCGTACGTTGGACCGTATGACACGTACGGACCGCCTCGCCTGGCTGCTGCCCTCGGCCATGGCCGACGTCCCTGCGGAAGGGGCGGGGCGGCCGCGGCGGACCGTGCGGGACTGGGTCGTCGACAGCACGATGTTCCTGCTCGCCGCCTTCGTCGGGCTGCTCGCCTCCGAGACCAGCGCCAAGTACAACAGCGAGGCCGTGGTGCTCGCCGACCAGCTCCTGGGCGCCGCGGCCGTCTGCGCTCTGTGGCTGCGCCGGCGCTGGCCGGCCGGGCTCGCCGTGGCGCTGTCGCTCGTCAGCGTCGTCGCGCCGGTCGCCGGCGGAGCCATGCTGGCGAGCCTGTTCAGCCTGGCCGTGCGCAGGCCGTTCCGCGAGGTCGCCTGGATCGGGGCGATCGCCGCCGCCGCCTCCGTGGTGCAGGTCTTCATCCGGCCCGATCCCGAGACGGGGACCCTGTTGTCCATCGGTATCGGCTTCGTGCTGATCCTGCTGGTCACCGCCTGGGGCATGCTCGTCCGCTCCCGGCGCAAGCTCGTCGAGGCGCTGCGCGAGCGCGCCCGGCGCGCCGAGGCCGAGGCCGAGCTGCGCGCCGAGCAGGCCCAGCGGCTGGCCCGCGAGGCGATCGCCCGCGAGATGCACGACGTGCTGGCCCACCGGCTCACCCTGCTCAGCGTGCACGCCGGCGCCCTGGAGTTCCGGCCCGACGCCCCGCCCGAGCAGGTCGCCCGCGCCGCCGGGGTCATCCGGGACAGCGCCCACGAGGCCCTGCAGGACCTCCGCGAGATCATCGGCGTGCTGCGCGCGCCCGGCGAGGGCGGCGAGGAGAACCGGCCGCAGCCCACCCTGGAGACCCTGGACGCGCTGATCGACGAGTCCCGGCAGGCCGGCATGAAGGTCGTCCTCGACTCCGACCTGGACGAGCCGGCCGGCGTCCCCGTCGCCACCGGCCGCACCGTCTACCGCATCGCCCAGGAGGGCCTGACCAATGCCCGCAAGCACGCCCCCGGCGCCGAGGTCACCGTCACCGTGCGCGGCCGGCGCGGCGACGGACTCACCGTCGACGTCGCCAACCCGGCCCCGGACGGCCCCGTCCCGCCCGTCCCCGGATCTGGTCAGGGCCTCATCGGGCTCACCGAACGGGCCACGCTCGCCGGTGGCCGGATGACGCACGGACCGGCCCCCGACGGCGGCTTTGCCCTGCACGCCTGGCTACCGTGGCCCGCATGACCATCCGGCTGCTGATCGTCGACGACGACCCCCTGGTCCGCGCGGGCCTCTCCTTCATGCTCGGCGGCGCCGAGGACATCCAGATCGTCGGCGAGGGGACCGACGGCCGCGAGGTCCCCGAACTCGTCGACCGCCTCGTCCCCGACGTCGTCCTCATGGACATCCGGATGCCGCACGTCGACGGGCTGACCGCCACCGAGCGGCTGCGCGCCCTCCCCGGCGCCCCCGAGGTCGTCGTGCTCACCACCTTCCACGCCGACGAGCAGGTGCTGCGCGCCCTGCGCGCGGGCGCCGCCGGC
This sequence comes from Streptomyces sp., assembly GCF_036566765.1. GTDB lineage: Bacteria > Actinomycetota > Actinomycetes > Streptomycetales > Streptomycetaceae > Streptomyces. The sequence goes on from NZ_DATCVQ010000454.1 coordinate 22,803, forward strand.
TTCGTCCTCAAGGACACCCCGCCCGCCGAGATCGTCGCCGCTGTGCGTCGGGTCGCGGTCGGCGACCCGGTCCTCTCCCCGGCGGTCACCCGCCAGTTGATGACCCATGTCGCCGACCGGCCCGACCGCGAGGAGTCGCCGGAGCAGGCCCGCCGCACCGTCGCCGCCGGGCGACTCGCCGAACTCGCCGAGCGGGAACGGGAGGTGGCCCTCGCGGTCGGCCGCGGCGGGTCCAACGCCGAGATCGCCGCCGCCTTGTACATGAGCGTGCCGACCGTGAAGACCCACGTCTCGCGGATTCTGGCCAAACTGGGCCTCAACAACCGCGTCCAGATCGCGCTCCTGGTGCACGATGCCGGGCTGTCAGAGGGCGACGACCACGTCTAAGCTCGGACGATGTCCGTCATCGATCTGGGGGAGTACGGCGCGGACTTCACCGCGAATCCCTATCCGTACTACGCGAAACTGCGCGAGACCGGTCCCGTCCACCGCGTGCTCACGCCCGACGGGGCCACGGTCTGGCTCGTCGTCGGCCACGAGGAGGCCCGGGCCGCGCTCGCCGACCCGAGGCTCTCCAAGTCGCCGTCCGTGATCGGCCTCACCATGCTCGACGAGCAGGTCGTCGGGCCCAACCTGCTGGTCCTCGACCCGCCCGACCACACCCGTCTGCGCCGCCTGGTCGCCGGGGAGTTCACCGGCCGGCGCGTCGAGGCGCTGCGCCCCCGCATCCAGCGGCTCACCGACGACCTCGTCGACGCCATGGCCCCGGCCGGGCGCGCCGACCTCGTCGACGCCCTTGCCTTCCCGCTGCCCATCACCGTCATCTGCGAGCTGCTCGGCGTCCCGGCGGCCGACCACGACACCTTCCGCCGCTGGTCGAACGAGATCGTCTCGCCGAGCGGCGCGACTCCCGAAGCGGAGGCGATCGAGGGCTTCGCCACGTACCTCGACGAACTCGTCGAGGACAAGCGGGCGTCCGGTCCCGCCGACGATCTGCTGTCCGCGCTGGTCGCCGCCCGCACCGAGGACGGCGACCGGCTCTCGCTGCCCGAACTGCGGGGCCTCGCCTATCTGTTGCTGGTCGCGGGCCACGAGACCACCGTCAACCTCATAGCCAACGCGGTACGCGCGCTGCTCACCCACCCCGACCAACTCGCCGCCCTCCGCGCCGATCCCGGGCTGCTCGACGGGACGGTCGAGGAGGCGCTTCGCTGGGAGGGCCCGGTGGAGACGGCCACGTACCGGTTCAGCCGGGAGCCCGTCACGCTCGGAGCGACGGTGATCCCCGCGTACGAGCCGGTCCTGGTCTCGCTCGCCTCCGGCGACCGCGACCCCGAGCGCTTCCCCGACCCGGACCGCTTCGACATCACGCGCGACCCGCGCGGGCACCTCGCCTTCGGCCACGGCGTCCACTACTGCCTGGGCGCCCCGTTGGCCCGGCTGGAGGCGGGCATCGCGCTCCGGACGGTGCTCGACCGCTTCCCCCGCCTCGAACTGGATGCCGAGCCAGGGGCGTTGGACTGGATCACCGGCATGCTGATGCGCGGGACCCGTCGCCTTCCGGTCCGGTGGTGAGGCCGTGAGCGACCCGTTCAGCCGACCTCGTCGAGCCTGACCGGGCGGCGCTCGCGCCGCGAGCGCTCGCAGGCCTCCGCGATCCGCAGGGCCTCCAGCGCCTCGCGGCCGTCGCACGGGTTGGCCGCCTCGCCGCGGACCAGGCGGACGAAGGCGGCCAGTTCGGCCTCGTACGCCGGGGCGAACCGTTCCAGGAAGCCCGGCCAGGGCTTGTCGGCGGGCTCGGCGGCGTGCGGCTCGACGGACGCGAGCGGCGTGCGGCCGTCCAGGCCGACCGCGATCTGGTCGAGCTCGCCGGCCAGCTCCATCCGTACGTCGTACCCGGCGCCGTTGCACCGGGTCGCCGTCGCCGTCGCCAGCGTCCCGTCGTCCAGGGTGAGCACGGCCGCCGCGGTGTCCACGTCGCCGGCCTCGCGGAACATCGCAGGCCCGGCGTCGGAGCCGGTCGCGTACACCTCGACGACCTCGCGGCCGGTGACCCAGCGCAGCGCGTCGAAGTCGTGCACCAGGCAGTCCCGGAACAGGCCGCCGGACAGCGGCAGGTACGCGGCGGGGGGCGGGGCCGGGTCGGAGGTGACGGCCCGCACGGTGTGCAGCCGGCCGAGGCGTCCGGTCCGTACCGCCTCGCGGGCGGCGCGGTAGCCGGCGTCGAAGCGGCGCATGAAGCCGAGCTGGAGCTCGGTGCCGGCCTCCTCGGCGGCGCGCAGCGCGCCGAGCGTGCCGGGCAGGTCGAGCGCGATCGGCTTCTCGCAGAAGGCGGGCAGGCCCGCGCCGGCGGCGCGCACGATCAGCTCGGCGTGCGCGGCGGTCGCGGAGGCGATGACGACGGCGTCCAGGGCGTGGTCGAAGAGCGCGTCGACGGTCGGCGCGGCCTGCGCGCCGATGGCGCCCCCGACCTCGGCGGCCCGGACGGGCACGGCGTCCGCCACGATCAGCGACTCGACCTCCGGATGGCGGGCGAGCACGCCCGCGTGGAAGGCCCCGATACGTCCCGTTCCGATCAGTCCGATGCGCATGGCCCCAAGGTGGTGGCGGACGGTCCGGCTGTCAAGAGTTTGTCCGGACAATCGGACTTCACGACTTCCCGTCATGATGCCCGGCGACTACGCTCGGGCCGTGTCCAAGCAGCCGCCCCCCTCGTCCGCCTCGTCCACCAAGGACCTGCGTCTCTCGGTGGACCGTACGAGCCCCGTACCGCTCTACTTCCAGCTCTCCCAGCAGCTGGAGGCGGCGATCGAGAACGGGGCCCTGACCCCGGGCAGCCTGCTCGGCAACGAGATCGAGCTGGCTGCGCGGCTGGGTCTGTCCCGCCCCACCGTCCGCCAGGCCATCCAGTCCCTGGTCGACAAGGGCCTGCTGGTCCGCCGCCGGGGCGTCGGCACCCAGGTCGTGCACAGCCAGGTCAAGCGCCCGCTGGAGCTGACCAGCCTGTACGACGACCTGGAGGCGGCCGGCCAGCGGCCCGCGACCCTGGTCCTGGCCAACCGGATCGAGCCCGCCACCGCGAAGGTCGCCGCTGCCCTCGGCGTACCCGAGGGCAGCGATGTGCGCTACGTCGAGCGGCTGCGCTGCGCGCACGACGAGCCGATGGCCCGGTTGCGCAACCACCTTCCGGCCGGCCTGCTCGACCTGGACGGCGAGACCCTCCGGGCCACCGGCCTGTACCGGCTGATGCGCGGCGCGGGGATCACCCTGCACAGCGCGCGGCAGACCGTCGGCGCGCGCTCCGCCACCCCGGCCGAGGCCGAGCTGCTCGGCGAGCAGCCGGGCGCGCCGCTGCTCACCATGGAGCGCACCACCTTCGACGACACCGGCCGCGCGGTGGAGTTCGGCTCGCACGTCTACCGGGCCTCGCGCTACTCCTTCGACTTCCAGCTCCTGGTCCGGCCGTAGCGGCGGTCGCACCAAGGGCCGTCAGAATGTTCTGACAAACTCATTGACGGGTCCGCGTCAGGGCGCATAGAACCGGAGCGTGGCGCGGCACCCCCCGCCGCGCCGGTGGCGAAACGCCATGACCGATACTTCACTGCACGCAACGTGCACGCAGCAGGACAAGTGGGACAGCGGGACATCAGGAGGGTGCGGCGTCGTGACCAAGGCTCGGACAGGGGCGAGGGCAGGGGCTCGGACAGGTCGGGCAGGAGTACGCGCCTTCGGCGCGGTCCTGGCGGCGACGGTGCTCGCGGCCGGACTGGCCGGGTGCAGCAGCACCGGCGGCAAGCGGGCCGAGGACGCCCGGAAGGCCGCCGCCGCCCAGGGCAGGGCGGCCGTGGACACGCCCCGGTGGACCTTCGCGATGGTCACCCACTCCGGCGACGGCGACACCTTCTGGGACATCGTCCAGAGCGGCGCCAAGCAGGCCGCCGTCAAGGACAACATCAACTTCCTGTACGCGCACAGCGACGAGGCTCAGCAGCAGGCCCAGCTGATCGACTCGTACGTCGCCAAGAAGGTCGACGGGCTGATCGTCACCCTCGCCAAGCCCGACGCCATGAAGGCCGCCGTCGAGCGGGCCGTCAAGGCCGGCATCCCGGTGATCACCGTGAACTCGGGCTCGGAGGTCTCGAAGGCCTACGGCGCGCTCACCCACATCGGCCAGGACGAGACCGTCGCCGGCGAGGCCGTCGGCGAGGAGCTCGACCGGCGCACCAAGAAGAAGGCCCTGTGCGTCCTGCACGAGCAGGGCAACGTCGGCCACGAGCAGCGCTGCTCCGGGGTGAAGAAGACCTTCGGCGGCGAGCTGCAGAACCTGTACGTCGACGGCACCAACATGCCCGACGTCCAGGCGTCCATCGAGGCCAAGCTCCAGGCCGACCCGGCGATCGACTCCGTCGTCACCCTCGGCGCGCCCTTCGCCGACGCCGCCGTCCAGGCGAAGAAGACCGCAGGCAGCAAGGCCGAGATCGACACCTTCGACCTCAACCCCAAGGTCGCCACCGGCCTGCAGTCCGGCGCCCTCGGCTTCGCCGTCGACCAGCAGCCCTACCTCCAGGGCTACGAGGCGATCGACCTGCTCTGGCTGTACCGCTACAACGCCGACGTCCTCGGCGGCGGCAAGCCGGTCCTCACCGGCCCGCAGATCGTGACCGAGGACAACGCCGCGGCCCTGCTCGACTACACCGAGCGGGGCACCCGATGACGACCGCCGCACCGCCCGCACCCGACCCCGTCGACCATGTCGACGAACGGCTGCTGCGCACCTCGCGACTGAAGAAGCTGCTCGCCCGCCCCGAGCTCGGCTCGGTCGTCGGCGCGCTCGCCGTCTTCGTGTTCTTCTCGCTGGTCGCCGACAGCTTCCTGCGCGCCTCCAGCCTGGGCACCGTGCTGTACGCGGCCTCGACCATCGGCATCATGGCCGTGCCGGTGGCGCTGCTGATGATCGGCGGCGAGTTCGACCTGTCGGCTGGCGTCCTGGTGACGACCTCCGCGCTGGTCTCGTCGATGTTCAGCTACCAGATGACCGCGAACGTCTGGGTCGGCGTCGGCGTCTCGCTCCTGGTCACCCTCGCCGTCGGCGCGTTCAACGGCCTCATGCTGACCCGCACCAAGCTGCCGAGCTTCATCATCACGCTCGGCACCTTCCTGATGCTGACCGGCCTGAATCTCGGCCTCACCAAGCTGATCAGCGGGACCGTCTCCACCAAGACCATCGCCGACATGGAGGGCTTCTCCTCCGCCAAGGCGCTGTTCGCTTCGCAGCTCACCGTCGGCGGCGTCGACCTCAAGGTGACCATCCTGTGGTGGTTCGGCCTGGTCGCCCTCGCCACCTGGATCCTGCTGCGCACCCGCTTCGGCAACTGGATCTTCGCCGTCGGCGGCGGCGCGGACGCCGCACGCGCGGTCGGCGTCCCGGTCTTCAAGACCAAGATCGGCCTGTACCTGGGCGTGGCCTTCAGCGCCTGGATCTCCGGCCAGCACCTGCTCTTCTCGTTCGACGTCGTGCAGTCCGGCGAGGGCGTCGGCAACGAGCTGATCTACATCATCGCCGCGGTCATCGGCGGCTGTCTGATCACCGGCGGCTACGGCTCCGCGATCGGCTCCGCCGTCGGCGCGATCATCTTCGGCATGACCAGCAAGGGCATCGTCTTCGCCGAGTGGAACCCGGACTGGTTCACGTTCTTCCTCGGCGCGATGCTGCTGCTCGCGACCCTCCTGAACGCCTGGATCCGCAAGAGGGTGGAGGCCACCAAGTGACGACCCCGGCGACGGCTCCGGCGGCGACCCCGCTCGTCGAGCTCGACGACGTCAGCAAGTACTACGGCAACATCCGCGCCCTCGAAGGGGTCTCCCTGGAGGTCCGTGCGGGCGAGATCACCTGTGTTCTCGGCGACAACGGCGCGGGCAAGTCCACCCTCATCAAGATCGTTGCGGGGCTGCACCGGCACGACGCCGGAACCTTCCGGATCGAGGGCGAGGAGATCGCCCTGAGCAACCCCCGCGAGGCCCTCGACCTCGGCATCGCCACCGTCTACCAGGACCTCGCCGTCGTCCCCCTCATGCCTGTCTGGCGGAACTTCTTCCTCGGCTCCGAGCCCACCAAGGGCGCCGGCCCCTTCAAGCGCCTCGACGTCGAGAAGATGCGCGAGACCACCCGCGCCGAGCTGCTCCGCATGGGCATCGACCTGCGCGACGTCGACCAGCCCATCGGCACCCTGTCGGGCGGGGAGCGGCAGTGCGTCGCCATCGCCCGGGCGGTCCACTTCGGCGCGAAGGTGCTGGTCCTCGACGAGCCGACCGCCGCCCTCGGCGTCAAGCAGTCCGGCGTCGTCCTGAAGTACGTCGCGGCCGCCCGCGACGCCGGGCTCGGCGTGGTCCTGATCACCCACAACCCGCACCACGCCCACCTCGTCGGCGACCGGTTCGTGCTGCTCAAGCGCGGAACCATGGTCGGCAGCCACACCCGCGACTCCATCACCCTGGACGAGCTGACCCGCCAGATGGCCGGCGGCACCGAGCTGGAGGACCTTCGCCACGAGCTGGAGCGCTCCGCGTCCTCGTAACCGCTTCGGGCCGCACCTGGCAGAATCGAAACGATGAGTACGTACCGCGACCCCGCCCTCGGCGCCGCGCGAGCCACCGTCCTGCGGACCGTCGGCACCCGTGAGCGGCGCTCGCACCTCAGCGCACCCCGCGTACCCACCGTCGGCATCGACATCGGCGGTACGAAGGTGATGGCCGGGGTCGTCGACGCGGACGGCAACATCCTGGAGAAGATCAAGACCGAGACGCCCGACAAGTCGAAGAGCGCCAAGGTCGTCGAGGACACCATCACCGAACTCGTCCTCGACCTCTCCGACCGGCACGACGTGCATGCCGTCGGCATCGGCGCCGCCGGCTGGGTCGACGCCGACCGCGCCCGGGTGCTCTTCGCCCCCCACCTTGCCTGGCGCAACGAGCCCCTGCGGGACGCGCTCCAGGACCGGCTCGCCGTCCCCGTCATGGTCGACAACGACGCCAACACCGCCGCCTGGGCCGAATGGCGCTTCGGCGCCGGCCGCGGCGAGGACCACCTCGTCATGATCACGCTCGGCACCGGCATCGGCGGCGCGATCCTGGAGGACGGCCGGGTCAAGCGCGGCAAGTACGGCGTCGCCGGAGAGTTCGGTCACATGCAGGTCGTCCCCGGCGGACACCGCTGCCCCTGCGGCAACCGCGGCTGCTGGGAGCAGTACAGCTCCGGCAACGCGCTGGTCCGCGAGGCCCGCGAGCTGGCCGCCGCCGACTCGCCGGTCGCCCACAACATCATCGAGCGGGTCAAGGGCGAGGTCTCCGACATCACCGGCCCGCTCATCACCGAGCTGGCCCGCGAGGGCGACGCCATGTGCGTCGAGCTGCTGCAGGACATCGGCCAGTGGCTCGGCGTCGGCATCGCCAACCTCGCCGCCGCCCTCGACCCGTCCTGCTTCGTCATCGGCGGCGGCGTCAGCGCCGCCGACGACCTGCTCATCGGCCCCGCCCGGGACGCCTTCCGCCGCCACCTCACCGGCCGCGGCTACCGACCCGAGGCCCGGATCGCCAAGGCCCAGCTCGGCCCCGAGGCCGGCATGGTCGGCGCCGCCGACCTCGCCCGGCTGGTGGCCCGCCGCTTCCGGCGCGCCAACCGTCGCCGCGTCGAGCGGCACGAGCGGTACGAGCGCTACGCCCAGGCCCTCCGCAACGGCGGCAACGGCCGCATCTCCCGCACAACCCAGGAACCCCCCTCATGACCGCCTCGACCGTCCCGCCCCAGCCCACCTCCCGCGAGGAGGACCCCCGGCCCCCCGAGGACCGGCGGCACATGCTGCGCCGCCGTTGGCTGACCGCCATCGTGATCGTGCTGCTCATCGGCATCCCGGCCGGCTACCTCGTGATCTCCGCCGAGCAGAGCCGCAGCAGCGGCCTCGACAAGGAGCGCGAGTCCTCGTCGACCGGACTGCGGGACAGCTGGCCGTCCCAGATGAAGCGCCGCGTCTTCGAGGTCCCGATCCCGACCGGGGCCGCGGACGTCGCGTACTTCGAGACCAGCAACTGGAAGTCGAGCCGGCTGTACGTGCAGTTCACCACCTCTGCCGGTCGGCTGGACGAGTTCCTGCTCAAGGTCGGCTCCAGCCGCTCCGACCTGCGCGACGGCGAGGTCGGCATCAGCGACCGCGACGCGGGCATCGCCGGCTGGAACTTCGTCGAGGGCCAGGAGTGGACCAGCACGAGCGTGGACCGGCCCCGGCCCCGGCCCGACCAGGACATCACCATCGACATGACGGACCCGGCGATGCCCCGCGTGTACGTCGTGTCCACGACCGCTCCCTGACCCCCTGACAGGTCCCGTCCGCCCCGCTCACTACATTGGAGCGAGTGAGTGAGACGCAGACGCCCCCTACCCCAGAGCAGCCGACGACCCCGCAGGCTCCCCAGGAGCCGCAGGGACCGCAGCCCCTCCAGTACCGCAGCGACGGCCCCGAGGACGCCCCCGTCCTCGTGCTCGGGCCCTCGCTGGGCACCACCTGGCACATGTGGGACCGGCAGATACCCGAACTCGCGCGCCACTGGCGGG
>NZ_DATCVQ010000455.1:0-8737 GCF_036566765.1 Streptomyces sp.
GGCCAGCAGCTTGAGGATCTCCCGGTCGCGGGCGTACCCGTCCTTGGCGTAGGCCCAGATCTGACGGAACGCCGTCTTCGGGTCGATCTTCTGGCCGACGTCCAGGATCCCCTCCCGCGCAGCCCACACGTCATCGGTCACCGTGCCGGTGAACCGGTCGAACACCGCTTCCGCGATCTCCTTCGCAGACGGCATGTCATCCTCCTCGTAGTCGGGGTTCCAGAAGCCGGCGATGACGTCGGCGGACCTGACGCGCCTCTTGCAGGCGTCGCCCGTGTTGCCCTCGATCGTGGCGACCCTGCCGTCCGGCAGGACCTTCTCCACCAGGCCCACATGGTCGATCGCCGCGATCCGGTCCGTGTACTGCCAGTCGAAGTAGATGACCGCGCCCGGGCGCGCGTACTTCTTGATGTTCGCGACGGTGCCTGCATGCCAGCGGCCCAGCCGTTCGCCATCCTCTGCCGACCACACCGTGTAGGCGCGATCTCCGCGCGGCAGCACAGCCTCGGCGTTGCCGCTCCGCCTCGCCCACTCGCTGACAGAGATCTGGCACCAGGCCACAGCCAGGAACTCGGCGCCATTGCGGGCAGCGTACGCGCGGGTCAGACGGTTTGGTCGGCCAGTCAGCCCGAGGTCCTTGCGGGCGGCGGCGAGCATCGCCTTCGCGGTCACTGCGCCCCCTCGCCCCGGTAGACGCCGTCCACGTCGGGCGGCCCGTACAGCTCGCGGAGCACCTGCTCCTCGTCGGGCTCGGTCGGGCCCCAGTGGTGGAGGTCCACGCCGTCTTCGGTGAACTCAGCTTCCGTCTTGGCTTGCACTGCGCCCCCTTTCATAATCGCGACGCTTCGTGCGCCAGGTCCGCAGAATGATGGCCAGCCGCCAGGCGAGCACCGGGGGCAGACAGGCGAACGCGGCAAAACGCAGTAGCAGTACGAGCGGGCTGTCGGGCACCCACACCCGGAGCGCCCACAGGCACAGGACAGCGGCCAGGACGCTCTGGAACGCCATCACGTGCCGCCCGCCCGGCGTCTCCCACCAGCGGGCCAGCAGCGCCTGCGAGGCCACGCAGGCGAGCGCCAGCAGGGCAGTCACGATCAGGAGGACGTTACCGATGAGGAACATCGGGCCGGACGTCATCCGACACCCCCGAACGCGTCGTCGAACAGCCGGTCGAAGCCGTTCTGCTCACGCAGCCGGCGCAGCCGGTCGGCGAGGGAGAGGGATTTGCGGGCGCGTTCGCGGGCGCGTTGCATGTCCTCCTCGGCGCGCCGTTGGGATTCTTCGGCTGCTTGTCTGGCCTCGTCGATGTCGGGCAGCCTTCCGTCGTCGCGTTCGGTCATGACCCCGCCTCGATTTGCCGGGACCGCATCTCGGCCAGCAGCGCGGCGGCCACTTGGGCTCCCTCGGTACTGGCCAGTAGCGCGGCCCTGATCTCCTCGGCGTGCGCCCGGCGAGTCAGATCGTGCGCCTCACACTCGCGCACATACAGCTGCCGCCACTCTGCGGCGTCCTCATTAGCCTCTTTGACGCGTTCGTCGCGATCGGCGATCACTTGGGCGATGCGGGCGTCACGGTCGGCCCGCACATCGTCCAAAGTGCTGCGCGGCACGAGCGTCGACGGCGCGAGGTTGCCTCGAAACACCAGCCAGAGGACCATGAGCAGGACGCCCAACGCCCCCAACTGCACTACAGGGATTTGGGCCCATTCCACTCACAGCCTCCAAAGGTGATCAACAAGTTCGGGGCGCCGCCAGCGCATCCCCCGGAACGGGCGGCACAGAGGAAGGGGGCGACCGCCCGCGGTTCCCTCTACCGACGCTTTCCGGCAGCACCCGGAGAAGCCGGTCCGCGGGCGGCCACGATCAGGACGGCAGCCAGAGTCCGCTGCCGGTTGTGGTGCGGCCCTTCTCGATCAGGTCCCTGAGCGGGCCATGCAGTTGAGCCACAACGTCCGCGCGCAACGCGTTGTAGTGCACGTCCAGCACGGTTCCGGACACCGTCGCAGGGCTGGTGAACGAGCCTGGGTAGTCGGGTGCGGCCCCTGGGATATTCAGCGTGGGAATGCGTTTGGTGCCATCAGCCGTGGCCACGAACAGGTCACCGTCGTTGCTGCCGATCTGGATCTCTCCCGCTGCCACAGACGGGATATCCATGTCCGTCATTCGCCAGCCCTGTGAGGCCGTGGTGAGGGCGGGCCTCGCGCGGATGATGGCCTTGAGTTCGGCCACTTCGGCGCGCAGGGCGGCCACTTCGTCGGCGAGGTTGCCGGAGAACTTGTCAACCACTCGGCACCTCGATCCCTTCGAAGGTCAACTGCGCGACCTCTTTGCCGCCTTCGCGACCGGGCGGGGTGATGGAGATGCCGATGATGCGGCGCTCCCTGGAGTGGAGCGGGTGCCAGTCGTTGTGGAGGAAGATCCGGGCCCGGTCCCCCAGGCTGTTGGGGGTGAACGTCGGTTCGGCGCCGAGCGCCACGGTGATCTGGTCCACGCGGAGCGCGCCGGGAGCATTGGTCGCCCAGTAGGCGGCATACGCCTCCAGCGTCGCCGTCTCCGAGACGCTGGAGCGGGCGATCGTCCGGTCCAGGCGCGGCCACCCTGCGGCCAGATGCGCCTCGGCGAGCGCCGGATCGGAGATAAGCGGAGTGCCTGCGGTGGAGGCGTCATCGGACACGGAGTCGCCGCGGGCCCGCCAGTAGGTGCCGCCGCGCAGCGCGTCGATTTCCTCCGACCAGGACAGGATGTCGCCGCCGTTGCGGGCGTTGGAGAACACATGCTCGACCTGGCTGCTGCCGAGTCGCGGAGCCCCCCACACCCACTGCCGTTCGATGCCGGACGCGCCGGTGGCGATGTTGACCATCCATTCGAAGCCGTTCTCCAGCTCCGCCAGTTCCTGGAGGCGCTGCCCGTAGGTGCCCTCGTTCGCCGGGTAGGTGTGGTCTCGGGGCACCCCTGAGGTGCCGTCCTGAAGGAGGAGTCGCAGGTCGGCGCCGTCGCGGCCCTGCATCGACTCGATTAGGGCGCGGGCGATGTCGATCTGGTCTTCGCCCTCATAGGCGAGCTCTTCCTGGATTTCGACCTGCAGCATGTAGGCGTCCAGGGTGGATCCGGTCAGTGAAATCTGGGGAGCTTCCCGGCCGGACTGGGAGATCGACGCGGCGGTGATCCAGTACTCGCCCCACGGCTCGCCGGCCCGGAAGATCTGGCACGTCACCACACCGGGACCGGTGTTGAGGACTGTCGGGTCGGGGCTGATGATGCGGGCGATACGGTCGCGCGTCTTGGGGGTGACGGCGATGGACGCCGAGAACGCGCCCGCCTGCCCGATCCGCTTGTCGAACGTGACGCTGGATAGCTCCAGGTCATCCAGGTAGGTGCCGTCCCAGCCGGCGAACACGTACCGGTACAAGGCCGAGCCGCGGCCCGGCGTGAACGGCGGTGGTGGAGGGCCGGTGCCGGGTGCGTCGGTCGCGGCGAGCGAGATGGTGACGCCCAGCCCCGGCACGTCGATTGCGTCGTACAGGTCGAACGCGAGTACCCCGACTGCGGCGGAGGAGTTGATCTGCCGTACCGCCACGGCGGACGCGACGAAGAAGTCGGCGTCGGCGGTGCCGCGCATGCTGTACCCGGACGGCGGCGACCACGACAGGGCGGCGCCGAAGAGAGGGACGATGCCGGCGGCGCGGATCTCCAGGCTGGCGCCAGCGGCGGGCTTCACTGATGGGGTGACCGGGTCGGGGCCGACCGTTGTGGAGACGGCCACCTGTGGCGAGATGGACGTGTCTACGTCGGTGACGGCCAGCAGATGGATGGTGCCGTTCGCTCCTGAGGGCTGCCGGAACCGGTAGGTGGCCGGTTCGTCGTCGGCGGCGGTCTTGGACCACACGCGTACAGCGACGTCGCCCCCGCTGGCGGAGGCGAGAGACGTCCAGCCGGTCGGCGCTCCCGTCCCGGACCGGTCCCGGTCGTTGTAGTGGATGGCGATCAGCACGTCTCCGGCGCGGACTCCGGACGGCCGGCTGATGTCGACGTTCGTGGAGTGGGAGGTGGCGACCGTGCTGGAGCGCACCTTGGCAGGCAACTGCCACCCCCTTGCGTGCCGTGGGTGTCAGAGCCAGGCGTCCCGGTAGAGCGTCACGAGGCCCTTGCTGCCGCCTGAGGAGGCCGTGTACGAGATCTGATTGGTGCCGCGTTCGAATACGAAGTCCGAGACTGGCGCGCTGGTGCCGGTGAGTGTGGACAGGGCGGACTCGCCGTCGATGGTGGCGTTTCCGGCGTCGGTGTCGATCGTGAGCCGCTGCGTGGAGTTGAGCGTGACCGCGAACGCGATCGTCCGGCCGAGTGTCGTGTTGGCGACGACGGGGTTCTCCACGGGCCCGTCGAGGCGCAGCAGCGGGTGTGTCTCGACATTGCCCGCGTTTTCGATCGTCTGCGTGGAGGCGACGGGGATGTTGATGCCGGACCTGATCACGTTGTAGCGGCGCGGATCAGCGCAGATCCACCTGACCGCGACCGGGATCCATCCGGCGTGGTAGGCGCCGGTCGGCATGGCCCGCGAGTCGGCGACCGCCTCCAGCGACAGGAGGATTTCGTCTCGGGTGGAGATGACGAGCGGAGCCCCGGTCTCTCCTGCGGGCGGGGTGAGGAGTTTGCGGATCTCGGCTACCGCTCCGGCGAAGTCGCCTCCGTCTCCGATGTTGACGGCGATGGTGGCAGTGACCTGGCGTGCCTGTGCGAGGTAGCGCCCCGGCCATGCGCCGTGCCCGGACGGGCGGGGGACGTTGGCCGAGTCGAGGGCGGGCAGATCGTCCCAGCCCTCCACTGATCCGGCGATGATCTGGTACTGGTTGCCATACCCGCCGAAAACGGTGCCGTTGAACTCGATCTGGTAGTTGCCGGTGATGTCGTCGCCGGGCAACACCGGGACAACGACGCCCGGGTCTGGCCACTCCGACAGCGTCTCGAAGGCGGGCAGCGTGGCCGCGAAGTCCACGGCGATGTCCAGGCCCGGCCACTCGGACAGCGTCTCCAGCGGCGCCAGGAGAACATCCGCGTTGGGCGTCTCGGCGGTGATCGCAGGCCATTCGGCGAGGGTTTCGAACGGCCCAAGGGCGATGTGCCAGTCCCAGTTGCGGGGATGCCGGGCGATGTTCGGCCGGTTCGGATAGCTACGTCCTGCGCGGGCCACCGGTCACCGCCTCTCTTACCAGGAAGCGGCGCGATGGACGGCGGCGCGGGACGTGACAGTGCGACTCCTGACGTTGACGTCAGGAACGATCTCCAGCGCCACCCACTCCCAGTCGGCAGTTCCGGAGCCGCTTGCGTCCGCGTTGAACGTGACGTCGGAGCTAGGGGACGCAGTGTTCGACGCCTTGTACGAGAACAGCCCGCGATACGTGGCGGGAAACGCTTCAGTGGTGGAGAAAGACCAGGCGAATCCGGTGTCGGTCGAGGTCGGGGCGCCGCTTATGGCGGCCTCCCGCCCGGCGAAGAAACCTCGCGACCCGGCCACGGTGGAGGTGTAGCCGATCGCCGTCAGGTTGTTCGTCGTGGATTCACCTTCGCCGGTAGCGCCGATCGAGTCGAGCAGCGACTGCCCGGTCAGGCCGATGACCTTGATCGCTGCACCTCGGCCGACGAACCCGCCCGAGACGAGGTTCCCGACAGTGACCGTCATGGACCCGCTGCCGGTCACTGGTGCGGTCCAGATGTCGGCCCCGCCGGAAACCTGCCGCGTCCACGTCAGGCTGCCGCCGGCGAGGGTGTACGTCGCATTGGAGATCGCGAACACCATGGCCACCAGCAGGCCGCCCGCCGGTCTGGTGAACGACGCCGTGGACACCGACGACACGTCCCCGTTAGAGGCGAGCGCCGGCGAGCCGGAGTCGATGGCGATGTCCGCCATCAGGCGCGCTCGAAAGTCATCGACGCCCGCACCGACACAGTCGCGGCGGCCGTGCAGCGCAGCACGAAACCGTTCCCGAGTGCGCAGTCGGGGGTGTCGCCCAGCGGCCAGTCGTACAGGACCGTGCCGCCGTTCGGGGTGAGCGGGAACTCTGCGATCGTCGTCAACACGGTCGGCTCCGACGTCCAGTTCTTCGCCGCAGTCGCTCCCACGGTGGTGGTCCGCCCGTACAGCTGGATGGGCGTCACGCTGGTGCTGTTGGTGCCGGGCCCGTTCGTGGCGAACGTCGCCAGGCACAGTTCACAGGTCACGGGTGCTTCGGACGCCGTGACGCCAGTGAAGCCCAGCCAGATCTTCTTCAGGTCGATGGAAAAGCTCTCGCCCGCCTGGACGCCGAGCACGCTCTTGGCGGTGGACGCGGACAGAGACACCGCGCCGCCGGTGATGATCGAGTAACCGATCTTGGCCACGAACGGCCTCCAATCATGCGAAAAGCCCGCACGATGGCGGGCGAAGGGTCGTTGATGGCCAGGTCAGGCGGAGTTGCGGAGCACCTGCCGCCACACGCCGTCAGAGTGAAACGTGATCGTGAACAGGCCGTCAGCAGTGGTGTAAGTACCGTTGAAGGTCCTCATCAGGACAGCCCGATTCGACAGGGACGGCACGTAGATCAACAGCCCGGCCGCGTCGATGGTGGATTCCTCCCACTCGACCGGATCGAACTGCCATCCGAGTTTGTTCGCCGCCCCGGACAGTTCCGCGAACGACACCACCGTCAGATCCGCCCCGCCGGCCGTGTACCCGGCGCCGGACGACTCGCCGCTGTCGAGCGGCGAGCTCCCATAGGCGGGGTTCGACTGGGAGAAGTTCGGGGACACCGAGTCCTCGTAGAGCGCCCCCTTGAACGTCCCCAGCGTGGTGTCCCCGAGATCGAGTGCGATGTCGTTCGACAGTGCGGCGATCATGGTGGAGTTGAACCACCCGTCTTGCGTGAGCGCCAACGCGGACGCCTCCTATCTAAGATTGATGTTGACGTCCTTGTGTTCGCGGCCCTGCCCGTCCGTCCGCTCCGTCACGTCATGACCCGCCTGATCACGCACGGTCTTGCGGGTCGGCGAGTCCTCCACCACCTGGTCGCGGGTGGCCCAGGTCCAGCCCGAAGGCCGGACCTGGATCGCCTTGTCGCGCATGTACTGGCCGAAGGTGCGGCCCGATTCCGGGTTCCAGGGCATGCCGAAGCCGCCCCCTCTCCATGGGTTGGTCAGCGCGGCCTCGACTTGGACAGCCAGTACAGTTCCTGCGAGATCGCCTGCGGAGACTGCTGCGGCGTCGCGTGGAACTCTTCGATGTTGAGCATCGGCGAATCGCCGCCCCGAGCCCCGCCTTGGATGGCCTGCCACTGCTGGTCCGTCAGTACCGGCTCCGGCCTGCCTGTGCCGTTGTAGACGAGGCTGTGGCCGGTCGGCAGGAAGCCGCCCGAGTCGTACGCCGCCGGCTCGCCCTTCGTGGGCGGGACGCCGATCAACTGAGCTGCGCGAGAAGCGACCTGCCGAATCTTCAACCCGGTCTGCGGCGCCTCGATGATCGTGGACGGGTTGACATACAGCCAGACGTGCCCCTCGTGCGGGAAGCCGAGCGCGCCGGGCACTGGGGCCTGTACCGGCTTGACCCACGCCATCTGCTGCTGCGACGTGCGCGGGATGTCTCCGCGCCCGCCCGCTTGCCACGCCCGCATCGTCAAGCCTGAACAGTCGAAGGTCGCCGGGCCGGTGCCGCCCCACTCGTACGGCTTGCCGATCTGCTTGCGGGCGAACTCCAGCGCCTTACCCGCGCCGGCGCCGCCGGCCGCCGCCTCCTTCTCCGACAGAAACGCGACGACCTTGGAGATCAGCGTCTTCGGGATGTTGATGAGCATCTGCGCGAACGGGCTGTCGCCCATGACGCTGGACGCCTTGGCCAGGATCGGGTCGAGGATCTGTTCCGCGCCCCACTTCACGCCGTTGGCCAGGATGTCGCCGATGATGCCGCCGCCGGCGTAGGCGCCCATGAACCGGTCCCGCATGTACTGCTCGGCTCCGCCGACGCCGCCGCGGCGGGCCGCCGCGTTAGCGCCGTGGACGAAGTCGGAGCCGACCGCTCGCGTCCACTCGGGACGCATGATGGCCTCGCCGCCGGACACCGCCGCCATGCCGACGTCCCGCCCTGGCGTGTAGCCGGGGTAGATGCCGCCAGAGGCGAACCCGGAGAACGTGAGCTTGGGCAGCTTGGGAAGCTTCAGCGCGTCCGCCACGGCGTTCCACACTGCGGCGATGCCGTTGTTGTAGACGGTGTTGACGACGAACTCGACCGGCGCCGCGGCGACCTTCTTCAGGCCGTCCCAGAACTTGCCGACGAGTTCGACGCCCTTCTTGAAACCATTTGGGATCGTTTCGGTGATGAATGTCCACAGGGCGGAGAACGCGGGCTTGATCACCTGCTCCCAGACGAACTTGATAGCCTCGCCGACCTTGTCCATCACAGGCTTCACGATCGTCGTGTGCAGCCACACGAATTTCGGGCCCAGCGTCTCGGTGATGAACTTCCACAAGGCATCGAACGCAGGCTTGATGACGCTGTTCCACACGAACTTGATCACTTCGCCGACCTTGTCCATGACCGGCTTGACGACCGTCGTGTGGAACCACACGAATTTGGGGCCGAGCGTGTTCAGAATGAACTCGCTCACGGCGGTGAACGCGGGCTTGATGATGTTCTCCCACACCATCTTGATGAGCGAGCCGATGCCGTCGAACGCAGGCTTGATGATCGTGTTCCACAGCCACGTCACCGCAGG
>NZ_DATCVQ010000456.1:0-3654 GCF_036566765.1 Streptomyces sp.
CGCCGGCGGCCCGTGGGCTCGACCGCGCCCGCGTTCTGGGCCGGGATCAATTCGGCCGACGCCGGCGCCTCCTCCGTACCGGCGCGCCTACGCCCACTCGGCCCGTCGCCCTCCGGGACCATCGGGCTCTCCAGGAACGCGTCCGTGGACGCCCGGCGGGCGCGCCGCCGGCCGCCGCCGGTGGTGGTGTCCCCGCTCTGCTGCGCGGGCAGCGCCGCCGCCTTCGGCTCCTCGGGCTCGGGGGCCGCGGCGACCGTGCCCCGCCCCGCGCCCAGCGGCACCTCCAGGACGTACGCGCTGCCGCTCATCCCGGGCACCTCGTGCGTCTGCAGCACGCCTCCGTGCGCGGCCACGATGCCCCGCACCACCGGCTGGTGCACCGCGTCG
Source organism: Streptomyces sp. (assembly GCF_036566765.1). Taxonomy (GTDB): domain Bacteria; phylum Actinomycetota; class Actinomycetes; order Streptomycetales; family Streptomycetaceae; genus Streptomyces. Next base: position 388 of record NZ_DATCVQ010000456.1, read on the forward strand.
CCACCGGCGGACGGCCCACGCACCTCGATCCGTACGACGTCACCGCGCTGCGCCGCCGCGACCACGATCGTCGAGTCGACGTAGCCGCCGCCCGCCGCCGGGGCGATCGTGGACTTGCCGGTCGCGTCGACCCCGGCCACGTCCGCGACGAGGTGCGCGAGCGCCGTCACCAGACGGGGCGCGTCCACCTCGGCCTCGATCGGCGGCGCGTGCACCGCGAACTGCGCCCGTCCGGGCCCGATGAGCTCGACCGCGCCGTCGATGCCGGCCGTGACGACGCCGTCGAGCAGCGCCACCGCCTTCGTGAGCTCCTCCGCGCCGCTGTCGAGCCGCTGGTACCCCAGCACGTTGTCGACGAGCGTCGTCATCCGCCCGTATCCGGCGGCGAGATGGTGCAGAAGCTGGTTGGCCTCGGGCCACAGCTGCCCGGCGTCGTCCGCCGCAAGCCCGCTGAGCTCGCCGCGCAGCTCGTCCAGCGGACCGCGCAGCGACCCGTCGAGCAGCGACGTCAGCTGCTCGTACCGGGCGGCCAGCTCCGCGTACCGCTTCTCCTGCGCCTCCAGCAGCTCCTGCCGCTCGGCGACCTCCGCGGCCGCGCGCTCCTCGGCGGCCGCGATCTCGGCGGTGTGCCGCTCCTCGCGCGCTGTGATCTCGGCCGTCCGCTGCTCCTCCAGCTCCTCGTACGGCCGCCGGTCGGTGAACGTCATGACCGCGCCGACGAGCTGGTCGCCGTCCCGGACCGGGGCGGTGGTGAGGTCGACGGGGACGCGGGAGCCGTTCTTCGCCCACAGCACCTGCCCGCGGACCCGGTGCTTGCGGCCCGACTTGAGGGTGTCGGCGAGCGGCGACTCGGCGTACGGGAACGGCTCGCCGTCGGCACGCGAGTGCAGGATCAGCGGGTGCAGCTCCTTGCCGCCGAGGTCGCCGGCGCGGAAGCCGAGTATCTGCGCGGCGGCCGGGTTGACGAGGACGACCCGCCCGTCGGTGTCGGTGCCGACGACGCCCTCGGCCGCGGCGCGCAGGATCATCTCGGTCTGCCGCTGCGACCGGGCCAGTTCGGCCTCGGTGTCGACGGTGCCGGTGAGGTCGCGGACGACGAGCATCAGCAGCTCGTCGCCGGTGTAGGAGCTGTACGAGTCGTAGGCCTCGCGGCCGTCCTCCAGGCTCGCGCTGGTCACCTCGACCGGGAACTCGCTGCCGTCGGTGCGGCGCGCGATCATCCGGGCGGGCTTGGTGCGGCCCCGGTCGTCGGTGCCCTCCGGGCGGCGCATGGAGCCGGGGATGAGCCGGGAGTCGAACTCGGGCAGGAGATCGAGCAGCCCGCGCCCGACGAGCGCGGTGCCGGGCGTCTCGAAGAGGCCGAGCGCGATGGTGTTGGCGTTGACGACCGTGCCGTTGCAGTTGACGAGCACGAGGCCGTCGGGGAGGGCGTCGAGTATGGCTGCAAGGCGAGCAGCGCCTCGGGATGGCCTGCTGCTCACGACGACGGTTCCTCCCTGACCCACTGCCTTGCCTTTGCAACGGCGGGCCCCATCTTGCCCCTCGGGCCGCAGCCTGTCACGGAGGGAGTCTAAGGGCTGGGGCGGCGGGCGCGACGGCGGATGCGGGGGAGCACTTCGTGAGGTTGTGTGCGGTGGACGTACGGCATCGGCACACGATCCGCACCGTGACCTGCGGGGACGGGTGAGAGGACGGGCGCGCCGCACCCCGGAGGGACCCGACGTACGTATGTACGGCCGGGGCGCGCGAACGGCCCCCGCCGGGGTCAGCGGCGCACGCTGGGCAGCACCGGCTCCAGGTTCCGCCAGCGGTCGATCTCGCAGCCGTCGGCCCGGCTGAAGCGCGCGTCGACGCTGCGGCCCCGCCAGGTGCCCTTGATCCGGGCGACGACGGGGCCGCCGTACTGCTGGGTGCACATGCGGTCGGAGGCGACGGGCGCGAAGGGGTCCCGGCCCGCACCGGCGAGCTTCCCGAGCCGGTCGCAGGCGTCCTCGGCGGCGGGGTGGTTCCCGCTCGCCCCGCCGGCCCGGCACTCCAGCTCGAAGGTCCCGTTGGCGGCGGGGTCGGCGCTCTTGCTCACGGTCACGGTCAGCCGGTCCGGCGTGGAGGAGAGCAGCGGCAGCGGCGGCAGGCCGACGGCCGGCAGCGCGAGCGCGCCGGCGGCGGGCGCGGCGGCGGAGACGAGGGCGGCGGTGGCCGTGGTGAGGACGAGGCGGCGCAGCATGCGAACTCCCGGGAGGTACGGCGGGTGGTGCGGTCGCCGGCGACGAACGCGCCGACTCCGACAGCTCTAACGCTCCGCACGCCCGTTCGTTGCGCAAGCGGAGAGCTTTGCCCTGCGGCCGGGAGGCCTAGTACGGTGGGAGGCGATTGGTGACACCCCACTCGGCTGTGTCATCATCTGCACGCACCACTCGCGCCCGCGCGACGGTGCGGAGGAGGCGTCGCCTAGTCCGGTCTATGGCGCCGCACTGCTAATGCGGTTTGGGCCTTAAAGCCCATCGAGGGTTCAAATCCCTCCGCCTCCGCCACCACCCCGAAGCCCCGGCCCCACGGCCGGGGCTTCGTGCGTTCCCCGGACCACGATCCAGGCCCGTGGATGCGTTTTCGCAGGTCACAAGGGGTGCGGCCAATGGATTTCACATGGCGGCGGCAGTCATGTAATGTTCTTCCTGTCGCCGCGAGCGGGCCGAAAGGCCGGGGAGCGAAGACGAAAACAAAACAAGCACTCGTAGCTTAACGGATAGAGCATCTGACTACGGATCAGAAGGTTGCAGGTTCGAATCCTGCCGAGTGCACACAGGTGAGAGGCCCCGGACGATGAGTCCGGGGCCTCTTGCGTTGTGCCGTACAGCAGCGAAGTACAGCAACCGCGCCGACTGCTGTCAGCCGGTGGTGCCGCCCATGGCGTCGGACAGCTTTCCGATCGCGGCCCGTACCTCTTCCTCGCTCGCCTCGGCGTAGACCTCCATCGTCATGGCGATTTGCGAGTGCCGGAGGATGCGCTGTGCGATCTTCGGGTGCACCTTGAGGGCCACCAGGAGCGAACTGCACGTGTGTCGGGTGTTCCGGAGCGGGATCACACGCACGCCGGCGCGACGGGCCCGCAGGGCGAACATCCGGGTCAGGTTCCCCGGCTCGATCGGGGTGCCGTACTTCGTGGTGAAGACGAGCCCGCGGGTGTCCTGCCACAGCTCCCCGGCCGCCTTCCGGTCCCCGAGCTGCTGGGCGCGGCGCATGCGCAGGGCTTTGAGGCAGACGGAGGGG
>NZ_DATCVQ010000457.1:0-6274 GCF_036566765.1 Streptomyces sp.
CTCGGTGATCGGGCAAGTGCAGTCCGGACCGTGCCCGATGACCCCGTGGATCGCCCAGTACTCGGCCCAGGTGCGGGGGAAGGGGTGGAGGCGTGCGCGCATCCGCACGTCCCCGTCCGGGTCCTCCCTCAGCGCGGTGACCAGGTCCGGTCCCAAGTCGGGCCGGGCGGCGACCATCTCGCGGACCTTCGCCGCGGGATGGCGGGCGAGCCGAGCGACGGAGTCGGCCGGGGTGTGGCGGTTCCAGGTCAAGCAGAGCACCGTGTCGTCCGCGAAGCACTGCTCGACGAGCGCGGGGGACAGAGCGCAATACCCGAGCACGAACCCCTTGCTGTGCGAGCCGATGGACGGCAACTTGGCCTCCACCGCTTCCGCGTCCAGCTCCCAGCTGCTTTTCTGCGCTGCTTCCCGTACCGCGGGGTCGGGATCGTCGAGCAGGGCTTCGCGCTGTGCAGGGGTGAGCGACTGCCACCTCCAGGCGGTGGCGTGGAAGCGGATCCGGGGATGCTCGTGCTCGGCCATGGAGCGATAGCCACCTCGTCACTCTCGGAACGGGCCACGTGCGACCACGTCGTCAGCGCTCACCGGCTCTTGCAGTACGGGTGATCGGTACGCTCACGGACATGGGGCTGGACATCAATGTGCTGATCGCCGACTGGTCATGGCTGGGAGAGGTTCCGCCCGGGGAGAGGGTGTCGCGGTTGAGGCATGCCTGGTACGCCGACGAGACCGGGCTGTGGGATCACGACGCACCGGCGATCGAAGGTGGCTGGGTATGGCCGCAAGGGCCTCACAGCACCTCCTTCGCCGGCTACGAGTTCCGGGGCACCCTCGGTTCGTTCAAGGCGCACTTCTGGGCCGGGGAGCGGTGGGAGTCCGTACGTGACCACGCCGACCCGTCGGTGCGTGCCGGGTTGGACACCTTGCTGCTCGGGCTGATCTGGGGAGGGCTGGACGGTGAGGCGGAGCACATCGATCCGGGTTTCTTCTGCGACGACCCGGCAGTCACCCACGGCGTACTGCTCGCGCGGTCGCCTCGCAGCGTGCGGGGACTGGCCGAGATGTGGGAGCGGGTACGGCTCCGGCTTGGCGGGCTGCGTGGGGCCTACGACGAGCACGCCGCCGTTCCCCAGGGGTGGGTCAGTGACTTCGACGAGTTCACCGGCCTGCTGGACGACTGGGGCCACGTACTGTCCGAAGCCGCTTGGCGGGGCTGGGGAATTGTGGGGCTTCGCGAGTAGGGCGCGATCCGCAAGTCCGCACCCCAGTCAGGCACAGAGCCTGGAGACCTTGTGCGGCCATCCGGATCAGGGCAGGTCTGGGCGAGAGGGCGGGCGGGAAGACGGGAGGGATGTGGCGCAACCTCTTCATCGCCCTGCACACCGCGACCGCGGTCGCCGCGCTGCTGGCCGGCGCCGCGACGCTGCGGCGAGTGGCTCTGTTCGACGTCTATCTGTGGTCGCTGGTCGGTATGGAGGTGTTCCTCGTACCTGCGCTGGTCGTGGACTGGGGTGATCTCGACGCCGTCGTGAGGGTGCTGTTCGTTGCGCTTGCGGTGCTCGGGGCGGTGATGGTGGGGCTGGCGGTTCAGGCCCGGTCGCTGCGGCCGGTCGGAGGGAGGCGCCATCGGCAAGGTACGTCGACCGGGTGATGTTCACGCTGGTGGCACTGTTCGACGCATTCGCGGTGATCACCGTGCTCGACGCAGGCGCGCCCGGCTGGCTCGTCGCCGTGACCGCCGTGGTGATCGCCGCGGCCGGGCACGTGGTGCTCCGAAGGGTGCGGGCGAGACTGGTGAACCCCGGCTCTGGGTGACCGTCAGCTCTACCCCGGCGTGGCGTTTCGACGGTGCCGGATGTGCGGCGCCCGGGGAGCGGACCGCCGCCGGACCGACCGCGTAGGCTGGCGGGGCAGCTGGTTCGCCCCGTCCTCCCCCATGGCCTGAACGGCATGGGGGGACCCCCATGGCAGGATACGTCGTAAGAGGGAACCCGGTGGAAATCCGGGACTGCCCCGCAGCGGTAAGCGGGAACGACCGCCGTCATACGCACTGGGCCCGACCAAGGGCCTGGGAAGCGACGGCCAGTAGGAGTCCTCCACGAGGAGGGCGAGCCCGCGAGTCCGAAGACCTGCCCGCTGCCCGCGCGCCGGCACCCCGTGCGCGCGGAGTAGCCCTGCCGCGACTCGCGAAGGAGAGTTGACGTGGCCGATCGCACCGTCACCAGCCCTGCCCGCACGTCCAAGACCCCGGACGACTCCCGGGTGGTCCTCGCCCACATCATGAGCGAGCACGACACCAACCTCTACGGCACCATCCACGGCGGCGTGATGATGAAGCTCATCGACGACGCCGCCGCAGCCGCCGCGGGGCGCCACGCCGACGGCCCCGCCGTGACCGTGTCCGTCGACCGCATGACCTTCCTTGCCCCGGTGCGCGCCGGCGACCTGCTCAGCGTCGAGGCCGGCCTCGAACGCGCAGGCCGGACCTCCATGACCGTCGGGGTGCGAGTGACGGCGGAACGCTGGAACTCCTCCGGCCCCGCCACGGAGGTGGCCACCGCGTTCCTCAGCTTCGTCGCGATCGACGCCGAGGGCCGCCCCCGCCCCGTACCGGTTCTCCAGGTGATGAACCCGGGCCTGTCCTGAGCCGGCGCCGTCACCCGGTTCGGCTGACGTCCACCGCGTACGGCACGAAGGTGATCGCGTTCTCGTCGACGGCGAGGGTCCGTCCGAGGGGCGGAGTCGCCCGCTGGGGGCAGTCGAGTCGCTCGCAGACGCGGCAGCCCATGCCGATCGGGGTGGCGGCGGCCTTGTTGGCCAGGTCGAGCCCGTCGGAGTAGACGAGTCGTGAGGCATGGCGCAGCTCACAACCGAGGCCGATGGCAAAGGTCTTGCCGGGTTCGCCCCAGCCGCCACGGTGTCGGGTGACGGTACGGGCCGTCCAGAGGTACCGCTGCCCGTCGGGCATCACAGCCACCTGGACGTGGATCCGTCCGGGGGCGGCGAACGCCTCGTAGACGTTCCACAGCGGGCAGGTGCCGCCGGCCCGCGAGAAGTGGAAGCCGGTGGCCGACTGCCGTTTGGACATGTTGCCGGCCCGGTCCACCCGGACGAAGGAGAACGGGACGCCGCGCAGCCGCGGGCGCTGGAGGGTGCTCAGGCGGTGGCAGAGCGTCTCGTAGCCGACCCCGAACCGGTCGGTGAGGCGCTCGATGTCGTAGCGGGTCTCCTCGGCTGCCGCGTGGAAGACGCGGTACGGGAGGACCAGGGCGGCGGCGAAGTGGTGGGCGACGCCGATGCGGACCCAGCCCCGACCTGGCCAGCCGGTTGATCCGCCCGGGTAACGCGGGGATGCGGGTTGACCAGTCAGGCAGCGGTCGGAAGCGGTCCGCCGCCCGGCGAAGCCTCGCTCACTGCGGACGTGAGCGCGTTCGCGTCGCTCTGACGGTCGTCGCCCCGGCGCACACAACCGGAGCCAGGCAACCTCGGCGTCCGGAAGGCCGCATGTGCCGAAATGATTCGTGCGTCGAGTCGACCAATCACCCATCTCCTGATCGAAATTCGCTCAAACGACAAGGATGCATTGACTCGATCACCGACCGCACCTAGCTTCTGGCGGCACCAGACCTCCAGGAAGGGGTTGCGTCATGGCCATTGGGGCATTTCCGGGGCGGCGTGCGATGGGCGGTGGGCTCATCGCCGTCGCCCTTGCTCTTGCTCTTGTCGGCACCGTCGCTCTCACCGGCTCGCCCGCCTCGGCCGCCGGGAGCACCACGTACGTGGACTGCTCGCGCGCGGCGGCCGGCGATGGGAGCCAGGCCTCTCCGTTCAACAGCATCGCCCAGGCCAACGGAAAGACGTACGCCCCCGGTGACACCCTCGCCTTCGCGTCCGGCACCACGTGCACCGGCTCCCTTGCCCCCAAGGGCAGCGGCACCGCATCCGCACCCATCTCGCTGACCAGCTACGGCACCGGCGCCCTGCCCGTGATCGACGGAAACGGCACCCGGGACGCCGTCTCCCTCACCAACCAGGACCACTGGCGGATCAGCAACCTCAAGCTGACCAACCCCGCCTCCTCCCTGTCCCGTCGCACAGGTCTGCGGATCTCCGCCACCGACGGAACGGCACACCGCGGATTCGACGTCGGCAATCTCGTCATCGACCGCGTCGCCGGTCAGACGAACAAGAACAGCCCGACCACCGAGGACTTCGTCCAGTCCGCCGGCATCGTCACGGGAGCGAGCGGCACGAACTCGACCCTCAACGACGTCCATGTCCACCACAACCAGATCAGCAACACGGGCGGGGGCGGCCTCAAGATCCGTGTCGGCGCCATGGCGGTCAAGGGTTCCGGGGTGCTGATCGAGCACAACGTCATCAAGGACGTCGGCGGTGACGGCATCATCGCCAGCTACGCCGACGCGCCCCTGATCCAGTACAACAACGCCTCCGGCGTCGGCAACGGCGTATATCCCTTCTCCGGAGGCAACTTCGCCGGCATCTGGGTGCTGGGCGACCACAACCCGACCATCCAGAAGAACGCCGTGTACGGGATCACACGGATGTCCGTGGCCGACAGCCAGGCATTCGACTGCGACTGGGGCAACACCGGCACCTGCACGATCCAGTACAACTTCAGCCGCGACAACGTCGGCGGCTTCTTCCTCGACTGCGACGGGTGCGGCACCATCGGCGGCGCCAAGCAAGTCATTCGCTACAACATCTCCGAGAACGACTGCCGCATGAGCAGCGTCACCGCCGGCCGATCCGCGCTGCGCATGTACAACAACGTCCTCTACTGCACCGACAAGAAGTTCAACATCACGCTCCCCGAGGAGAGCGTCGTCGAGAACAACATCTGGGTGGGCACCAGCGACTCCCGGCTGCCCACGGGCCCGGGGATCTCCTGGCTGTGGAACGTCTTCCAGGGCGTGCCGAGGCCAACCGCCAACGGCATCGTGGGCGACCCGCATTTCATGAACCCCGGCACCGGCGGCGACACGATCTACTCCGTCGACGGCTACAGACTCCGCGCCACCTCCCCCGCCCTGAACAACGGCTCCGTGATCGCTTCCAACGGAGGCCGCGACTACTGGGCGAACCCGGTATCCGCGACCACCAAGCCGCACCGCGGCGCGTACAACGGACCGGGGTTGTGACCGGCCGGGGGTGAGTGCCCCGTACCAAGCAACCGAGGACGCGATGCCCACAGCAGCGGGCCGGTGTTCGGAGCAATGGAGCAGTGGAGCAATGCCTTGCCAGGTCGACGATCCGGTTCTCGTGGCCTGCGGCCCACCGGTACTCGGCGCGCTAGGTTCTGTCGTCAAATGTCACGCCCACATCAGGAGTGAGGCGAGGGCGACGGCTGTTTCGTAGGACTCGGCCGTTTTGTCGTAGCGGGTGGCGATGCTGCGCCACTGTTTCAGGCGGTTGAAGCAGCGTTCCACGACGTTGCGATGCTTGTAGACCTCACGGTCGAGGGCCGGCGGGCGGCCTCCGCGGCTGCCCCGCCGGGCCCGATTGCGAGCCTGGTCGGCCCGCTCGGGGATCGTGTGCGGGATGCCGCGGCGCCGCAGCCAGGTGCGGATCGCCTTCGAGCTGTAGCCCTTGTCGCCCAGGACGTGATGAGGCCGGACGCGGGGCCTCCCCGGACCGAGACGGGGCACCCAGATCGCTTCCATCACGGCGGTGAACCGGGTGACGGCGGGGCAGTCGTTGGTGTTGCCGCCCGTGACGACGAAGGCGAGCGGCCGGCCCCGTCCATCGCAGGCCAGGTGAATCTTGCTGGTCAGCCCACCCCTGGACCGGCTGAGTGCCTTATCACCAACCCATGATCCACCACAAGATCATTTGCGATCGCTGGCTAGTGGCCCAAGTTGTGCTGCCAGGCCAGGGTCGAGACAAGTTCGGCGCTGAAAGACTCGCAGAGGGCGATTGCCTCTCGACCGGATGCAGTGCCCAGAAGACCTGCGGCCGGCGGCAGTGCCAGAACGATGTCATGACAAGCGGCCTCGGCGGCGAAGTTACGGGCCCTGTGGTAGCCCAAGTCGGCACCACTCCCCTGGCCTAGCGCGGTCGCGAGGTACCGCTCGTGGGCCCGGCGAGCCGGATGGTCCCACAGGGAATCTTGCGTGCTGCTGTCGAGCCATCCTGACACCTCGCGGGGTCGGCGGATGATTCGCTCGGTATCCTCCGCGCTCAGCTCGTCCAGCACGTTCCACATGTCCAACTCTGCGATGGCCTCCACCTGGACCTCCGCGATGATGCTGTC
>NZ_DATCVQ010000458.1:0-5174 GCF_036566765.1 Streptomyces sp.
GCCCGCGTCGACGGCGGGCGGCGGCTGGGGGGACGTACGGGAGCCGTTGCCCGCCTCGGGGTTCGCCCCGGGGTTCGCGTCCGTCGGGCGGTAGGGAGGCGCGAGCGGATCGTCCCGCTCCGCCTCCGCCCTGCGGGCGTCCAGGCGTGCGCCCATGCGTTGCAGCGCGTCACCCAGGCCGTTGAGCCAGACCGGCAGTCTCGACATCTCGTTCCCTCTTCCCCCCGCCACTCCCCTGGGGAGCCCCGTTCCGACCGGACCCGAACCTACACGCACCCAGCCCCTCACCGAAGGACGGTGAGGGGCTGAGGGAGGTTGAGCAAGGGACCGGGATCCGGCCCGTCACCCCTGGCCTAGTACCAGTGGTTGGCCTGCCAGAAGGACCACGCGCCACAGGGGCTGTCGTAGCGGCTGTCCATGTAGTTGAGGCCCCACTTGATCTGGGTGGCCGGGTTGGTCTGCCAGTCGTCGCCGGCCGAGGACATCTTCGAGCCCGGCAGCGCCTGGACGAGGCCGTACGCGCCCGAGGACGGGTTGGTGGCCTTGTAGTTCCAGCCGGACTCGTGGTCCACGATGTTGCTGAAGCACTGGAACTGGTCCGCCGGGATCATCTGGCGGGCCATCGCCTTGACCTCGGAGATGGAGTACGAGCTCTGCGCCGAGAAGCTCGACGCGTCGCGCACGGAGGCGCGGTTGGCACGCAGCTCCGCGTCCTTGCGGTCCTCCTCCGCCTTGTCGGCCGCCTTCTTCTTGGCCGTGGCGTCCTTGGCCGCCTGGATGCGGGCCGATTCCTCGGCCTGCTTGCGCGCGGTCGAGTCGGCCGCGGCTGCCTGTGCGTCGGCCTGCTGCGACAGCGACGACACCTGTACCTGGGCCTGCTCGCCGACGGGGATGTCCGCAAGCAGCGTGGTGTCGGCCGCGGTGGCCTCGAAGTTGTCGTCGGCGACCTGCGTGTTGCCCGAGGCAACGCCGACGACTGCGCCCACAGTGGTGACCGCAGTGGCCGAAGCCACCGCGAATCCCCGGACCGAGATCCGGCTCACACGGTTTCCTTCCAGCATCGCCCGCAGCGGTGACCACGCGGGCGAAATCGTGCCCCTGGCTCTGGTCTTCGCACTCTGGTCACAAAAGACACGGGCCCGTGGTGCTGTGGGCGGCATACGGCGATCAGTTCTGGAGTTGTGTGGTGCTGCGCGTCCCTGAGGATGCACGTGTGGCCGTATGCGGGGCCTGACGGAAGCAAGACTCTGCCGGAAGCCGATGCCGCAAGGCAATTCCCCGTTACGTGGGAAAGCTCACACCCCTGCAGTCACAGGAGTTTGGGCCGATCCCGGGACAGCGCGACGCCGCCCGGCTAAGCTCCTGCGCTTCGCCGGGCGGCGTCAACTCCCTTTCGGGACAACCCCGATCCCTATCAGGACATCAGGGATCTACTCCCTCAAATATGACCGTCCTCCAGCATCTCGGTCACGAGCGCGGCGATCTGCGAGCGCTCGGAGCGGGTGAGCGTGACATGGGCGAAGAGCGGATGTCCCTTCAGCTTCTCGACCACGGCGACGACTCCGTCGTACCGGCCGACCCGCAGGTTGTCCCGCTGCGCCACGTCGTGCGTCAGGACGACTCGGGAATTCGCCCCGATCCGGGACAACACGGTCAGCAGTACGTTCCGTTCGAGCGACTGCGCCTCGTCCACGATCACGAAGGCGTCGTGCAGCGAGCGGCCGCGGATGTGGGTGAGCGGAAGGACCTCCAGCATCCCGCGGCCCAGCACCTCCTCGATCACCTCGCGGCTCGCCACCGCCGACAGCGTGTCGAACACCGCCTGCGCCCACGGGCTCATCTTCTCGGCCTCGGAGCCGGGCAGATAGCCGAGCTCCTGCCCGCCCACCGCGTACAGCGGTCGGAAGACCATCACCTTCTGGTGCTGGCGCCGTTCGAGCACCGCCTCCAGGCCGGCGCAGAGCGCGAGCGCCGACTTGCCGGTGCCGGCCCGGCCGCCCATCGACATGATGCCGACGTCCGGATCGAGCAGCAGATCGAGTGCGATCCGCTGCTCCGCGCTGCGGCCCCGGATCCCGAACGCCTCCCGGTCCCCGCGCACCAGCCGGACGTTGCCCTCGGCGGTGACCCGGCCCAGGGCCTTGCCCCGCTCCGAGGACAGGACCAGGCCGGTGTGCACCGGGAGCTCGGCGGCCTCCGGGACGTACAGCGTCTCCTGGTCGTAGAGGATGTCCACCTGGTCCGCGGACAGCGCCAGTTCGGACATTCCGGTCCAGCCGGAGTCCGTGATGGCGAGCTCCGCCCGGTACTCCTCGGCGAGCAGACCGACCGACGAGGCCTTGATACGGAGCGGCAGATCCTTGGAGACGACCGTGACGTCGTACCCCTCGGCCTGCAGATTGCGCGCGACCGCAAGAATCCGCGAGTCGTTGTCCCCCAACCGGTAGCCGGCCGGGAGCACGCCGGGGTCGGAATGGTTCAGCTCGACCCGCAGCGTCCCGCCCAGGTCCCCGATGGGAAGAGGGGCGTCGAGGCGCCCGTACCGGACCCGGAAGTCGTCCAGCAGGCGCAGCGCCTGCCGGGCGAAGTAGCCGAGCTCGGGGTGGTGCCTCTTGGCCTCCAACTCGGTGACCACGACGATCGGGAGCACGACCTCGTGCTCCTCGAACCGGGCCATCGCCTTGGGGTCGGCCAGCAGGACGCTGGTGTCGAGAACATAGGTGCGCCGGTCGGGCATGCGGCGCTTTGTGCTGGTCACCACGGAAGGACAGACCCCCCTTTATCGGGACGCATGATCGCGGGTGGTTCGGGCCGGGCTCTGGCCACGATGCGCGGGCCGAGCGCCGGCCCTCCGCCTCGTCCGTACACGTCCTGCACGGTCGTCCTGGTGCAAAGGGCCTCCCGGGTGGGCGGGCTCCGTGCCGCTCACTCTGGAAGTGGTATTCCCTCGAACAAGCTCCGCCATGCCATGGCATATGACGGCGTGTTCATGAACGAGAGGTGACCGGTGTAGATCCGGTCGTCAGTTGCCGTAGCGGCGGTGGCGCGCGGCATAGTCGCGCAGCGCCCGCAGGAAGTCGACCTTGCGGAAGGCCGGCCAGTGGACCTCGCAGAAGTAGTACTCGGAATGGGCGCTCTGCCACAGCATGAAGCCGGAGAGCCGCTGCTCGCCGCTGGTCCGGATCACCAGGTCCGGGTCGGGCTGGCCGCGGGTGTAGAGGTGCTCCGCGATGTGGTCGATGTCGAGGATCTCGGCGAGCTCCTCGAAGCTCGTCCCCTTCCCCGCGTGCTCCAGGAGCAGCGAGCGGACCGCGTCCGCGATCTCCTGCCGGCCGCCGTAGCCCACGGCCACGTTCACGAGTATCCCCGTGTTGCCGACGGTGGCCTGCTCGGCCTCCTTCAGCACTGCCTGGGTGCGGGCGGGCAGCAGGTCCATGGTGCCCACGTGGTTCACCCGCCAGCGGCCGTCCGCGGCAAGGGCGCGCACCGCGTTCTCGATGATGCCGAGCAGCGGGATCAGCTGCTCCTCGGGCCGGTTGAGGTTGTCGGTGGAGAGCATCCAGAGCGTGACGACCTCGACGTCCGTCTCCGCGGACCAGCCGAGCAGCTCCTGGATCTTGTCCGCGCCCGCCTTGTGGCCCTGTTCGGGGGTGCCACCGGAGGCCTTGGCCCAGCGACGGTTGCCGTCGAGGATGACGCCGATGTGCTTGGGCACCTGGGCGTGATCGAGTCGGCCTTCCACCCGGCGCGCATAGAGCCTGTACACCAGGTCGCGCAGGTTCACTTTCCTTACCCCTCCATGCTGCGGCGGCCCCCGAAGCCGACACATTACTGCGGACGGGTAACGGGCTCCCAGCCCGGGACTGTCACAAGTCCGTGATAAGGAGAGATACGTGACTGATTCCCCCCTCTACCGCGCCGCAGCGGACCGCTATGACCGCATGGAGTACCGCCGGACCGGCCGCAGCGGGCTCAAGCTGCCCGCCGTCTCCCTCGGCCTCTGGCACAACTTCGGCGACGACCGCACCCTCGACTCGCAGCGCGCGATCCTGCGCCGCGCCTTCGACCTCGGCGTCACCCACTTCGACCTGGCCAACAACTACGGGCCGCCGCCCGGCTCGGCCGAGCTGAACTTCGGCAAGATCTTCGCGCAGGACTTCACGCCGTACCGGGACGAGCTGATCGTCTCCACCAAGGCCGGCTACGAGATGCACCCCGGGCCGTACGGCGAGTGGGGCTCCCGCAAGTACCTGATGTCGTCGCTCGACGCCTCGCTGAAGCGGATGGGCCTCGACTACGTCGACATCTTCTACTCGCACCGCTTCGACCCGCACACCCCGCTGGAGGAGACGATGGGGGCGCTCGCCTCCGCCGTGCAGCAGGGCAAGGCGCTGTACGTCGGCGTCTCCTCGTACACCAGCGAGCAGACGGCCGAGGCCGCGCGGATCCTGAAGGACATGGGCGTCCCGGCCCTGATCCACCAGCCCTCCTACTCGATGATCAACCGCTGGACCGAGGACGACGCGCTCCTCGACACGCTGGAGGCGGCCGGCATGGGCTGCATCTCCTTCGTCCCGCTGGCGCAGGGGCTGCTCACCGACAAGTACCTGAAGGGCATCCCCGAGGGCTCCCGGATCACCCAGGGCAAGTCCCTCGACCCGAACCTGCTCTCCGACGAGGTGCTGCGCCGGCTGCGCGGGCTCGCGGAGATCGCCGGGCGGCGCGGCCAGTCGCTGGCGCAGCTGGCGCTGTCGTGGGTGCTGCGGGACGAGCGGATGACGTCGGCGCTGATCGGCGCGTCGAGCGTGGCGCAGCTGGAGGAGAACGTGGCCGCGCTGGCGGCGCCGCCGCTGACCCCGGAGGAGCTGAAGGAGATCGACTCCTTCGCGGTGGACACCGAGGGCACGAACATCTGGGCCGGTCGGGGCTAGGGCGAGCGGGTCCCGCAGGGGCTCGCGGCCGGGTCCGTCTGGGGCTCGCGGCCGGATCGCTCTGGGCCTTGCGGCCGGATCCTTCTGGGTCTCGCGGCAAAGAAAACGGGCCGGTCCGTGGGGGGGATACGGACCGGCCCGAGGGGGGGTTTCCACCATAACCCTTCATTACTCGTGCTGCGCGCCACGCGACGCGGACGGAGTGCCGTGGAATCCCCGGAGGCCATGCGGCACACGGGTCGT
>NZ_DATCVQ010000459.1:0-5359 GCF_036566765.1 Streptomyces sp.
TCGCCGCGATCCGGCTCTGGCTGCGCTTACCATCCGCCGCTCTCTACTCAGGTCCAGGTGCGGGAGCACAGCACGAGACGGTAGCCCTCCGGGTCGGCGATCGTTACTCCGTCGTCCCAGTGCGGGTTGTGGGCCGGGACACGGGTGAGAGCACCCGCCGGATGATCGACGAACTGGCTCAGGCCCAAGCGATTCAGCCGAAGGCGGCGGCGTTCTCCGAAGCCCACTGCTGGAACGGGCGGGCCGGCGTTCCGGTGATCTGTGAAACCGTGTCGCGCACCATCAGCAGCTCGTCGTTCACGTCTCCGCCCGTGACGTCGAGCACCGCGTCCGCGGCCTCGGCACCGAAGACCGCGGCCATCTGTGCGTGGGCCTGCTGGCGGCTGATCTCGGCGAAGGGAATCTCCCGACCCAGTGCTGCCGCGATGGCCTCTACCTGCCGTCGGGCGGTCACCGGCTCTGGACCGGTCAAGGCATATGTGCGTCCGTGGTGGCCGGGCTCGGTCAGTGCCACCCGTGCCACCGCCGCGATGTCCGCGGGGTGGATGGTCGGCAGCGCGGTCTCGGCGTACGGCACGCGGACGGTCTCGTGGCCGCGGATGGAAGCCGCCCACATCAGGGCGTTCGAGGCGAACTGCGTCGGCCGCAGGATCGTCCAGGCCATGCCGCTTGCCTTGAGCAGTTGCTCCACCGCCAGGTTCTCGCCGGCGGGGCCGAGGTGCGGGTGGGTCTGGACGGTGATGGACGACACCAGCACGACGTGCTCCACACCCGCCTGCCGGGCGGCTTCGAGGATGTCGGCGTCCGAGCCCAGACGCGACACGAGAAACAGCGACCGCACCCCTTCCAGCGCGGGCTTCAACGACATCGGCTCCGAGAAGTCGCCCTCAACGACCTCGACCCCTTCAGGGAAGACAGCGCGTGCGGCAACACGGGTGAGCCCTCTCAGCGGCCCGACACCGCGTGCGTGCAGCTCCTTCAGCAGGGCACTGCCTATGTTTCCGGTGGCTCCGGTCACGAGGATCATGAGCGTGTTTCCCGTCGTCAGATGATCAAGTAGGTGACACGCTATGACCTCAAGCGCGCTTCAGGTCAAGAAGACGCCTGGCCATCTCCGTGGCTGGGCGCGTACACCGCTCACGTCCAGGGCTCGACGTGCTCCAACTGGCTTACAGACGGCGGGTGCTGGGGGCCGTCCGATCGGGCAGCGTGTGTGGACCGCTCCGAGCGGTCAAGGATGCCTGCGGCGGCGTTCCGCGCTGGCCTGCGGCCACCATCCGCCGCTGGCACGACGAGTGTGAGATCTCTACTGCGGCGATGCTGCTTCATCCTCCTAGTACTGCAACGGTCTTTGCCGTGACGGTTGGGCAGGTTCTGGTGGGGTGTGGCCGCGTCCTTTGTAGTGGCTGAGGCGGGCTTGGTGTTGCCGTCGGCGTCGCCATCGAGGAGACGGGGGCGAACGGGGCTGCGTACTACCGGGCCGACAGTGAGAACGGCGACCGGATCGACGAGCCGTCCGAGGACGCGCTGTTCATGCTGATCGACGACCTCAACGGTTCAAACCACACCTTCGTCGTCATCCAGCCCGACGAAAGACGACCCGGCCTGGTTCACCTCTGTCGCCGTCCTGGACGAAGGCGGCTATGAGGTCGTCCGCCGCGACACCACCCGCCGGGAACACGACGTCGTCACCGAGACCAGCATCGATCGGATCGCCCGCGACCTCACGATCTGGATGGCCGCCCGCGACTTCCCCCGACGGCCCACCCAGCACAACGACAACTTCTGGGAAGCCGTATCTCAACCGAACATGATCGCTTGTTTTCTGCTGGTCAGGCATGGTGTCGGTCGGGGTGAAGGCTCACAAGACGTCACCCGGTACCTCGGTGACATCGAGACCTGCCGCCGCCGCTTCGACGTCTGATGGGTGGGGTGCTCACACGGGCCGGTAATGCTCGCCGAAGAGTCGTGCGACGAGTTCGCCTCGGCTGGAGACCTCCGCCTTGCCGAAGACGGCCTTGAGATGGTCGCGCACGGTGTGCGGGGAGATGAACAGCGTCGCGGCGATCTCGGTGGTGGGCAGCCCGCGCGTGATGAGCTGGGTGATCTCCAGCTCGCGAGGCGTCAGGCCGTACGCCTCGGCGATGAGGACCGCGCGGTCGGCGGGGGGCGCCGGTTCGATGATGAGTGCCACGGGACCGGGTTGCCCAGCGGGGCCGCTGAGACAGGAGGCGTGGCAGGTCAACCAGCGGCCGTCAACGGTCCGGATGCGCACTCTTGCACCGCCTGCCCGGTCGCGGCCCCGGGCGATCGCCCGGGCCTGCAGCGCAGTGGCGACCACCCAGATCGGCAGCCTCAGGCCCAACTGCGAGGGGATGGAGGGCCCTTCAGGAAGCTGAGAGAGGTGCTGCCGCGCCTCCTCGTTGATCGACGTCGGCTCGCCGGAAGGATCGAAGAGCACCAGTCCGGGTGCGGGTGCGTCGGTTGTGCCGCCGGACGGGGACGGGCGGGCGAACCGGCGTACCCGCGAGGCCAACGGACCGGACAGACCGGCGAGCAGCGTGGTCTCGGCCGGGCCGAACGGGGCGCCGCCGCGCATGCGGAACAGGCTCACCACGGCCCATGGCCGGTCGCCGACCCGCAGCACGGCCCGTAGTTCGTCGTCCACGCCCTGGCTCCCGAGGAGCCGGTGGAAGCGTGCGCTGCGCGCGGGCAGGTCGCCGGTGGCTGCGCGCAGACCGGCCGCCGGGACGATAGCCCGGGCGAGGTCCCGAAACGGCAGGACGTTCTCCTCCAGGAGTTCGCTTTCCCAGTACTCGGCGCAGCCCTCGCCGGACCCGAGGTTCTCCACCAGCATCGGCGCGGTGATGAGACCGGTCTCCGGGTCGGTGGCCGCCCATACGGCCGAGTCGAACGGCATGAGCCGTCGCAGCTTGGCGGACGTCCGGCGGAAGAGTTCGCGTGTGTCGGTGGCCCGATCCGCACTCGACAGCACCTTGGCGTGACCTGACAGCGCCTCGGCATGGCGGCGCGCGTCAGGCATGGAGATCCTCCCGTGGTCTGGATGGAGGCCACCCTGCCCGCCCTCCTGTCCTGCGCCAACCCCCCGTTTGAGGGGGACATTCCCCGGCCGGTCACCCCCCGCGGGGGATGGGGCTCGGCGTGGGCGGCGGCGAGGCTCGAAGAGGCCGCGGCGCTCTTCAGCGGCGGCCTGGAATGTGAAGGGGAAATCAATGGACATCGCAATCGTCGGAGCGGGTGCTGCCGCGGTCGGTCTGCTGGACAGCCTGGCGGCCACCGCCGACAGCCCTGGGGCCATCACGGTGTTCGAGCCGTCCCCGCATCTGTGGTGTGGCCGCCCGTATGGCCCTGACCTGGACACGGTGTTGGTCAACGCACCACCGGCCATCATGTCGATCCGCCACCTGGACTTCGGGCACTACGCGGCCTGGCTGGGCACGCGTGGTCCGGCTCACCTCGACGAACGGCTGGGCCAGCCGCTGGTTCCGCGCGCGCTCTACGGCGAGTACCTGGGACACACCGCGGAGACGGCGTTGGCCACCCTGCGCGAAGTCGGCTGGCGGGTGCGGGTCGTCACCGCCCGCGTCATCGGGGTAGCCCGGTCCGGGGCCAACTGGTCGCTCCGCACCGAGGACGGACGCGGGTACGAAGCCGACCATGTGGCGCTGTGCGTGGGCGGGGGGACGCCGCAAGACCACTACGGTCTCGGCGGCGCCTCCGGTTTCGTGGACGATCCGTACCCGCTGGCACGCACACTCGACCGGGTCGCGGCCGGCAGCAACGTCGCGGTCATCGGGAGCGGCCTGACCGCGGTCGACGTCGTCGTGTCGCTCGCCGCGCTCGGGCACACCGGGCCGATCACGCTGCTGTCCCGCAGCGGTGTGCTGCCCCACGTCTGGCAGCGCCCGGTCGAACACCGGCCGCAGCATGTGACCGCCGAGCGGGTTGCGGTACTGCACCGGCAGCACGGCGCCGTCACCCTCGAGGACCTCATCGGGCTGCTGCGAGCCGAACTGGCTGAGACCGGAGAGGACTTCGAGGCCTTCGTGGCCGACCTGCTGGCGACCGGGACCGAAGAGCCGGTCCGGCGCTTGCGGGCGCAACTGGACGCTGTCGACGACCCCAGGATCGGCCGCCGGGTCCTCCAGGAGACAGCGCACAGCGTTGGCCCGTACGCGTGGCGGCTGCTGCCCGAGCCCGACCGTGTGCGGCTGCAGCGCCACTTCCGCATGGCGACGAGCGTGGCCTCACCGATGGTTCCGGTGAACGCCGCCACCATGATGCGGCTGTTGGACTCCGGGCAACTCGCCGTCACCGCCGGCGTCCACAAGATCGAGGCAGCGGACGGGATGTTCCGGGTACGCCGCGAAGACGGCGAACGCACTTTCGGCGCCGTCATCAACGCCGTGAACCCGCCACCGCGGGCGATCCCTCTGGGGGCCGGGCAGTTGGTCACGGCCTTGCTGGCCGACGGCTCCGCCGAGCTGCACCCGGCCGGTGGGCTGGTTCCGGCTGACCCGCGCCTGCACGTGGTGGGAGACCTCGCGGGGGGCGGTCCGTTCATTACGTCAAGTATTGCGGGCATAGCGGCCCAAGCAGCACGGGCCGCGCAGACGATCGTCGCGGCCCGCGATGGAGGACCCATGTCTTGACCGATCATGGAACGTGCGGGTCGAACGGGTTTCCCGCCGGGGTGGTCTTTGCGTTGTACGTGCATGAAGGCAGGGCCTCTCGGTAGCTCGGGGATGCGAATCTGACCGAGCAGTGCCGGGAGGCCCTGGTGTCGTTGTTGTACGCGTCCGAACCCGCCCTCGGCTGGACTCGCCCGAAGCTCCGAACCCCGGAGGCAGCGGACCGGTGGACCTGGCTGGTCATCGCCGCTCATACCCAACTCCGCCTGACGCGACCGTTGGCCGCTGATCTCCGACGCCCCTGGGAACGTCCCGCCGAGCCTGGCCGGCTCACCCTCGCCCGGGTGCGCCGGGGGTTTCGAAACCTCCGCCGAACTTGCCCTGTCCGGCCCGTGCGCCGAAACCCAACCGGCCCGGGCCCGGCAGGCCGCTCGGCTCGAAGAACCGGCACCCCGCCACCCGCTACGGCGTGGGCAGAACTGTCGGACGGCCCGAGGCCATCGCCGAACGCGCCCAGGTCAGCCCGTAGAGAATCCGGATCGGTTCTTCGCGATGTTTCGTGTCTTCTTGGTGTTGGCAGACTCGGCGAGCAGGGCGAGTACCGCCGGCGCCGTCGACTCCTCGGCGAGGACGCGCTGCATCCAGTCCGTGACCTCCGCCAACTCGGCCGGTGTCGGCACGTGACCGTCCTTGACGGACAGGTAGAA
>NZ_DATCVQ010000460.1:0-10205 GCF_036566765.1 Streptomyces sp.
CCGCTCCCTCTCCGACAGCGCCGCGAGCCGCTCGTCCTCCGGCGGCTTCGCCGCCTCGGGGTCGCGCAGCGAGTGCATCAGCCGGGCGGTGGTGGCCGGGTCGAGCATCGACTGGCCGGTGGCCACGGTCCGTACCGCCGATACGAGATCGGAGCCCTTGATCTGCTTGAGGACGTACCCTGCGGCCCCCGCCATGATCGCGTCGAGAAGAGCGTCCTCGTCGTCGAACGACGTCAGCATCAGGCACGCCACTTCAGGCATCCGTGAGCGCAGCTCCCGGCACACGGAGATGCCGTCGCCGTCGGGCAGTCGTACGTCGAGCACCGCCACGTCCGGCCGCAGGGCGGGTCCCCTGGCCAGCGCCTGCGCCGTCGTCGCCGCTTCGCCGACCACTTCCATGTCGGGCTCGTCGTCGATCAGGTCACGAAGGCCCCGACGGACGACCTCGTGATCGTCGACGAGAAAGACCCGGGTGGTTGCATCGGCCGCGGGCAGTTCGGACATGGCGACCCCTGTGATCGTTGGGTACCTACCGCCCCCATAAGGATTGTCCGTCACGAGGCGTCTTCATGGGCACCGAGATCCATCCGGACGTCCACGACCCCCTCCACGGCCCGCACGGCGCGTGCGAGCAACGGCACCAGCGATCGGTCGGAGAGCGACCCACGGATCGTTGCCACACCGTCCGCGACCGTCACATCCAGCCCCACGGGTACGGCAGGCTCGCCGAGGACGGAGTGTCGGATGTCCTCCTCGATCTCGTTGTCCGTACGGAGGAACACCTTCAGCAGATCGCTCCGGCTGACCACGCCCTCCAACATCCCGACGCCGTTGACGACGGGCAGGCGCTTCACCCTCCGCGTCGCCATGATCCGTGCCGCTTCTGCGAGCGTCGCGTCCGGGTGGACGGTCACGGCCGGGCTGGACATGAGCTCCCCGGCCCGCAGGGCTCCGGCCTTGGACGCCGCGGCGAACTCGTCAGGGCGGGGTTCGTCCGTGCGGAATTCCTCCTTCGGCAGCAGGTCAGCCTCCGACACGACCCCGATCACCCGTCCCTCCCCCTCCAGAACGGGCAGGGCACTCACCTTCCACTGGTCCATGAGCGCGACGATCTCCTTGTAAGGCGTGTCACGCCCGATGGCGACGGCGGTGTGGGTCATGACGTCGCTGACGGTGTAGCGCGAGGCGGGCATCACGTTTCTCCCAGAGAGGTGAGGATCTACAGGCCGCTTCCGTGCGGGGCGTAGAGATCCAGCAGCCGTACGCGGGCGGAGAAGAGACGATGGGCGAGCATCTGTCCGACGAAGTGGTCCAGGGCGAGGCCGAAGCTCGGATCGGTGTCCATCATCATGCGCACGGTCGCCGCGTCGAACTCGTCCGCTCGTACCCGTGTCATGGCCTCGGCCCCGAAGTGCCAGCGGTACGGCTCGAACAGCCACGACCAGCCGAGCAGTTCGCCGGCGCTGACGCTGTCGATCACGGCGGGCCGCTTGCCGGGTACGCGGACGTCCAGGGTGACCGTCCCGGTACGGACGATCCAGAACCGATCCGCGTATCCACCTTCCTCGAACAGCCGGGTACCTTCAGGGAAGTCCACTGGGTCGGCGCATTTCAACAGCCGGTCACGCTGATCGGCGGAGAGAGCTGCGGTGAGGCGTGGGTTAGGGGGAGTGCTCATCGGGGGCCTCCTGATCGGTGTCCACTCCCAGTCTCTTTTCATGTCGTGAGCGAGGGGAGGGCCGGATGGTCCCCTTCTCGCACCGCTCGGTCGCCGACGCGAACAGGTGGAAGGCCCGGCGAGAGAGTTGGCTTCTCTGCACTTCACTCGATCGAGGTTCGTCGTAGATCACTGGGTCTCCTCGGGGCGAGGGCGGGGGATGCCGAGGTCGGTGAGCGGCCTTTTGGTCAGGCGTGCGGCTTCGGCTTGCTTGGCGCGAAGGAAAGTCAGGGTGGAGTCGATGCCTTCGACCTCGCCCAGCCACTGTTCTTCCTGGGCCCGTTTGCGGCGGAGGAGAAGGTCCTTCTCGATCTCCGCGAGGCGGGGCAGCATCTTGGGGTTGACCTGGAGCATCGGGCAGTGGATGCATGCACGTGGATGCAGGGTCGGCTCGGCCAGGGCCGCGATGGTCATCTCCCGGGAAGATCCCATGCCGCCGAACGCGGTGCCGGTGTCCAGGCCCGCCAGGGCGAGGGCGACGGTGCCGAGGGCCAGCAGGGCCACGACCAGGATCAGGTCCCCTCGTCCGGCGAGCGGGGTCTCGGTGGACAGCAGTGGGACGAGGGCGGCGACCACGAGGGCAGTGGCCACCAACAGCGCCGGAGCCGTACGGAAGGCGGGTCCGGTCCCGATCGGGGTGATCGGCTCCTTGTGCAGCAGCTTGCGGGTGTCGCGCCACGGCTGGAGCACTCCGGCCCCGGCCCGCCCCTCCAGGCGTGCCCGCACCTGCCCCATCAGCCCGGTGAGCAGCGGCGCACCGCCCACGACCACGACGACCTGGGCGACCACGGCCACGTATCCGATCGCGCTCACCAGCCCACCGCCAGCGCCACCAGCAAGGTCAACAGGCCGAAGAAGCCATAGCCGAGATACAGATGGACGCTGCCGCCCGCCAGCCGCCGCGCCCACTGTCCCGTGCGGGCGAGGAAGGCCAGCACGGGTTCGTACAGGCGGCGCTCGATCCGGTCGGGTACCCGGTTGCGGAAGCGGACCCGCTCCACGAGGTACGCGGACTCGTGTGCGTGGGTGACGTTCACGTCCTGCTCCGGGGCGAGTACGTCGTCGAAGACCCGCTGCAGCGGCTCGGCGAACGAGGTGGCGGTGTAGGCCATGCGCGGGGTGGGTGCGCCGCCGCCGCAGTCCCAGAGCTTGGCGTTCCGCCGCTGCTTGTGGTTTGCGTACAGCCGGGGCAGGTACGTGACCAGGCGTTCCAGAGGTTCACGGGGGAGGTTCGCGACATCCCCGCTCGCCGGGCAATGGCGGAAAGTGACCTGGTCCCATCCCCTGCCGCACAGACAAGAGGTGGGACCACGAGCTGTACCCGAGCGAGCCGCTACGCGAGCGGGATGGCGGCGGATCCTCGCGTGCCCGGCCACTCGTCGCTGCACCATTCGCGCTGGCCGTCGGCCGCGGCTTGGTGGGAGGCGAGCGCGGCCGGCAGGTCGCAGTGGACGAGGATGGGCGCCTGACTGCCGTCGGGGACGAGGGAGCCGTCGGCGGGGATCGCGGCAAGTTCGAGACAGCGGCCCTCGGCCGCGAGCCGTCGGGCGGCGTCGGCGACGGCAAGCTGCCCGCCGACCGACCACCCGCGCAGGCTCGTCAGATCCAGGATGACCGGGCCCGTGCCCCGGGCAAGCGCCCAGCCGACCGCCCCGGTGAACCGGTCGACGGCCTCGGCCCCCAGGAACCCGGCCAGGGACAGGACCCCCAGTTCCTTCTGGACCGTGTAACGCCACTCGATGGTCATGAACTCGCCTTCACTCTCACAGGGGTCTCGCAGGGGTTTCACAGGGGGAGGGTGATCCACACACTCTTGCCGCCTCCGTCCGCGTCACGCCTGAGCACGCAGGTGCCGCCGTGCTGCGCCGTCACCTCGGCGACGGTTGCGAGGCCGCCGCCGGCGCTGGGGATGATGCCCGGGTGGTACGGATGACGGTCGTGGACCGCGAAGGCGAGGGTGTACTCGCCGGCGGCGAAGGTGACCGTCAGGCTCGGTGAGGAGACGGCGGCGTGCCGGACGCTGTTGACGACCAGCTCGCTGAGGATCAGCAGCGTCGGCCCCATGGCTGGATGCGTGGGTTCGATTCCCCAGGACGCGTACGTCATCTCCGCGGTCTCACGGGCCAGCCGGACCGAGGCCGGCACCGTGGGCGCGGTCAGTACGTGCCGGTGGGGGAGCGCCTCCACGGCGGTCATCGGGGCTCCACTGTGCCGAGGCGGTGGCCGCTGACCGTCTGGGGGGTGATGCGCAGCAGCGTGTCGTGCGGTCCGTAGGCCCAGCCCGGCAGCGTGCGGCGGTAGTGCGCGGCCTCGACAGGGTTGTCGACCAGTTCGGCCGGTCCGCTGACGGTCACGCTCCAGCCACTGCCGACGGGCAGTCGGAGATCGTCCGCCTGGTAGGTCAGTGTGACCCGGTCGCTCACGGCGTCCGCCTGGACCGGGGCACGGACGATCAGGCGCCCGTACTCCAGGACGTGGAGCGCGGGGCGGACGACCGGCTGCTCGCGCCGCAGGTACACCAGCCGGCCGTGCGCGGCGCCTTCGAGCAGCCAGAGTGCCTCGGTTCCGGTGACGTCGATCATGCGGCGCAGGGTGGGGGCGGTCATCTCACGTGCTCCTGGACGGTGGTGCGGGCGTGCTGGTCGGGGACGGTGGGGAGGAGGCCGACGCCCTGGAGGTGGGCGCGGGCTCCTGCGATCGCCTCGGGGGTCGTGGCGTACTCGCGGCCCTCGTACCGCAGGAGATCGAGCGCCCCGACGGAGTCGAGGGTCTGGCGCTGCCCGGGCCTTATCCCCGAGGTCATGACGGCGATGCCGCGCCGGTTCAGCTTCTCCACCGCGTCCTTGAGGACGAGGGCGCCGGTGGCGTCCATGGTGGTGACGCGGGACATGCGCAGGATGACGACCCGGACGTCGGCGACCTCGGACAGTTCCAGGAGGAAGCGGTGCGCGGCGGCGAAGAAGAGCGGGCCGTCGATGCGGTACGCGACGATGTGCTCGGCCAGCAGGGCGTGTTCCTCGTCGCTGTGCTCGCCGGGCAGATCCGGCCGGAAGTCCACCTGGTCCATGCGCGCCTGCTTCGCCACGGCCCGCAGAGCCAGGGCGCCCGCGACGACGAGCCCGATGATCACCGCGTACACGAGGTCCAGGGCCAGGGTGGCGACGGCGGTCAGGACCAGGACGACGGCGTCGGAGCGGGTGGCCCGCGCCATCGCGCGCAGCGCGCCGACCTCGACCATCCGGAGCGCGGTGGCCAGCAGCACGCCGGCCAGGGCCGCGAGGGGGATCTTCGACACGAGCGGGGCCGCGGCGAAGACGATCACGGCGAGGATCACCGCGTGGGTGAGGGCGGCCAGCCGGGAGGAGGCGCCGCCGCGGACGTTGACCGCGGTACGGGCGATGGCACCGGTCGCCGGGACACCGCCGAACAGCGGTGCTGCCAGGTTCGCCAGGCCCAGTCCGAACAGCTCCCGGTCCGGATCGTGCTTCTGGCCCACCGTCATGCCGTCGGCGACCTGCGCCGACAGCAGCGACTCCAGAGCCGCGAGCGCGGCGACCGCCACGGCCGGGGCGATCAGCGAGCCCAGCGCGGACAGGTCGAGGAAGGCGAGGGAGGGGGCGGGCAGGCCGGACGGCAGGTCGCCGATCGGCGCGGCGCTGAGGTGGAAGACCTGCGCCACGACCGTCGCCGCGATCACCGCGACGATCGAGAACGGGATCGTGGGCCGCCAGCGCGCTCCGGCCAGCATCACGGCGGCGACTCCGAGGGCCAGCCCGATGGCCGTCCAGTCAGGGGCCTGGGCGAACTCCTGCACGGCCCGCCAGGCCACCACGAGCACGCGGTCGCCCTCGGGCTTGGCCACGCCGAGCGCGTTGGGGATCTGCTGGAGGCCGATCACCAGCGCGATGCCCAGGGTGAAGCCCTCGACGACCGAGGCAGGGATGTAGGCCATGTACCGGCCGGCCCGGGCCACAGCGAGACCGACGCAGATCAGCCCGGCGAGAAGTCCGACGGTCAGCACACCGCTCGGGCCGTACTGCGCCACGATCGGGACCAGGACGACGGTCATCGCCCCGGTCGGACCGGAGACCTGGAGGTTCGATCCGCCGAAGAGCGCGGCGAGCGCACCCGCGACGACGGCGGTGGCGAGCCCGGCCTCGGCGCCGAGCCCCGAGGAAACCCCGAAGCCGAGAGCCAGCGGCAGCGCGACGATCGCGACGGTGAGCCCGGCCAGCAGGTCCCGCCGAGGGCTGCGCCCCATCGCCGCGACATCGGCACGGGTGGGCAGCAGCGAACGCAGCCGCATCCACAGCGTGCTCACCGGGCAGCGACCTCGGCTTCCCGCAGCTCGACCAGGAGCTCGTTCTGCCCGGCCAGCATCTCGGTGAGGATCCGGCGCGCCGCCTGCATGAGGTCGGCGACGTCCCCGCCCGCCAGGGTGTAGATCACGGTCGATCCCTCCCGGCTGGAGGTCACGATCCCGGACCGGCGCAGGACCGCGAGCTGCTGCGACAGCGCCGGTGCCTCGACGTCGATCGCCGCAAGGAGCTCGCGTACGGGCATGGGCCCGCTCTGTAGCAGCTCCAGGACGCGGATGCGGACCGGGTGCCCAAGCATGCGGAAGAACTCGGCCTTGGCTTGATACAGCGGAACCGGCACGGTCGCGAACGCTCCTCGCCATCGGGGTCTGCTTGGTGCTGTGCCCGCGGCTACCTGCGGACACAGCCAATAGAGCATCTAACGAACTGCGAAATTATGCAATTATTGGTTCCGTGATGTGGCCCCGCATCACCGTCGCCGCGCGCTGGAGGCGGGCGCGGGGCACACTCCGCACCCGACCGAACCGCCTGAACGAAATGGACGTGACCGTGCCCGAGACGCTTCCCCCGTGTCCCCTGTGCTCCGGTACCTACACCTATGAGATGGGCGCGCTGCTGGTGTGCCCGGAGTGCGGGCACGAGTGGTCCCCGGTCGCCGACGAGACCGCAGCCGGCTCTGGCTCCAGCTCCGGCGAGACGGTGATCAAGGACTCGGTCGGCAACGTCCTTGCCGACGGCGACACGGTGACCGTCGTCAAGACCCTGAAGGTCAAGGGCAGCCCGACCGGCATCAAGGCCGGCACGAAGGTCCGCAACATCCGTCTCGTGGACGGCGTGGACGGCCACGACATCGACTGCAAGGTCGAAGGATTCGGCCCCATGCAGCTCAAGTCCAGCGTGGTCAAGAAGGCGTGACCTGACACAGCGGAGGACTCACTGAAGTGCGCTGACGCGTCGCGGCCCGCGCGCCCCGCTGCGCCAACGCGGTCAGCGCATGGACGGGATCACGCCGGGTCGCGACGAGTGGTTCCGGTGCCGCCGCGCAGCGTCCACGCTCAGGAGCGGGGAGTGGCCGCAGCGGGGACACTGCCCGCTGGCGGTGGCAGCCGCCCGGAGCAGTTTCAGGCGGCAGGACGGGCACCTCAGCAGAGAGCCGTCCGTGCCGGCAAGCCTCGGAACGCGCATCGAGATCCCCCTTCTCGACCTTCGCAATTTCCAATCTTGGCAATTACGAAGGTCGGCGCATGGGTGTGGCTGAGCGAGGATGGCCCGTATCCATGGATCTGTACGGCCGGACGGGCCGTCGATGAGGAGGGGGCCGGTTCGGTGAGCGCGCCGTTGTACCAGCTCAAAGCAGACTTCTTCAAGACGCTGGGGCACCCGGCGCGCATCCGCGTGCTGGAGCTCCTGAGCGAGCGGGAGTACGCGGTGTCCGAGATGCTGCCCAAGGTCGGCATCGAACCGGCGCATCTCTCGCAGCAGCTCGCGGTGCTGCGCCGCGCGAACCTGGTGGTCACCCGAAGAGAGGGTGCGAACGTCCACTACTCACTGGCCAGCCCGCGCGTTGCGGAGCTGCTCCGGGTCGCCCGCGAGATCCTGTCCGGTGTCCTGGCGGACCAGGCCAGACTCCTCGGCGACCTTCGCGCCGAGGAGTAGGCGCCGGCACCGCCGCCGCGGGTGGGGCGCTGACCGGTGGCCGTCTCCCGTCCCTCCCCTGATGGACAGCACCTCCGGGGAGACGATAGGCGGCCACCTGGATCAAGGCCATGGGTGGGTACGCCGCCTCCAGAGGCGTACCGGCCGCCGTCCCGGCAACGGTCGCCAGCGGCCTGGTGATCCTTGCCAGAGGGGTAGGCGTCGCCCTTGGTATCTGGGCAGACCTCGGGGCGCTTCTCGTAGCCGTCTTCGCCTTCCCGACGGCCGTCCTGATGCACGGATTCTGGCGGGAGCAAGAACCACAGGCACGCCAGATGGAACAGACCCACTTCACGAAGGACACCGCCCTCGGCGGCGAGGCACTGATGCTGATCGCGTTCCTCTCGTACGCCGGTGACGACCTCGGCCTGACGATCACGGGCCGCTCTTCGACATCGGCTGAGCTGCGCACATCCGGCGGACGGGACTACGTGCCAGACCGACCACGTCTCGGAGTTGCTCGCTCACACGCATGGCACGGGCACCGCGACGGTGCCCGTGCCATGTCATGTCGCTCCGAGGCCGGGCAGGCGATCAGCAGTTGAGGTCGAGAACCGGCACGCTCTGCCCTTCATACGCGTTCGGCTCCACCGCCGCGATCAGCGCGTCCGCTCCCCACTCGGGAAGGTGACGCACGCGTGAAGGCGCGGTGGATCAGCTCGCTGACCTGGCGGTCACTGTCAGGATGCCTGCCGCGTTCAGTGAACTGGAGTTGGCCCGTGCTGAGACTCTAGTCAACTCCGACCCGCGCCTGAGGCTGGCCCGAACCCGTGCTGCCAGTGGACGCATCGCTCAGTTCCTTGCTGGAGCCCCACATCTATGGCGACGCTACGAGCAGTCCGAAGGGGCGGCCCGTGCCATTCTTCACGCTGCCATGGACGCACGTCGATGCGGACATGGTCCCCTGTTGTCCGAAAACTTCCTGCGGGTTGCCTCTGAGGGCTACGTGGATGACTCCACATGGCACAGCTTGGACGAGGACTGGTTCGCCTCCCACCTGGCCAAGCTCCTTCGACCGCATCGTCAGCTTCCTGGGCCGCTGATTGCACCATCGGCCTCGTCCCTACGAGTCACCTACCGATAGCCCGCTGTACCAACTTGCCGACTTCCTCCATGAGAAGAGCCGGGTAACGAGAG
The DNA here is from genome assembly GCF_036566765.1 of Streptomyces sp. GTDB lineage: Bacteria > Actinomycetota > Actinomycetes > Streptomycetales > Streptomycetaceae > Streptomyces. Next base: position 8,869 of record NZ_DATCVQ010000460.1, read on the forward strand.
AAAGGGAACATCCCGCTCCCTCTCTGTGGGCAGCAGCAGGGGCACACTCGCGTACGGACACGGACACGCGGGAACTCGCCCAAGCCGCGCGTCGCCTGGGAGTGGTGAACTGTGAACAGCTCTATCTGAAGGCGGCTGCGTGCGGCGACGTAACCGTGCTGCGCTGGTTCACCCGTCGCCTCATTGACCTCAGGTGCTTCGAGCGGGCGGAACAGATCATCGAGGAGGCTGAGCGCCTGGCTCGCCGGGCGTACGACGTGAGCGGTAACCGGAACGGCCATCGCAGCCTGGCTCACCACCTGCTGGCGCTGGGCATGCGCGACTCGGCCGCACGCATTTACTCATGGGCCGCCGACACCGGAGACCCAGTCGCCGCGGTCTCGCCACCGTCGTCGCGAGCCACGAACTCGCCGAGGTCCTCGTCATCGGCAACGGCATCCGCGCCGGCCGCAAGAAGCACCTGCCCACCCACCCCGCACTCCGTACGGCACACAAGGCCGCCCCGCCCATCCGCCCCCCCCGGCCCGGCCGACCGCCGGCACTCTCACCATCGTCCCGGCCCCCAAGATGCTGCTCCCGCTGAGTGCCGCACCCGCAAAGACCGCTGAGGCGAAGGCCGGTGGGGGCTGCTGCGAGGGCTGCAGCAGCTGACCATCCACTCCCAGCGCGAGAGAACACAGTGGGCGCGGGCGGTCTGGGCATGTTCGGCCAGGCCACCTCGCTGCACACAACCCGCAACAGGGGACCGCGGCGGCCGCCGTCCGCGCGCGCTCCACGGGCCCCGCGTCCAGTGACGTCGTGACTCTGTACGTGAGAACGAGTTTCGACAGCACCTCCGTGCCTGGGGCTACGGAACTCTGGACGGTCAGCGCAGGATTTGGACGGCGTAGAGCGTGCCGACGCCTGTGGCGAGGGTGCCGAGCAGAAGGCGAAGCGCGATCTCCGGCAAGTGCGGCTGGAGGCGCGCGCCGACGTATCCGCCGACGAGGCCCCCGGCTCCGCAGGACAGGCCCAGCAGCCAGTCGGGGGCTACGTCGCCTGTAGCGGTCAGGGAGAGCAGCGCGTAGGTAGCCGCTCCGACGATGGAGGTCACGAAAGTGGAGGCCAGGGCAGCGGGCGCGACTGTGGCGACCGGTGCTCCGCGGCCGACGAGGATCGGCCCGAGCAGGGAGCCGCCCCCAATCCCGTAGATGCCGCCAGCGACACCGACGGCGAGGGCCAGCACCCTCGTCGCTCGGGGCGAAAGAGGGTGGGGCGTCCGGGAGGGTGCGGGGTGCATGGTCCGCAGCCACAGCCACACCCCGAGCGGCAGGAGCAGCGCCGCAACGAGGAGACGG
>NZ_DATCVQ010000461.1:0-5063 GCF_036566765.1 Streptomyces sp.
CAGGCCGCGACTCCCGCGGCCCCGCCCGCCGTGGCACCTGGCCCCCAGCCGGCCCGTGCGCCTCAGGTCCCGCCTGCCCCCGCCGCCCCGCCCCGCCCCTATGGGGTCCCCGCCGTCGAGACGACGGCGCGGCTGCGGCCCGTGCGCGATACCGGGCCGGTGCCGGTGGTGCCCGCCTACCGGCAGTACGCCGTGCCGCCCGAGACGCCCAGTGAGACGACCACGCGGCTGCGGCCCGTCCGGGTGCGCCGGGTCGGGTGGGTCGTGGCGGCCGGGACGTGTCTGGTGCTGGGGCTCGGGCTCGTCGGCGGGGCCGTGGCCGGGGTGTTGCTGGCGCGGCAAGATGCCGGGGCCGCGGAGGAGCCCGTGGGGTACGCGGAGGCGCGTGCCGCCTGGCACAGCACGCCCGTCGACACCCTCTTCCCTCGCACCCTGAAGGGCGCCGGCTCCGGTCCCGGCGGCGCCGACCGCGTCTGGACCCGGCTCACCATCGGCCCCGACGCGCCCTGCTCCGCCGCCGTCCTCTCGCCCGCGCTCGTCGCCACCCTCCAGCCCACCGGCTGCGTCCGCGTCGTGCGCGCCACCTACACCGACGCCACCGCCACCAGCGTCATCACCGTCGGCCTCGTCTTCACCGACGCCGACGCCACCGCGATGCGCACCCTCGGCGGCCAGCTCACCACCGGCGGCCGGAACAAGCTGGCCGACCACATGCCGCACGCCCTGCCCGCCCCCGGCACCCCCGCCGCCCGCTTCGGCGACCCGCAGCGCGCCAGTTGGCAGCTCGCGACCGTGCCCGAGCTGCCCGTTCTCGTGTACGCCGTCTCCGGCTTCGCCGACGGCCGCCCGGTGCCCAAGCCCCAGCCCGCGGCCGAGGCCATGTCCGGCGGCCAGACCACCGCCGTCGCCCAGGCCGGCCTCGGCCACGAGGCCAAGGGCGTCGCCGACCGCATAGAACGCGGGCTGCGCATGACCGTTTCCGCGGCCACGAAGGACCCGAAGTGACGCGAGTGACCCGAGCGACCCACACGACCCCCGCGACGCGAGCGGCACGTGCGGTCCGTCCCCGCCTCACCCGCTCCCGCGCCCTCGCCGCCCTCCTCGCCGCCTCCTTCGTCGTGCTCCCCGCCGCCGGCCCCGCGCAGGCCGACACCATCCGCGCCCGCCAGTGGGGCCTCGAAGCCCTGCACACCTCCGAGGCCTGGCGCACCACCAAGGGGCGCGGCGTGACCGTCGCCGTGCTCGACACCGGCGTCGACGCGACCCACCCCGACCTCGCCGGCAACGTCATGGAGGGCAAGGACCTCATCGGCTTCGGCGCCCGCCGCGGCGACCGCGCCTGGGCCCGGCACGGCACCGCCATGGCCGGGATCATCGCGGGCCAGGGGCACGGCCCCGGCCGCCAGGACGGTGTCCTCGGCATCGCGCCCCAGGCACGGATCCTGCCCGTCCGGGTCATCCTCGAAGGCGCCGACAAGTCCCGCGCCCGCGCCCGCCAGACCCGCGGCAGCGCCCTCGCCCAGGGCATCCGCTGGGCCGCCGACCACGGCGCCGACGTCATCAACCTCTCCCTCGGCGACGACAGCGAGTCCGCCCACCCCGACGCCGGCGAGGACGCCGCCGTCCAGTACGCCCTCGCCAAGGGCGTCGTCGTCGTGGCCTCGGCCGGCAACGGCGGCGACAAGGGCGACCACGTCTCGTACCCGGCCGCCTACCCCGGCGTCATCGCCGTCACCGCCGTCGACATGTACGGCACCCACGCCTCGTTCTCCACCAGCCGCTGGTACGCCACCGTCAGCGCCCCCGGCGTCGACGTCGTCATCGCCGACCCCGACCGCCGCTACTACGAGGGCTGGGGCACCAGCGCCGCCGCCGCGTTCGTCTCCGGGGCCGCCGCCCTCGTCCGCGGCGCGCACCCCGGACTGACGCCCGCCCAGGTGAAGAAGCTCCTCATCGACACCGCCCGGGACCGGCCCAAGGGCGGCCGCGACGACGACAAGGGGTACGGCACCGTCGACCCCGCCGCCGCGATCAGGGCCGGCGGCAAGGTGGCCGCCACGGCCAAGGCCGCCGCAGGCGAGGCTGCCGCGGCCGGCCAGAAGAGCACGTACTTCGGCCCCGGCCCGAGCCCCGAGCCCGTGGACGACCGACCCATAGGGGTACTCGCCCCCACCGCCGGCGGCCTCGGCATCCTGCTCCTCGCCGCCGCAGTCGCCCTCTGGCGCGGCAGCCGCACCCCGAGGCCCCGCCGCACCTGGTGACCCGCCCCGCCCGTTACCCTCAGGGCGTGGCGCTCAAGAACATTCCGGACCCTGGCTTCTCCGACGACGACGGCACCGCGGACCCGCGGCTCGCCGCGGCCCTTGCGGGGTGGGCGGAGGATCGTACTGCTCACGCGCCGGTCCTGGAGGCGCTCAAGGACGCTCGGCTGCTGGTGCCCGTCGTCGCCGTGCTCGGCGAGGTCGAGGAGGACCCCGAGACCGGGCTGCGGCGCGAGAAGACCAGCGACATGGCGGTGCCGACGCTCACGGCGGGGAACCGCCGGGCGCTGCCCGCCTTCACCTCGATCGCCTCGCTCGCGCTCTGGGACCCGGCCGCCCGCCCCGTGGCCGTGCCGCTGCACCAGGCGCTGCAGGCCGCCGCGCACGAGAAGGCCGACACGGTCGTGCTCGACCTCGCGGGCCCGGTGCCGTACCAGCTGACCGGCCCCGCCCTGCTGGCCCTCGCGGAGGGGCGGACGAGCACGGACCCGCTGCGGGACCCGGCCGTACGGGACGCGGTGCGCGCCGCGGTCGCCACCGAGCCGGCCGTCGTACGGGCCTACCTGGGCCCGGGAACCGCCGACGGCACCCTCGCCCTCGTGCTCGCCGACGGCGCCGTCCCGGCGGAGGCGGCCCAGCGGGTGGCCCGTGCCCTGGCCGCCGACGAAACGCTGAGGGCCCGCCTGGTGCGGGGCCTCGACCTGGCACTGCTGCCGGCCTCGGTCCCGCCTCCCGGCGAGCCCTTCTACGTCAGGGACTGACCCCTCGCGGGGCCCACGGGTCAGCCGTAGACCGGACCCGTGTACTTCTCGCCCGGGCCCTGGCCCGGCTCGTCCGGGACGATCGAGGCCTCGCGGAACGCCAGCTGAAGGGACTTCAGACCGTCCCGCAGCGGCGCCGCGTGGAACGAGCTGATCTCCGTCGCGCTCGCGTCCAGCAGACCGGCCAGCGCGTGCACCAGCTTGCGCGCCTCGTCCAGGTCCTTGTGGGCCTCGCCCTCCTCGGCCAGCCCGAGCTTCACCGCGGCGGCGCTCATCAGGTTGACGGCGACCGTCACGATCACCTTGATCGCCGGGACCTCCGCGATGTCGCGGGTCATGGCGTCGAAGTCGGGGGAGTCCTGGGACTCGGCGGAGTCCGTGTGGGGCGTTTCGCTCATACCCCACACGATAAGCGGGGCCCGGCGGGAGCCGCCGCGCGGGCCCTTCCGCGCAGGGCGCGGGCCCCGCCCGCGGCCCTGGAGCTGTCTCCGTTCGCGAACAGAGACAGCTCCTGCTAACCTTGTGTAACGACCGGCCGGACACCTACGTGCCCGGCCCACAAGTGGAGGCTCCGCTCTCCCACCTTGTCGCCCTCGCGGGCGACGGGTCACCGGTCAGACGGCCACCATCGTTCCGTACGGACGATGGAGTCGTCCGATGTGCGCCCCGCGGTTCACCGTGGTGGTGCTCCGGTATTGCCATGGAGCCCCGCCTGTGTCCCGTCCGGGGCATTTTTCATGTGCCGGCATGGTTGGTCTCAACGATTCAACACGTGACGTGTCCGTCCGCCAAGGCGGTCGCGTGGTGCAACCGAGGAGGATCCATCAGCGCCGAGCCCCGCATCAACGAGCGGATTCGCGTTCCCGAGGTGCGTCTTGTCGGCCCCAGTGGCGAGCAGGTGGGCATTGTTCCGCTTGCCAAGGCCCTGGAGCTCGCGCAGGAGTACGACCTCGACCTGGTCGAGGTCGCGGCGAACGCCCGCCCGCCCGTGTGCAAGCTCATGGACTACGGGAAGTTCAAGTACGAGTCGGCCATGAAGGCCCGTGAAGCGCGCAAGAACCAGGCGCACACGGTCATCAAGGAGATGAAGCTCCGGCCGAAGATCGACCCGCACGACTATGACACCAAGAAGGGTCACGTCGTCCGGTTCCTGAAGCAGGGCGACAAGGTCAAGATCACGATCATGTTCCGTGGTCGTGAGCAGTCCCGGCCCGAGCTCGGTTACCGACTGCTGCAGCGCCTCGCCGAGGACGTGCAGGAGCTCGGCTTCATCGAGTCGAACCCGAAGCAGGACGGCCGGAACATGATCATGGTTCTGGGCCCGCACAAGAAGAAGACCGAGGCCATGGCCGAGGCGCGCGAGGCTCAGGCCGCGCGCAAGGCGGAGCGCCAGGGCGGTTCGTCCGAGGCTGCTCCCGAGGTCGACGTCGAGCAGTCTTCGGCCGACGCGTCGGCCGAGAACGCCGAGGCGTGATCCGGCGGGGGCTGCCCTCCCAGCAGCCCCCCGGTTCCGCCCGGCACCACCAAACGAAGATTGACGCTCCCGGTCGCCCGGTGCCCGCACCGGAGGGGAGCGCCACTGACGAGGAGAGAACGGCGCTATGCCGAAGAACAAGACGCACTCCGGTGCCAAGAAGCGCTTCAAGGTCACCGGCTCCGGCAAGATCCTGCGGGAGCGCGCCGGCAAGCGCCACCTGCTCGAGCACAAGTCGTCCAAGCTGACGCGTCGCCTCACCGGCAACGCGGAGATGGCCCCGGGCGACGCGGCCAAGATCAAGAAGATGCTGGGCATCTGAGCTTGATCTCCCGCCCTCGGTGACGAGGGCCTCCGGCCCAGTCCGGGACCCATTCGCATCCGGGTCGTGTGAGTTCAACCACGGCCCCGCTACAAGGAGTTAAGAAGTGGCACGCGTCAAGCGGGCAGTCAACGCCCACAAGAAGCGCCGGGCGATCCTCGAGGCGGCCTCCGGCTACCGCGGTCAGCGTTCGCGCCTGTACCGCAAGGCCAAGGAGCAGGTCACCCACTCGCTGGTCTACAACT
>NZ_DATCVQ010000462.1:0-19106 GCF_036566765.1 Streptomyces sp.
TATCAACTAATCTGGCGTTGATTTTTGGCACGCTGTTGAGTTCTCAAGGAACGGACGCTTCCTTCGTACTCACCCTCTCGGGCTTTCCTCCGGGCTTTTCCCTTCGGTCTTTCGTGTTTCCAGCTTAGCAGATCCGATTTCCCGTTTCTGCCACCCGCTGGAGCGGGCTGCCGAATTGGAATTCGCTTTCGCGTTTCCCTTCGGCGGGGTCAAACATTACCAGGCTTTATTCCTCCCCCCGACCACTCCCCGGCGGGCACGAGGGCACGCAGAGGTGTAGACCACTGGGGTTAGGATCTGGCTTGGCAGGTGCTGCCGACCCACGACTCAAAGCCGCGTTGGGGTCAGGCAGGAGTACGACAGTACATCCCGTCGCCAGTGGAGGCAAATCGTTTCCGGTAGTCCCTCAGGTCCACCAACCGGTATCAAGCGGTACCAGTCGGGCGGAACCGGGACTTCCCATGACATACGCTTCTGACCAGTACGCCGTCCGGGACAGGTAGTGACGGCGCCACACAATCTCCGCCCCTGGGAGGCTTCCCATGACAACCGTGACGTCGCCACTCGCTGGACGCGCCATCGGTCTTGCTGCAGTACCCGACCCCGTCTTCTCCGGTGCGATGGTCGGTCCCGGTACCGCCATCGACCCCGTACGCGAGCCCTCCGAGGCGGTCTCTCCCGTGGACGGGGTCGTCGTCTCTCTGCACCCGCACGCGTTCGTCGTCGTCGACGACGAGGGGCACGGTGTGCTGACGCACCTCGGGATCGACACCGTTCAGCTCAACGGGCAGGGTTTCGAGCTGCTCGTGAACAAGGGGGACACCGTGACGCGCGGACAGGCGCTCATCCGGTGGAACCCGGCTGAGGTGGAGGCCGCGGGCAAGTCCCCCATCAGCCCCGTCGTGGCCCTGGAGGCCACGGCCGACTCGCTCTCCGGTGTCGTCGACGACGGTGACGTGAAGTCCGGCGACGAGCTCTTCAGCTGGAGCTGACGCCGCGCTCGTCCTCGGTGACGACCACGCGTACGACATTCATCGCGGCGGCCGGGTGCCGCCGCTCTATCGGAGACGGGTGAGATGGAGACAACGCTGCGAGGCGTCGGTGTCAGCCATGGGGTGGCCATCGGCGAGGTCCGGCACATGGGCACGGCGGTCCTGGAGCCGCCGGCCAAGCAGATTCCCGCCGAAGAGGCGGAACGCGAGCAGGGGCGCGCCCGCAAGGCCGTGGAGGCTGTGGCGGCCGATCTGATCGCGCGCGGCAATCTGGCCGGTGGGGAGGCGCAGCATGTGCTGGAGGCCCAGGCGATGATCGCCCAGGACCCCGAGCTCATCGCGGACGTGGACCGTCGTATCGCCGTGGGCAGCACGGCCGAGCGCGGCATCTACGACGCCTTCTCGCACTACCGCGAGCTGCTCGCGGGTGCGGGCGAGTACATGGCGGGCCGGGTCGCCGACCTGGACGACGTGCGGAACCGGATCGTGGCGCGGCTGCTGGGTGTGCCGATGCCGGGTGTGCCGGACAGTGACGAGCCGTACGTGCTGATCGCGCGGGACCTCGCTCCCGCGGACACGGCGCTGCTCGACCCGACGCTGGTGCTCGGGTTCGTCACCGAGGAGGGCGGGCCGACCAGCCACAGCGCGATCCTCGCGCGGGCGCTGGGCGTGCCGGCCGTGGTGGCGCTGCCGGGCGCCTGCGAGTTGGCCGAGGGCACGGTGATCGCGGTGGACGGCAGCACGGGCGAGCTCTTCGTCGAGCCGAGCGCCGAGAAGCGCGCCGGGCTCGAGCAGGCGGCCGCCGAGCGCAAGGCCGCCCTTGCTGCTTCGAGCGGTCCGGGTGCGACGTCGGACGGGCACAAGGTACCGCTGCTGGCGAACGTGGGCGGTCCGGCGGACGTTCCGGCGGCGGTCGAGGCGGGCGCCGAGGGCGTCGGTCTGTTCCGTACGGAGTTCCTGTTCCTGGACGACAGCAAGAAGGCGCCGTCCGAGGAGAAGCAGTACGAGGCGTACCGGAAGGTCCTTGAGGCGTTCCCCGAGGGGCGTGTGGTCGTGCGCGTGCTCGACGCGGGCGCCGACAAGCCGCTGGAGTTCCTGACGCCGGCGGACGAGCCGAACCCCGCGCTGGGCGTGCGGGGTCTGCGGACCCTGCTGGATCACCCCGAGGTGCTGCGGACGCAGCTGACCGCGCTGGCGAAGGCGGTCGAGGGGCTGCCGGTCTACCTCGAGGTCATGGCGCCGATGGTGGCCGACCGTGCGGACGCGAAGGCGTTCGCGGACGCGTGTCGGGCGGCCGGGCTGCGGGCGAAGTTCGGCGCGATGGTGGAGATTCCGTCCGCCGCGCTGCGGGCGCGCTCGATCCTGCAGGAGGTCGAGTTCCTGTCGCTGGGCACCAACGACCTCGCGCAGTACACCTTCGCCGCCGACCGGCAGGTCGGTGCGGTGTCGCGGCTGCAGGACCCGTGGCAGCCGGCGCTGCTCGACCTCGTCGCGCTGTCGGCGGACGCCGCGAGGGCCGAGGGCAAGAGCTGCGGCGTGTGCGGTGAGGCCGCGTCGGATCCGCTGCTGGCGTGTGTGCTGACGGGTCTGGGCGTCACCTCCTTGTCGATGGGCGCGGCGTCGATTCCGTATGTGCGGGCGACGCTGGCGAAGTACACGCTGGCGCAGTGCGAGCGTGCGGCGGCCGCGGCGCGTGCGGCGGACTCCGCCGACGAGGCGCGGGTGGCCGCGCAGGCGGTGCTGTCCGGGGAGTGAGCCGGAGGGACCGTACGCGGTTCCTGGAGCCGAGGGGCTTCTCGCCACATCGTGGCGGGGAGCCCCTCGGCATTTCAGTGGTGGTCGGGCCAGGGGGCGTCGGGAATCACGTCGAAGCCGGCGCGGTAGTCGACGTGGGGTTCGGGTGCGAGGGGTTCGCCGGTGTCCGCGTCCGTGCAGTAGGCATTGAAGACCTCCGCCTCGGTGAGCGGGAGCAGGCCGCCGCGGTCGAGTCGCCAGCCGTGCAGGCGGTCGCGGGCGCCGGGTCGGGCGGTGCGCAGGACCAGTCCCCCGGGTCCTTGGAGGGCGATGCCGGCGGCGAGGACGGTGACGAACTCGGCGCAGGGGCCGGTGGGATCGAGTGGGGCGGGGTGCGTGGGGCCCGTCTCCACGTGGAGGACGGCGAGGAGGGTCTCCTCGGGCGCGGGGACGCTGCAGACGAGGTGGTGGATGCCGGGTCCTGCGATGTCGAGGAGTCGCCGCAGGAGGAGGACGGCCCGAGTGTGGGAGGCGCGGCCGATGTCCTGACCGCAGTCGGCGCAGTCGCCTGCGTCGGCGAGGAGGAGGGCGGCGTACTGGTGGGTGGCCTGCCGGACGGCGGTGTCGACGAGGGTGGGGATCAGGTCGGTCATGGGCTGGCCCGTGTACGCCATGTGGGCGCCGGTGGCGGTGAGTTCGGCGGTGTAGCGGCTGCGGGCGGCCGGGGTGTCCGGGTCGATTCCGGTGTCGGCGCAGTAGTCGGCGTAGTCCTCGGGGTCGAAGAGGGCGACGGTGGTGTGGCCGCCCTGGGCGGCGAGGGCCTTGAGGAGGCGGTCTGCTTCGGCGAGGTAGGCGGGGTGGTCGTCGAAGGGGAAGCTGGGGTAGCGGCCGCCCATGGTCGCGAAGTCCTCCGCGTCGACGAGGAGGCCGACGGCGCGGGCGACTTCGCGGCGGAGCGTGCGGCGGAGGGTGTGACGGAGGGATGCGGGCGTCGGCGGCCCGTTCCGCTTGTTCCCGTTGTTCCTCTTGTTCCCCGCTTTGCCGTTGGTCCTCTTGTTCCTCGCTTTGTCGTTGGTCCTCATGCCGGTCTTCGTCCTGCGTGTGGTGCGCATGTCTCCCCCTGTGGTGCGTCGTGCGCGCATCTCGATCAGTGCTCACTCACCGTAACCGTCGGCACTGACAGTGACCGTTCGGCGGCCTTCGCGCGGACCAGGCGGTACTGGACGGCGCAGCTGGCAGCGAGGCCGGCGCCGAGCAGCGGCCAGGCCAGCGGGCCGGTGGCGATCACGGCGGTGAGCAGCAGCGGGCCGACGCAGCGCTGGGTGGAGCCGGCGAGGCCGTGCACGCCGAGGTACGCGCCCTGGGCGTCGTCGGGGGCGAGGGCGACGGAGAGTTCCCAGGACGCGGTGGCGTGGACCATCTCGGCGAAGGTGAGCGCGACGGCTCCGACGACGAGGGCGGTCACCGCGGTCCAGCGGCCGTCGGCGGCGGATGCGGCGAGCGCGAGCGTGCCCGCGACGAACAGGCAGGCCAGCGGGATGAGCAACCTGCGGGCGGCGCTGGTGGTGGCGCCGAAGCGGGAGAGGGGGACCTGGAAGAGGACCACGAGGACGCTGTTGAGGACGAGGAGCAGCGGGGCGAGGCCGACGGGGGCGTCCGTGGCGTGGACGATCCAGAGCGGCATCGCGACCTGAAGGATCGTGTCGTCGAGGAAGAGCGCGGTCTCGGTGGCGGTGAACGCGAGGAAGGTGCGGTCGCGCCAGGGGGACGGAGGGGACGCCTCGGTCGCCTCGGTCGCCTCGGGGGTGTTGCCTGCTGCTGCTGAGGCCGGGGCCGACTTCGCGACGACGCGCGACGGTGCGGGCGGTTCGGCGCAGGTGAAGGTGAGGCCGGCCATCACGGCGTACGAGAGCGCGTTGCCGACCAGCAGGAGCTGGTAGACGGTGCTGGTGGCGGCGGAGAGGGCGGCTGCGGCGGCCAGTCCGCCGATGGCCCAGCCGACGTTGGCGACGGTGCGGTTGATGGCCTGGTAGCGGACGCGTTCGGGGCCGGCGGCGCGGGCGGCGTACAGCTTGGTGAGGACGTTGGTGGCGCGGTCGGGTACGGCGCCGAGGGCGGAGTACAGGACGAGCAGGATGTAGTCGTCGGTGGTGAGGAGCGCCAGGAGGGCGGCGGCGCGCAGGAGTTGGGCGGCGATGAGGATGCGGGTGACCGGGAAGCGGTCGGCGAGGCGGCCGGCGAGTGGGGCTCCCGCGATGCCGATGCCGCCGGCGACGCCGACGAGGATGCCGATCTGGGCGATGCCGAGGCCCGTGACGTACGTGAAGTAGAGCGCGGTGGAGGCGGCCCAGAGGCCGGTGCCGATCTTGTCGATCAGGGCGACGAGCAGCATGCGGCGGCCGTCGCGGCCTCCTGGAATGCGGTGGTGCAGTGCTGACCGGTACCGGGTGGGGCGGTTGGTCACGGGTCCCCCTCTTGTTGCCTGTCCTGCTCTTGTTTTTTGATTTGTATTGATACAGAGTTGAGTACGTGGCAGCACAAAACTATGCGATCAGTGGGGCGACGGCCAAGGGGATTGCCGCGTCGGTCGAACGCGGCGTGGCCGAGGGCGGGTTGACGCCGGGGGACGCGTTGCCGCCGGTGCGGGTGTTGGCGGAGGGGTTGGGGGTGAGTGCGGGGACCGTGGCCACCGCGTACAAGGAGCTGCGGCAGCGGGGTGTCGTCGTGACGCGCGGGCGCGGCGGGACGGTGGTGGCGAGCGCGCCGTCGGTGGCGTCGCGGCGGCCGCCGAAGGTGCCGGAGGGGTTGCGGGACCTGGCGGGAGGGCATCCCGATCCGGCGTTCCTGCCGGAGTTGCGGCCGCCGGCGTTGGTGCGGCCGGTGGTCGGTTCGCACCGGGCGTCGCCGCGGCTTGAGCGGTTGGAGGAGCTGACGCGGGCGTGGTTCGCGCGGGACGGGGTGCCGGCGGAGCATGTGACCTTCGCGCACGGGGCGCTGGACTGCGTCGCGCGGCTGCTGTCGGTGGAGCTGCGGCCGGGGGACGGTGTGGCGGTCGAGGACCCCGGGTTCCATCACTTGCTCGACCTGGTACCGGCGTTGGGGCTGCGGGCGGTGCCGGTCGCGGTGGACGGGGAGGGGATGGAGCCGCAGGCGCTGCGGGCGGCGCTGCGGGGTGGGGTGCGGGCGGTCGTGTGCAGTCCGCGGGGGCAGTGCCCGACGGGCGCGTACCTCACGCCGTCGCGGCGGGACGAGTTGGTGGCGGTGCTTTCGGGGTTCCCCGAGGTGCTGGTGATCGAGGACGACCACAACGCGGACGTGGCGGGGGCGCGGGGGGCATGCGCGCTGGCGGGCTCGGTGCCGCGGTGGGCGCAGGTGCGGACGGCGTCCAAGCATCTGGGGGTGGACCTGCGCTGGGCGGGGGTCGCGTGCGACGCGGCGACACTGGCGCGGCACGACGGGCGGTTGCTGATGACGTCCGGGTGGGTCAGCCATGTGCTGCAGGAGACGGTTGCCGGGCTGCTGGCGGACGAGTCCGTGGCGCGGCTGGTCGCGGCGGGCGAGGCGGCGTACTCGGAGCGGCGCTCCGCCCTGATCGGCGCGCTGGCTTCGTACGGGATCGGCGCGGTGGGGGCGAGCGGGCTGAACGTGTGGGTACCGGTGCGGGACGAGTCGGCCGTGGTGAACGGGCTGCGTTCGCGAGGCTGGTGGGTCGCCGCGGGCGCGCGCTTCCGCATCGCGTCACCGCCGGCGGTACGGATCACGACGGCGGGGCTGGGTGTGGGGGATGCCGGGCGGTTGGCGGGGGAGTTTGCGGGGGTGTTGGGGGAGGGGGAGGCGACGTATGGGGGGTGAGGGGGGCCGCGGGGTGCGGGTGCGGGGTGCGGGTGCTTTGGACTCCCCCACCCCACCCCTTCCCGAAACTCTGACGAGACCGGGGGCTCCGCCCCCGTACCCCCGAGGCGGCAGCTTCGCGCCGCTGGTGGGTGGGGGTGGTGGCGCTTGCGGCTCCCCGCCCCGCGAAGCGGCAGCTCCGCGCAGAGACCGGGGCTCGCGCCGCCAGGTGGGGCGGGGGCGAGACCGGGGCTCGCCGCGCCCCGTTGAGCGGCGGCCCCTCGTCGTTCGCGCTTACTTCGTCGGTTTGCGGAGGGTTGTGTAGAAGTCCAGGAGGTGGAGGTCGTCTACCGAGCCTGGGTTGACGGCCTTGGTCAGGGGGGTGCCGCCCAGGAGGCGTTTGACGGGGACTTCCAGGCGCTTGCCTGTCAGTGTGTGGGGGATTGCCGGGACTTCGATGATGTCGTCGGGGACGTGGCGGGGGGAGAGTTCGGTGCGGAGGGTTTGTTTGATGCGGGCGATCAGGGCTTCGTCCAGGGTCGCGCCGTCCGCCAGGTGGACGAAGAGCGGCATCCAGTAGCCGCCGTTGGGCTCCTCAAGGCCGATGACCAGGGACTCGCGGATCTCCGGGAGGCGTTCGACCGCCTCGTAGATGTCCGCGCTGCCCATCCGGACGCCCTGGCGGTTGAGCGTGGAGTCGGAGCGGCCGTGGATGACGACCGAGCCGTGGTCGGTGATCGTGATCCAGTCGCCGTGTCGCCAGACGCCCGGGTACATGTCGAAGTAGCTGTCCCGGTAGCGGCTGCCGTCGGGGTCGTTCCAGAAGTGGATCGGCATGGACGGCATGGGGTTCGTCACGACCAGTTCGCCGACCTCGCCCACCAGCGGCTTGCCGGCCGGGTCCCAGGACTGGAGGTCCGTGCCCAGGCAGGCGGCCTGGAGTTCGCCGATGTGGACGGGGAGCGTCGGGACCGCGCCCGCGAAGCAGGAGCAGACGTCCGTGCCGCCGCTGACCGACGCGATCCACAGGTCCTCGCGGACTTCGTCGTGCAGCCAGCGGAAGCCGTCCGGCGGGAGGGGGGAGCCGGTTGTGGCCACGCATTTCACTCGCGTCAGGTCGAAGTCCCTGCCGGGGTGCACGTCCGCCTTCGCGCAGGCCATCACATACGCCGCCGACGTGCCGTACAGCGTCGCGCCGGTGCGTTCCGCGATGCGCCACTGCGCCGCCGTGTCCGGGTAGCCCGGGCTGCCGTCGTACACGACCACCGTGGTGCCGGTGAGCAGGCCTGAGACCAGGAAGTTCCACATCATCCAGCCCGTGGAGGTGTACCAGAAGAACACATCCTCCGGGCCCAGGTCGCAGTGCAGGCCCAGCTGCTTGTAGTGCTCCAGCAGGATGCCGCCCTGCGACTGGACGATCGCCTTCGGCAGGCCCGTCGTGCCGGAGGAGTACAGGATCCAGAGGGGGTGGGCGAAGCCGACCTGCTCGAAGAGCGGGTCCGCGTCCGTCGACACCAGGTCCTGCCAGTTCAGGGCGCCTTCCGGGGCCTCCGTGCCCAGGAGCGGGATGTGGACCACCGCGCGGAGCGTCGGCAGTTCCGCGCGCAGTTCCGCCACCGTCTCGCGGCGGTCGTGCTCCTTGCCGCCGTAGCGGTAGCCGTCCACCGTGAACAGGACCACCGGCTCGACCTGCTGGAAGCGGTCGAGCACGCTGCGCGCGCCGAAGTCCGGGGCGCAGGAGGTCCACACCGCGCCGACCGCGGCCGAGGCGAGGAGGGCGACGACGGCCTGCGGGATGTTCGGCAGGTAGCCGCTGACCCGGTCGCCGGGGCGTACGCCGAGGGCGCGGAGCTCGGCGGCGAGGGAGCCGACCTGGCGGCGGAGCTTGGCCCAGGTCACCGGCACGGGCTCGTGTGTCTCGTCCACATGGAGGAGGGCCGTGTCGTGGGGGCGTTCGTCGGCGGTGCGCAGGGCGTGCTCGGCGTAGTTGAGGGTGGCGCCGGGGAACCAGTCGGCGCCGGGCATCGCGCGGTCGCCGAGGACCCGCTCGTACGGCGTGTCGAAGCGGATGTCGAACCACTCGGCGACGGCCTGCCAGAACGTCTCGAGTTCGGTCACGGACCACTCGTGCAGGGCCGGGTATCCGCCGTCGGCGGGGGCGCCGAAGCGTTCGGCGGCCCACGCCTGGAAGCGGGTGACCGCGGCCGAGGCGATGCGGTCCTGGTCCGGCTGCCACAGCGGCTCGGTCGGCGATGACGTCATGGGGATGCTCCCTGGCTCCTACGCGGGGTCTGCGTGGTCCGCGCACGTGCTGGGGTGTGCGCGTGACGCGGCTGACAGGGACGATGCCATGTGATCCTCTTTCGCACCAGGGTTCCCCGCCCATGGTCCGGCAGCTGAATATGTGCTCTCACCACGGGTGAACGGCAGTTGAACGGACCTCGCCAAGGCTCTGTCGGGTGGCAGGGTGGAGAGTCATGAATGGTCGTGGGCTGGGGCTCGGGGTGGATGTAGTGCGTTCGGTACGGGTGCTGGGCACGGTGCGCGGTTGGCAGGGGCTGCGGGCGGCGCTGCGCCGGCGCCGTACGGACGCCTGGGGGCTGCCGGCGCGCGGGGCCGAGCGGGCCAGGGTGCCGGGCCCGGTCGGGGAGGCGGAGCCCATGCCGGGCGGCGGGATCGTCCGGTTCGCCCGGTCCGAGCTGCGGGTGAGCGTGTCGGTAGGGGGCACGGTGTTCTGGGGCTGGGACGGGGCTGCGCCGCTGCCCTCGTACGCGCTGGCCGGCGAGCCGCCCGAGCCGGACGCGCGGGCACGGTTCGAGCCGGACACGGACGGCGGCTGGCGCGTGGTGTCGGAGCGGGTGACCGTCGCCGTTTCGCGGCACGGGGCCGTGGAGGTCCGTACCCCGGGTGGTGTATTACTGCGCCGGGATCTGCCGCCGCGCTGGTGGGAGCCGGTGGCGGGCGGTCCGGCGCGGTGGGTGCAGCGCAGCGAGGTGCCGGCGGACGCGCGGTTCTTCGGGCTCGGCGGCCGGGCGTCCGGGCCGCGGCTGCGGGACGGCACGTACCGGCTGTGGAACACGGACCCCAAGGGGGGCTTCTCGACCGCCGACGATCCGCTGTACCTCACCATGCCGGTGCAGTTCGTGGTCTCCGACGCGGGCACGCATCTGGCCTTCCACGACAACTCCTGGGACGGGCGGGTCACCCTCGCCGAGGGCGAGGAGGGCGCGGGCTCCGGACACGACCGGCCGGGCACGAGCGAGGTCCGGATGGGCGGCGGCCCGCTGCGCTGCTGGGTCGTGGTGGGCACGCCCGCGCGGGTGCTGCACGGCTGGGCGGCGCTGACCGGTGCGCCGGCGCTGCCGCCGGCCTGGGCGCTGGGCCCGCAGCACGCGCGCTGGGGCTTCGGCAGCGAGCGGGAGGTGCGGCGGGTGGTGGCCGGGTACCGGGAGCGCGGTCTGCCGCTGTCCGCCGTGCACCTGGACATCGACCACTACGACGAGCATCAGGTGTTCACCGTGGACCGGGAGCGCTTCCCCGATCTGCCGGGCCTGGCGGCCGAGCTGCGGGAGCAGGGCGTACGGCTGGTGTCGATCGTCGACCCGGCGGTGAAGGCGGAGCCGGGGAACGCGGTGTACGACTCCGGCGCCGCGGCCGGGGCGTTCGTCCGGGACCCGCGCGGGCAGGAGGTCCGCGGGGTGGTGTGGCCGGGCGAGTGCGTCTATCCGGACTTCACCGATCCGGCGGTGCGGGAGTGGTGGGGCGGGCTGTACGAGGAGCGGCTCGCGCAGGGGTTCTCCGGGGTGTGGCACGACATGAACGAGCCGGTCTCCTTCGCCCCCTTCGGTGACATGACCCTGCCCCGCTCGGCGCGGCACGCGCTGGAGGGCCGGGGCGGCGACCACCGCGAGGCGCACAACGTGTACGGGCTCGCGATGGCCCGGGCGGGGTACGAGGGGCTGCGCGCGCTGCGTCCGGCGGAGCGGCCGTTCCTGTTCACCCGCTCGGGGTGGGCGGGCATGCAGCGGTACGGCGGGACCTGGTCGGGCGACGTGTCGACGGGGTGGCCGGGGCTGCGGGCCTCGCTGTCGCTGGTGCTCGGGCTCGGGCTGTGCGGGGTGCCGTACTCGGGGCCGGACGTGGGCGGGTTCGACGGGAGCCCGTCGCCGGAGCTGTTCCTGCGCTGGTACCAGCTGGGGGCGTGGCTGCCGCTGTTCCGCACGCACGCGGCGATCGACGCGGGGCGGCGCGAGCCGTGGGAGTTCGGGGCGGAGGTCCTGGAGCACGCGCGGGCGGCGCTCGCCGAGCGGGAGCGGATGCGGCCGTACTTCGTGACGCTGGCGCAGCTGGCCCGGCTGACCGGAGCGCCGTATGTGCGGCCGGTGTGGTGGGGGGCGCCCGAGGACCGGGCGCTGCGGGACTGTGAGGACGCGTTCCTGCTGGGCGACGCGCTGCTGGTCGCGCCGGTGTTCGCGCGGGGCGCGGACCGGAGGGCGGTGCGGCTGCCGCGCGGCCGCTGGTACGACACGGCGACGGAGCGGGCGTACGAGGGCCCCGGCCAGGTACTCCTCGACGCCCCGCTGTCGCGGGTGCCGGTGCTGGCCCGGGCGGGCGCGGTGATTCCGGTACGGGGCGAGGAGGACGGCGCGCTGGAGCTGGAGGTGTGGGCCCCGGCGGCGGGCCGGACCGGCGGTGGCCTGGTCGTCCGGGACCGGGGCGACGGCTGGGAGTCGGCGGAGATCGAGCGCTACTCCACGCGTCTGGTGAACGGCCGCGTGGTGGTGGAGCGCGTGACGGAGGCGGGCACGGAGGAGGTACGGGACCTGCGTGTGAGGGTCAGGAGCGGGTGAGGCAGGCCGTGCCTCCGAGGGTCAGCGGCTGAGGCAGGCCCCGCCTGTGAGGGTCAGGGCGGCTGACGCCGGGCGGCCTGCGAGCCGGATCGTCGGTGGTGCCGTGGGGGACGTTCCGGGGCCGGCCCTGCCGGTGCCTGCTCCTGAGGTCCGGCTCACCCGTACTCCCCCGCGAACCAGCGCCGTGCCGCCTCCGTGTGGAGGGGGAAGCCGAGGTCGGTCGGCTCGGTGAGGACGTGCCAGCCCGTGGTCTCGTTCGTGGGGGCCGGGGGTGGGAGCGTCGCAGCCTCGCGCGTCGGGAGGAGGCCGAAGAGCAGGAGGTGGTCGGTCGGGGAGCTCAGGGCGTCGGCCAGGCGGACGTCTTCCGCCTCCGCCTCGATGCCGGTCTCCTCGCGCAGTTCGCGCACCACCGCCGCGCGCCAGTCCTCGCCGTGGTCGATGAAGCCGCCGGGCAGGGCGACCCGGCCGCGCGCGGGTTCGATGGTGCGGGTGATGACGACGAGTCCGGCCCCATCGACGGGCAGCAGGGCGACCGCGACCGGCAGCGGGTTGCGGTACGTCACTCCCCCGCAGGCGGCACAGGCTCGGGGCCAGGCGGCGCCTTCCGGGTACTGCGCGCCGCAGTACGAGCAGTGCGAGTTCATGGTGTTCTTCTCGGAGTTCACGATGAGGACCGTAGCCTCGTGGTCTTTCCCGCGCCCTCGCGAACCTGATAGACGGTCCCCATGACAGGACTTGCTTCCGCTTTCCGTGCCCTCGGCGTGTTCGCCGCCGCCGGTCTGCTCGCCGCCACGGCCGCCGTGCCGTCGGCCCGGGCGACGCCCGAACCCAAGGCTCCGCAGGAGTTCGTGGCGCTGAGCTCCGTCGACCGGACGATCATTCAGGAGATGCGCTACACCACCGAGCACAACTTCCTGGGCGAGCCGGTGGACGGCTACCGGCAGCCGCTCTGCATCCTCACCCGCCCCGCGGCCGAGGCCCTGCACCGCGCGCAGGTCGCGCTGCTCGCGCAGGGCTACTCGCTGAAGGTGTACGACTGTTACCGGCCACAGCGGGCCGTCGACCACTTCGTGCGCTGGGCGAAGGACCTGGCGGACGAGCGGATGAAGGCCGAGTTCTACCCGCTCGTCGACAAGTCGCGGCTGTTCGAGGACGGTTACATCGCGGAGAAGTCCGGTCACAGTCGCGGCTCGACGGTCGACCTCACGATCGTGCGACTCCCGGCCGCGCCCACGCGTCCGTACGAGCCGGGCGAGCCGCTCACCCCGTGCTACGGGCCTCAGGCGGAGCGGTTCCCGGACAACTCGGTGGACATGGGCACCGGGTACGACTGTTTCGACACGCTGTCGCACACCGATGACCCGCGCGTCCAGGGCGCGCAGCGGGCCAACCGGCAGCTGCTGAAGTCGACGCTGACGGCGCGCGGCTTCGTGAACCTGCCCGAGGAGTGGTGGCACTTCACCTTCAAGCCGGAGCCGTTCCCGAGCACGTTCTTCGACTTCCCGGTGGCGCGCCGCTCGGTCGCCGGGCACTGATCGCCCGATCGCTCGAAGGAGAGGCGGCCGGTCGGGACCACCCCCGTGGGTCCCGGCCGGCCGCCTTCTTGCGTCAGGACGCGGATCCGGCCTCCGCGGTTCTCTCGTCCGCCCTTCCGTGGCAGACTTCTGACGCTTCGTCAGATCGTGATACGGGAGGCCTTCGTGACACGGACACGCAGACCGGTGGTGACCGGGTGGTTCACCGGGGACGACGAGCCACGGTTCCGGCTCCTCGGCACCCGCTGCACGGCCTGCGCCTCGGTCTTCTTCCCCCGCGAGGACGACTTCTGCCGCAATCCCGGCTGCCCGGGCGACGGCGAGCTCGCCGAGACGCCGCTCTCCCCGCGGGGCAGGGTCTGGTCCTGCACCGACGGCCGCTACCGGCCGCCCGCGCCGTACGTCTCCGACCCGGACACGCCCTGGGAGCCGTACACCCTGGTCGCCGTGGAACTGGCCGCCGAGGCGATGGTGGTCCTCGGGCAGGCCGCGCCGGGCGTGACCGTGGCCGATCTGCCGATCGGATCCGAGGTCGAGGCGGTCCCCGGGGTGCTCAACGAGGACGACACGCACGTCTGGACGACCTGGCATTGGCGGCCGGTCGACGCGGCCGACGAGAACGGGGAGGCGGCGCGATGACCGGCGACGTCGCGGTACTGGGCGCGGGGATGCACCCGTGGGGCAAGTGGGGCAGGAGTTTCGTCGCGTACGGGCGGGCGGCGGCCCGCGAGGCGCTGGCCGACGCCGGCCTCGACTGGCGGGACGTGGGCGCGATCGTCGGCGCGGACACCGTGCGCGGCGGGTATCCGGGGTACGTCGCGGGCGCCACGTTCGCGCAGGCCCTCGGCTGGCAGGGGGCGCGGGTCACCAGCGTGTACGCGGCGTGCGCGTCCGGCGCGCAGGCGATCGGCACGGCGCGGGCGCAGATCCTCGCCGGGCTGGCGGACGTGGTCCTGGTGGTGGGCGCGGACGCGGCGCCCAAGGGGTTCTTCGCCCCGCCCGGCGGGGACCGGCCGGACGATCCGGACTGGCTGCGCTTCCGGGTCCTGGGCGCGACCAACCCGGCGTACTTCGCGCTCTACGCCCGCCGCCGGATGGCCCTGCACGGCGACACCGTCGAGGACTTCGCGCAGGTCAAGGTGAAGAACGCGGCGGCCGGCGCGCTCAATCCGCGGGCCCGCTACCGCAAGGCGGTGACCGCCGAGGAGGTGGCAGCCTCGGCGGTGGTCGCCGATCCGCTGCGACTGCTCGACATCTGCGCGACCTCGGACGGCGGGGCGGCGCTGGTCCTGTCCAGCATGGAGTTCGCCCGGCGGCACGGGCGTCCCGACCCGGTCCGCATCCGCGCGGTCTCCACGGTGACCCCGACCTACCCGAAGGCGGTGCTCGACCTGCCCGACATCGCCACGGACTCGGCGGTCGCCGTCGCGCCGGCCGCGCACAGCTTCCGCGCCTCGATCGCGCGGGCCGCGTACGAGGAGGCGGGCATCGGGCCCGAGGACCTGTCGCTCGCCGAGGTGTACGACCTGTCCACCGCACTTGAGTTGGAGTGGTACGAGGACATCGGGCTGTGCGCGCCGGGCGAGGGAGCGAAGCTGGTACGGGAGGGGGCGACGGCGCTCGGCGGACGGATCCCGGTCAACGCGAGCGGCGGGCTCGCCTCGTTCGGCGAGGCCGTGCCGGCGCAGGCGATCGCTCAGGTCTGCGAGCTCACCTGGCAGTTGCGAGGCGCGGCGGGCGACCGGCAGGTGGCGGGGGCGCGGGTCGGGATCACGGCGAACCAGGGGCTGTTCGGGCACGGGTCGGCGGTGGTGGCGGTGCGCTGAGGGCGGGGGGTCCGCATGCGGCCCCCGCGCTTGGCGTTCGGCCCCTCGTGCTTGGCGTTTCGGACCCCGATGTCCACCGCGTCCCGCCTGAACTGGGCGTGTTGTCACATCCCTTGACGCTCTCTCAGGACCGCTGAAGACTGCCGTCTCATCGCTCCCCCCTGTCATGGAACCGTTCCCACCCGGAGCTGGAGCCGCCATGAGCAACGGAGACATCTTCCTCGGCGAGACCATCGGAACAGCGATCCTGATCCTCTTCGGCGCCGGCGTGTGCGCCGCCGTCACGCTGCGCTTCTCCAAGGCGAGAGCCGCCGGCTGGGTGGTCATCGCCTTCGGCTGGGGCTTCGCCGTCCTGGCCGGCGCCTATACGGCCGCGCCGCTCTCGGGCGGCCATCTCAACCCCGCGGTCACGGTGGGCGTCGCCGTGGACACCGGGGAGTGGGACAAGGTCCCGCTGTACATCCTCGGGCAGATGGTCGGCGCGATCCTCGGCGCCGTACTGGCCTGGCTCGTGTACTACGCGCAGTTCGCCGCGAACGCGGACGAGACGCACGCGCAGCCGACGCTCGGCATCTTCTCGACCGGCCCCGAGATCCGCAATCCGGCGGCCAACCTGGTCACCGAGATCATCGCGACCGTCGCGCTCGTGCTGCCGATCCTCGCGTTCGGCCGGAACGACGGCATCGGCGTCGGGCAGATCCCCGGGCTCGACGCCGGGATCTACGGCTCCGGCATCTCGATCCTGCTGGTGTCGCTGCTGGTCGTCGGGATCGGCCTGTCGCTGGGCGGACCGACCGGGTACGCCATCAACCCGGCCCGGGACCTGGGGCCGCGGATCGCCCATGCCGTACTGCCGATCCCCAACAAGGGCACCTCGGACTGGGGTTACGCGTGGATCCCGGTCGCCGGGCCGCTGATCGGCGGGCTGCTCGCCGGGGTCCTGTTCAACGCAGCCTTCTGAACGGGCCGCCCTCCCGAACGGCCCCCGCCATCGCCGGCCGCCCACAAGCCGCCCCATCCGCATCAAGGAGACCGTCATGACGGACTCGTACGTCGCCGCGATCGACCAGGGCACCACGTCCAGCCGCTGCATCGTCTTCGACCAGAACGGCTCGATCGTCGCAGTGGACCAGCGCGAGCACGAGCAGATCTTCCCCCGGCCCGGCTGGGTCGAGCACGACGCCGAGGAGATCTGGGACCGGGTCCAGGGCGTCGTCGCCGGGGCCCTCGCCAGGGCCGGGCTGCGCGCCGACCAACTGAGCGCGCTCGGCATCACCAACCAGCGCGAGACGACCGTGCTATGGGACCGGGCCACCGGGCGGCCGGTGCACCACGCGATCGTCTGGCAGGACACCCGGACCGCGGCGCTGTGTACGGAGCTCGGCGGCACGGACGGGCAGGATCGTTTCCGCGATGCCACCGGGCTGCCGCTGGCCAGCTACTTCTCCGGGCCGAAGGCGGCCTGGCTCCTCGACGAGACGCCGGGGCTGCGGGAGCGGGCCGAGCGCGGCGAGATCGCGTTCGGCACCATCGACACCTGGCTGATCTGGAACCTCACCGGCGGCGTCGACGGCGGCGTGCACGTCACGGACGTGACCAACGCGTCCCGGACCATGCTGATGAATCTGGAGACCCTGGAGTGGGACCCGGAGATCCTCGACGCGATGCGGATCCCGGCGGCGATGCTCCCGGAGATCAGGTCGTCCGCCGAGGTGTACGGCACTGCGGTCGGGCAGCTCGCCGGGGTGCCGGTCGCCTCGGCGCTCGGCGACCAGCAGGCCGCGGTGTTCGGGCAGGCCTGCTACGACCCGGGCACCGCGAAGAACACGTACGGCACCGGGAGCTTCCTGCTGCTCAACACCGGGAACCGGCCGGTGCCGTCGAAGAGCGGGCTGATCACCACGGTCGGCTACCGGATCGGCGACCAGGCGCCGGTGTACTGCCTGGAGGGGTCGATCGCGATCACCGGAGCGCTGGTGCAGTGGTTCCGCGACCAGCTCGGGATCATCGACAGCGCGGCGGAGATCGAGACGCTGGCGGCGAGCGTGGACGACAACGGCGGCGCGTACATCGTGCCGGCGTTCTCCGGGCTCTACGCCCCGTACTGGCGCGCGGACGCGCGCGGCGTGGTCACCGGCCTCACCCGGTACGTCACCAAGGCGCATCTGGCGCGGGCCGTGCTCGAGGCGACGAGCTGGCAGACCCGCGAGGTCGTGGACGCGATGTACCAGGACAGCGGGGTGCCGATCACGACGCTGAAGGTCGACGGCGGGATGACCGCGAACAGCCTGCTGATGCAGCATCAGGCGGACGTCCTGGGCGTGCCGGTGATCCGGCCGCGGGTCTCCGAGACGACCTGCCTGGGCGCCGCGTACGCGGCCGGGCTCGCGACCGGCGTCTGGTCGGGCCTGGACGAGCTGAAGACGCACTGGCGGGCGGACGTCGAGTGGTCGCCGCGGATGCCCGGGGAGGCGCGCGAGCGCGAGTACGCGAAGTGGCGCAAGGCGGTCGAGCGGAGCTTCGGCTGGGAGGACGACGCGTAGGGGCGGATCCCCCGGATCGCCCCCGCCCATGAACGCACGGCCGTACCCCTGTCGGTGGGGGTGCGGCCGTGCTCCTGGGCGCCTCTCGTCGTGTCCCGGCTGCGCCGCGCCGTGTCAGGTCGTGGCCGGCTCGCGGGCGCGGTCGGCGAGGACGAGCGCGTGCTCGACCACGGTCACCAGGACGTTCTTGACCGACTCCCGGTCGCGGGCGTCGCACATCACGAGCTCCACCTCCGGGTCCAGGTCCAGTGCCCCGCGCACGCTCTCGGCGGGGAACCGCGCCGCGCCCTCGAAGCAGTTGACCGCAACCGTGAACGGGATGCCGCGCCGCTCGAAGTAGTCGATCGCGGCGAAGCTGTCCTCCAGGCGGCGGGTGTCCGCGAGGACGATCGCGCCGAGCGCGCCCTGCGCCAGCTCGTCCCAGAGGAACCAGAACCGGTCCTGACCGGGCGTGCCGAAGAGGTACAGGACGAGGTCCTCGCGCAGGGTGATCCGGCCGAAGTCCATGGCGACCGTGGTCGTGGACTTGGCCTCGACGCCGTGCAGGTCGTCGACCGGCCGTCCCGCCTCGCTGAGCCGCTCCTCGGTGCGCAGCGGCTTGATCTCGCTGACCGCCCCCACCAGGGTGGTCTTGCCGACCCCGAATCCCCCGGCGACCAGGATCTTCAGGGTCACCGGCTCGACCGGGGCCGGCTTGCGGCTAGAGCGCCCGAAGGCCATTGATCACCTCGCGAAGGATGCTCACATCCGGCAGCTCGGCCGGCGGAACGGGGCGGGTCACATGGACGAGTTCCTCCTCGACGAGATCGCCGACGAGGACCCGGACCACCCCGACGGGGAGGTCGAGTCCGGCGGCGAGCTCGGCGATGGACTGCGGGAGGTCGCCACAGCGTTCGACGATCTCGACGTGCTCCGGCGAGAGCGACTGGTCGCGGCCGGGGTCGTCGGCCGCCGGTTCGGGCACCACCACCGCGATCAGGTCGAGGCGGTGGCGGCTGGCCGAGCTGGTCCGGCCACGGGTCATCGCGTACGGCCGGACCACCGGTCCGGCGTCGTCGTCGTACCAGTGGTGGGGCTGCTGCGCTCTTCGCTCCCGGCGGCCTGTGTCACTCATGCCATCCACTCACCCTCCGGCGTGCAGACCGGACCGGGGCGCCGTGGTGAGGTGGGCGCCGACCCGCTTCACCATCAGCGTCATCTCGTAGGCGACCTGGCCGACGTCGGAGTCGGCGTCCGCCAGGACGGCGAGGCAGCTGCCGTCGCCCGCCGCGGTGACGAAGAGGAAGGCGTCATCGAGCTCGACGACGGTCTGGCGGACCTTCCCCGCGTCGAAGTGGCGGCCGACGCCCTTGGCGAGGCTGTGGAAGCCGGAGGCGACGGCGGCGAGGTGCTCGCCGTCCTCGCGGGTCAGATCTTTCGAGGCGCCGGTCGCGAGCCCGTCGCCGGAGAGCACCAGGGCCTTCCGGATCGACCCGACCCGCTGGACCAGTTCGTCGAGGAGCCAGTTCAGCTCGCCGTTGCTGCTTCCGGAGCCGTTGGATGCTGCGGCGTTCGATGCGGTCATCGACCGTCCCCCTCGGGTGTCGTTCCTGGTGCTGTCTCGGCGTTCTGCCGTCGTCCGCGCTGCCAGCCGCGCTGCATCGAGGCCATGCGGCGGCGCACGTCCTCGGCGTCGCGCTCGACGTCCGGCTCGGCCGGGCCGGACGGGCCGGCGTCCGGGGAGCCGCCGGCCGAGGCGTCCCGCAGCTGCGGGGCGAGGCTGGCCTGGCGGACGCGGCGGGGCAGTCCGCCGAAC
>NZ_DATCVQ010000463.1:0-8948 GCF_036566765.1 Streptomyces sp.
GCCGGTCTGATCTCCCATCTCCCGGATCCGGAGGCGAACCTGCGCGAACTGGCGCGCACGGTCCGCCCCGGCGGGCAGCTCGCCCTCTTCCACCCCGTCGGCCGCGCCGCCCTCGCCGCCCGGCACGGCCGCCGGATCACCTCCGAAGACCTGCGCGCCGAGCCCAACCTCCGCCCCCTGCTGGCCGGTTCGGGCTGGCGGATGGTCCGGTACGTGGACGAGGACGAGCAGTACCTGGTCCTGGCCGTTCGCGAGGACGACGCGGTCTGGGGCCTCTCCGGCGGATCAGGGTCGGATAGGTCATGATCCGCCGGACAGGCCCTATGTCATGGCGTGCACCGGTCGGCGGTCTTCTGCCGCGGCCGCCCGCTCTCTACGGTGGTGGGGCCGGGTGGCCCCGCCCGGGGGAAGGCGGTGGACGATGACCGGTGTACTGGACAGGCTCCGCAGACTGCGGGAGCGCCGAGAGAACCGGAACCGGAACGGGGAGCAGCGGACCCCGGCGCGGCAGCCCAAGCGGCAGCACAACCTGTTCGAGGCGGCGGCGCGGTACGTGGCCGGCTGCGCGGAGGACGACCAGGACCGGATCGACGAGGCGCTCGGCTGGGTGCAGCCCGAGGCCCTGACCTTCGGCATCAACGAGCTCGCCTGCCGGGCCGTGATCGCGCTTGCGCGGGAGCGCGACGAGTCCCCTGAGAACGTCGCGCGGAGCCTGCTGGGGCTGCCGCCGGCCTGACATCTGTGCGGCGCCGCCCCGCAAACCGGAAGCCGAAGACTCTCGACGCGCGGGTTACCCACTGGTTATGGTGCGCCGACGACCGATGGGGACGCTGGACGCTGATGGGGAGGCCGCCGTGGCCGGGACGGACCACACCGCTGCCGACGACGCCGATGACACGCATGTCGGCAGCGCCGCCATGGACGACGCAGGCATCGAAGACGACGCGTTGTACGTGCTCACGGCGGTGCTGCTGACGCCGGCGCAGTTCCCGAGCGTGCTCGGCGACGATTACCCGGCGGCCTGCGCCTCGCTCGGCCTGGAGCCTTACGCGGAGGGGTACGGCCTCGTGCTGGGCCAAGACTGCGACGGGGCCCGCTGGACGGTGATCGTCGACGACGTCTCGCTGGTGGCGGTGGCGATCGCGTCCTGGGACTGCGGCATGGAGTACGACCTCTCCCCCGACGAGCGCACCGTGGTAGCCGCGCTGCCGGGCTGGCCGCTCGCCGTCGCCACGGTCGCGCCCGGCGTCCCCGCGCCGCACGACCCGGCCCCCGAGGAGGGCGACCGCGCCCCGCTCACCCCGCCGGACGGCTCGGCGTGGGGCCCCGCGCAGCGACGCCTCGGCGCGGACGAGGTGGCACTGCAGTGGACGGCCTGGCGGGCACAGTTCGACGAGGGGCAGGACGATCCGGGGGCGGAGACGGGCGCAGAGGCGGGGACGGAGACCGCAGCGGATCCGGAGGCTGCCGGTACGGTCGCCGCATCCGAGGCCGGCGCCGATCCAACCGCCGATGCGGACGCCCACGACCCCTACGACGGCGTCCGCCGCGCCCTCGGCGAGCTGCGGGGCTACCTGGAGACCGCGCCCCCCGTCGGCCGCGTCCGGTCGAGTTTCGCGCCCGACGGTGCACGGATGCTGCGGGCCGACGGGCCCGGCTGGTCGCTCGTCGCCCGGACCGACGACATGGCCTTCGTCCTGCTGGACGACGAGCCGCGCGAGGTGCTCCCGGTGGCGCGCGGGCCGAAGCTGCCCGGGCTGCTCGATGCGCTGGACGCCATGGCGGTCCGACCGTCCTGACCCTGCGCCCCTCCTGGTCGGGGCCTCAACCGATCAGACCTTCTCCAGCGGGCGGTGCGGCTCCTCGGGCAGCTCGACGCGGATCGGGTCGCCGGGCCTCACCACCCCGCCGGCCAGGACGATGCTCATGATCCCGGCCTTGCGGACGATCTGTCCGTTCTCGTCGCGGCCGAGCACCTGCTTCAGCAGCCCGTGCTGGTAGTTGTCGATCTGGGCGCACGGATTGCGCAGGCCCGTGACCTCCACGACGGCCTCGTCGCCGAGGTGCAGCCGGGTGCCGGTCGGCAGGCCGAGCAGGTCGATGCCGCGCGTGGAGACGTTCTCACCGAGGTCGCCGGGGGCGACGGTGAAGCCGTTCCCCGCGACCTCGTCGAAAAGCTCCTCGTGGATCAGGTGCACCTGGCGCAAGTTGGGCACCGTCGGGTCCTTGGCGACCCGGGAGCGGTGCTTGACCGTCTCCCCCGCGTGCACATCGCCCTCCACGCCGAGCCCGGCGAGCAGCGTGATGCTGCCCCGGTTCGGCTTGGTGAACGAGTAGACGCCGTTGCTGCTGACCGTGGTGACCGTACCGCTCATGGTCCGGAGCTCCCCTCTCCTCGCTGTTGATCACCACGACCCTATCCGGCGCGGTCAGCGGCTCAGTGGCCGATCTCCTTCCGCGAGATCCGACGCAGCCTGCGCCGCTGTCCCGGGTCGAGGGCGAAGTACGCCACCACGGGGACGCCGACGACGACGAGCAGCGACATCCAGAATCCGATGAAAGGCATCAGGAGAAGGCCGACGGCCACTCCCCCGATGACGATTTTGGTCCTTGTCGACATCTCCGACGCCTCCTACACGGCCGAAAGGCCGCTTCTCCAGGGGAAACGCGCGGGCCGAGGGCGCAGTTCCCCCGCCGTCCGCCCGCGCCCGGCCGTCAGGCGCTCCGCAGCGGCTCGCCGACGTCGTGCAGGTGCCCGAGGGCCTGCCGGTACGAGTCGACGAAACCGGTCTCCGTGTACTTGATACCCAGTGCGCGGCAGTGTGAGCGCACGGCGGGCTGAGCGAGCCGCAGGTGCGGGCGCGGCATGCTCGGGAAGAGGTGGTGCTCGATCTGGTAGTTCAGTCCGCCGAGGAACCAGTCGGTGAGCGCGCCGCCGCGGATGTTGCGCGAGGTGAGGACCTGGCGGCGCAGGTGGCCCCAGGGCTCGCCGTCCGGGTCGGGCATCTCCATGCCCTTGTGGTTGGGCGCGAAGGCGAGGCCGAGGTGGAGGCCGAGCAGCATCTGGTGGATCAGGGCGAAGACCAGGGCCTGGGCGGGGGTGAGCGCGGCGAGCAGCAGACCGATGTACCCGGCGATGTGGGCGAACAGCAGGGCACCCTCGATGAGCCGTTCGCGCCGGTTCCGGTACGGCCCGTCCGCGGCGAACAGCGCCTGGAAGCCGTACACCTTGAGCGCGATGCCCTCCAGGGTGGTCAGCGGGAAGAACAGCCAGGCCTGGTGGCGGGTGAGCCAGCCGCGCCAGCCGGCGCGGCCCTCGGCCTGGTGCTGGGCGAAGACCAGGATGTCGGGGGCGACGTCCGGGTCCTTGTCGACGTGGTTGGGGTTGGCGTGGTGCCGGTTGTGCTTGTCGTTCCACCACTCCTGGCTCATGCCGAGCAGCAGGTTGGCGTGCACGCGCTGGATGAGCCGGTTGCGGCGGCGGTCGGCGCTGATCTGGGCGTGGCCGGCGTCGTGGGCGACGAACGCGGCACGGGCCGACAGCAGGGCGAGCGGCACCGCGAGGGGCAACGCCCACCAGGACGGGCCGATCAGGAAGAGACCGGCGACGACGGCGACGAGGCCCAGCAGGTTGACGACGATTCCGCGGGCGTACCACCCAGGCCGTCCCTCCAGCAGGCCCTGCTCCTTGATGGCCCGCAGCAGCGGGCCGAACTCGCTGCCGCCTCCCGCCGCACGCCGGGGCGCGGGCGGCCGGGCGGGCGCCGTGAGGGTTGCGGTGGCCTGGGGCATGGCGGTCTCCGGTGTCCTTGGGTGGGGTGTCTGGCTGTCTGTCGCTGCCTGCCCTTGAAACCTACGGATCAGCGATCGGGTGCAGCCATGACGGCATCCCCCGGATCTTCGGGGGGTCCGCCCAGGACGGGGGGTGGGGCTGGCCCCACCCCCCGTGATCCACATCACGGCGTCTGCGGCGGCGCGGGGCGGGCGATTCGAGTACCCTCGGCCGCTCCGGTCCACAGTAGTCAAATTTGAGGAATGCGTCTTCGCTGTGCAGAGACTCGACCCGGTCGCCCGCGACCACCTCGTCCTCGACCCGCCCGAACCGCTCGCCCGCCTCGCCCGCTGCTCCGCCGTCTTCCTGCCCGGCGATCCCGCCCGCACCGGGCGGATCGCCTTCTGGTCCCCCGACGGCGCCGAGGCGCCCTCCGACACAGGCTTCCCCGGGGCCGTCGTCGAGGAGGTGGTCGTGGTGGGCGACGACATCCGCGCGCACACCGTCCCCGCGCTGCTCCTGCCCGTACGCGACGCCCTGCCGGTCCTGACCCGCGCCAGGGTCGCGGAGCACGCATCGCCCGCCACGGCGTTCTGGGGATCGGCCGCGCTGCTCGCCCTGCACCTGGTGTCCCGAGGCCTTCTGCTGCCCGGGCTCACGGCCACCGACCAGGACGCCTGGCGGGTCGGCCCGCTCGGCACCGACGAGCTGGAACTCGTACGGACGCTCGCCGCCTCGATGCCGCCCACCGCGCACGCCGTACCCCTGGACGCGGACGCACCCGACCTGCTGCTGCCCGAACCGGAGCGGCTGCTGCGCGCCTTCCTCGACGCCGTCGCCGACAGTCTGCCGCGCACCCCGGCGGCCGAACTCGTCGCGGGCGGCCCCGCGTTCGCCGCGACCGCCCCGCAGACGCTGCCCGAACAGCGCGCCTGGGCGGCCGACGTCGCGGCCGGCCACGACGCCGGCGTACGGCTGTCGCTGCGCATCGAGGTCCCGGGCCTGGCGGCGGCGGAAGCGGGGACGGACACGCCGCGCTTCCGCGCCGTGCTCCAGATGCACAGCGCCGCCGACCCGACGCTGCTGGCCGACGCCGCCGACGTCTGGGCCGGCTCCAACGGGGCCGCCGCGACGGCGTTCGGGCCGCGGGCCCGGATGGACGCGCTGCTCGCGCTGCGCCGCGCCGCCCGCGCCTGGGCGCCTTTGACGCCCTTGCTGTCGGCGGCCGTTCCCGACGCGGTCGAGCTGGCCGACGAGGAGATCGCGGAGCTGCTCGGCCCGGCGGCACGCGCACTCGCGGCCACCGGCGTGCGGGTCCACTGGCCCCGCGAGCTGTCGCACCGGCTCACCGCCCGCGCCGTCATCGGCCCGCCGGAACACCCGGAACACGGAGAACACGGAGAACACGAACAGCACGGGCAGCACGGACAGCACGGCCATGACGCACAGCTCGGACACGGCGACGAGAGCGACCCGAGCGACCCCCGGAGCTCCGGGCTGCCGTCCTTCCTCTCCGCCGACGCCCTGCTCTCCTTCAACTGGCGCTTCGCGGTGGGCGACCGGGAGCTCAGCCGCGCCGAAGTCGACCGGATCGCCGAGGCCGGCCGGCCGCTCGTCCGACTGCGCGACCAGTGGGTCCTGATCGACCCCCAGGAGGTCCGCGCCCAGCGGTCCCAGGACCACAAGGTCACGCCGCTCGACGCGCTCGGCGCCGTCCTCACCGGAAGCATCGAGGCGGACGGCCGTCGGGTCGACGTCGCCGCGTCCGGATGGCTCGCGGCGCTCCGCGACCGGATCGCCGACCCCGAGGGCGGCACGCCGGAGATCGCCCAGCCCGCGGCGCTCGCCGCGACGCTGCGCGACTACCAGCTGCGCGGCCTGAACTGGCTGCATCGGATGACCTCGCTCGGCCTCGGCGGCTGCCTCGCCGACGACATGGGCCTGGGCAAGACGATCACCCTCATCGCGCTCCATCTGCACCGGCAGACCGATCAAACCTCTGCCGGCCCGACGCTCGTCGTCTGCCCGACGTCCCTGATGGGCAACTGGCAGCGGGAGATCGAGAAGTTCGCCCCGGGCACCCCCGTACGGCGTTTCCACGGCGCGGCCCGCTCGCTGGAGGGCCTGGCGGACGGCGAGTTCGTGCTCACCACGTACGGCACGATGCGGCTCGACGCGCGCCGACTGGCCGGCACGGGCTGGGGCATGGTCGTCGCCGACGAGGCGCAGCACGTCAAGAACCCGTACTCGGCGACCGCGAAGGAGCTGCGGACGATCGGGGCGAAGGCCCGCGTGGCGCTGTCCGGCACGCCCGTCGAGAACAACCTGTCCGAGCTGTGGGCGATCCTCGACTGGACCACCCCCGGCCTGCTCGGGCGGCTCGGGACCTTCCGGAGCCGCTACGCACAGGCCGTCGAGGGCGGTCAGGACCCGGCGGCGGCCGAGCGGTTGTCCGCGCTGGTACGGCCGTTCCTGCTGCGCCGGCGCAAGTCGGACCCCGGCATCGCGCCGGAGCTCCCGCCGAAGACCGAGACCGACCGCGCGGTGTCGCTCACCGCCGAACAGACCGGCCTGTATGAGGCGGTGGTCCGCGAGACGCTCGACGCGATCGCCGCGGCGGACGGGATGGAGCGGCGCGGACTGGTGGTCAAGCTGCTGACCGCGCTGAAGCAGATCTGCAACCACCCGGCCCAGTACCTCAAGGAGGAGCGGCCGCGGATCGACGGCCGGTCGGGCAAGCTGGAGCTGCTCGACGAACTCCTCGACACGATCGTCGCCGAGGGCGCGAGCGTGCTGGTCTTCACCCAGTACGTGCAGATGGCGCGGCTGTTGGAGCGCCATCTCGCGGACCGGGGCGTGCCGTCGCAGTTCCTGCACGGCGGTACGCCGATCGCCCAGCGCGAGGCGATGGTGCAGCGCTTCCAGGACGGCGACGTGCCGGTCTTCCTGCTGTCGCTGAAGGCGGCGGGCACCGGCCTGAACCTCACCCGGGCCGGCCATGTCGTGCACTACGACCGCTGGTGGAACCCGGCCGTGGAGGCGCAGGCGACGGACCGGGCGTACCGGATCGGCCAGACCCAGCCGGTGCAGGTGCACCGGCTGATCGCGGAGGGCACGGTCGAGGACCGGATCGCGGAAATGCTGCTGCGCAAGCGTGAGTTGGCGGACGCCGTGCTGGGCGGCGCGGGCGAGGGGGCACTGACCGAGCTCACGGATGCGGAGCTGGCGGACCTGGTGGAGCTGCGAGGGGGCGGACGATGAGCGGTTACGAGGACGTGGACGCGTACGAGGACGACACGTACGGGGACGCGGACGACGCGTACGGGGACGCGCACGGGGGCCAGGACAACGCCCCGGACGCGTACGGCGACGAGCACGCCGAGGCGCGGACCTTCGCCGCGCTGCCGCCCGCCCCCGGCCGGGGTTTCGCACAGACCTGGTGGGGCCAGGCCTGGCTGAAGGCGCTGGCCGACACGGCGCTGGACGGCGAACAGGTGTTGAAGCGGGGCCGGAAGGCCGCGCGGGAGGGCTTGGTGGGCGCGGTGTCGGTCCGGCCGGGCCGCATCACCGCGGTCGTGCGCGACCGGGACGGCGCGGCGCACCGCAGCGACGTGCTGCTGCGGGAGCTGACCGGGGATGAGTGGGACCGGTTCCTGGACATGGCGACGGACAGCGCCGGGCACATCGCGGCGCTGCTCGACCGCGAGATGCCGCCGCATCTGGTCGAGGACGCGGCGGGGATGGGGCTCGAACTGCTCCCGGGCATCGGTGACTTGGAGCCGGAGTGCACCTGCGGCGCGTGGGACCACTGTCCGCACACGGCGGCGCTCTGCCACCAGGTGGCGCGACTGCTCGACCAGGATCCGTTCGTGCTGCTGCTGATGCGCGGGCGGGGCGAGCGGCGGCTCCTGGACGACCTGCAGGACCGGAGCGTCGCACGGGCGGAGCCGGTCCGCGAGGTGGCGCGGGCCGACGGGGCGCCTGCCGCGGAGGCGTTCGCGGCGCGGGACATCCTGCCGCCGCTACCCGCTCCGCCGCCGGCGCCTGAGGCTCCCGGGGCGGCGCAGTCGCTGGACGCCGAGACCGACCCGGGGCCCGGCGTCGACCCGGCCGCGCTGGAGTTCCTGGCCGCGGACGCGGCGACCCGGGCGCTGCGCATGCTGACCGAGGCGCTGTCTCCCGGGCACGGACAGGCCTCCTGGGAACCGGCCCTGACGGTTGATCAGGACGCGGTGCGACTGGCGGCCGCAGCGGATCCCGCGCCGTGGATCGCCGCCCGGCTCGCGTCCGGCACGGGGCGCGGGCGCGCGGACCTCAAGGCCGCCGCCGACACCTGGCGGCTCGGCGGGCCGGCGGGCCTCGCCGTCCTGGACAGCACCCGGCCGCCGACCCCGGAGGTCATGGCCCGGGCGAAGGCGCAGCTCGCCGATGCCTGGGAGCCTGCGGATCGCCCGACGCTGCGCGCCTCGGCCCCGGCCCGCTGGACGGTGGTCGGCGGCGACATCCAGCTCCGCCTCGCCGAAGACGGCCGCTGGTGGCCGTTCCGCCGCTCCGGCGCGCACTGGACAGCGGCGGCCCCACCGTCCGCCGACCCGGCGACGGCGCTGGCGGCGGCCGGGGAGGAGTGACGGGCCCTCGGGGCCGCGCGGCTGCACACGATCGGTCCGGGCCGAGCAGGTAGCCGTTCGGGCCCGGGCCCGCAGCCCCCGACCGCTACTGCAGCGGGGCGTGCAACTTACGCCCAGAGTCCGTCAGCGTCGCGAGGCTGCACACGATCGTGTCCGAGCCGAGCAGGTAGGCGTTGCGGTACGGGTACTGGACGTACGTCGTCCAGTACGTGCCCGCGGGCTGGGCGGCGGCCTTGACCCGCAGCGGGGCGCGGCACAGCTCCGCCGCCCGGTGCCTGACCTCGTCGTCCGTGAGGAACAACCCGACCAGCCGGAGGCGGGCGACTGCCTCCGCGTCGTGCGGGCTGTCGCAGGGGAGCCGGGTCGGGGTGCCGGGTGCGTCGCGGTCGACGTCGAAGCATTCGCCTACGCGCAGCCGCTCGAACGGGACCGGTTCGCCCGGCTGCGGCCGGGCGGGCTTGCGGGCCCGGGCCGAGGGCGCGGCGGAGGGCGTGCGCGTGACGGTCGGCGTGGGCGAGGGTGGGGGCGTCGTCGGGGCCGCACGCCGC
>NZ_DATCVQ010000464.1:0-9816 GCF_036566765.1 Streptomyces sp.
GCACTCACGACCTGACCGCCGCCCGCACTCACCGGATCATCCGGATCTGCGAGCGCCAGGGCGTTCCCATCCTGGCCGATCTCGCCTACCAGGGCGGCGGCGCGCGTGGCTGACCACCGGCATCAAGCGCAGGCCCCTGCAGGCACTCACCTCCACTGAAATGACCCTCAACCGTGCACTGGCCGCTGCACGAGCGCCGGTCGAGCGCGGCGTCGCGCGCTTGAAGCCCTGGCGCATCTTCCGCAGGTCCCCGGTGCAGCCCGAATCGAATGACGTCAATCGCCAAGGCCATCCTCACGCTGGAGCGGCAACGCTGAAGAGGCTCATTGATCGCTCACTACCTTTCGTCGCCGGAGTCCTCGGCGAGATGTCCGTGGTGGCGGTACACCATTTCGTCGGGGTGGCGTGTCACTCGTGCCAGCCGCCAGGCCGCGTCGTAGGACATGCGGCCGCGTTCTTGAGCACGAAGCCGCATGGCCAGGAGACTGGTTGCCGGGTCGAGCAGCCAGCGCAGGGCGGTTAGCTTCATCGGGCCGTGCCCGCCTCAGTGACGGGGCGCGGCTCTCCCCCGTCACTGACACTCATGGGCGAATCAGCGGCCGGTGGCTCGCCTGGCGCCGGCCAGGCGGGCGCATCATTCCATCCCATCTGGTCCAGGACGGTGCGGACGGTGGTGGTGAAGCGTGCGTGTTGTCCTGGGTTGTCGCCCAGTTTCTCCCAGACGTACAGGAGGGTTTGGGCG
Organism: Streptomyces sp.; assembly: GCF_036566765.1. GTDB lineage: Bacteria > Actinomycetota > Actinomycetes > Streptomycetales > Streptomycetaceae > Streptomyces. The sequence continues at coordinate 743 of NZ_DATCVQ010000464.1, forward strand.
ATGCGTTCCGCCTTGGACTGGATGTCGTCGGCCGCCCCGACCAGCGGAAGGATCTTCTGCTTGAAGACGTCCCAGTCGAGGGAGTCGAGATCCTCCAGGTGGCGGTCGAGCCACCAGATGCGCGTGACGTCTGGCGTGTCGAAGACTGCTTGTCTGAACCGTTCTCGGCGTTCGTGTTCCTGCGCGAGCTGGAGTGTCACCTCGCGTAAGGCGTCTTGGTATCTCTGAGCCCGGTCCGCGTTCTGCTCGGAGAGCATCAGGTTGATGCGTGCCTTCAGCCAGAGGCCAGGAGTGTCTTTGGGGGTGTGCCAGCCTGCCGCGGCAAGGGTGAGGCGTTCCTGTGCGGTCGTGAGATGTTCTGGAAAATGACGCTCGGTGATGCCTCGCCCGAGTTCGTCCAGCGCGAGCCGTGCGGCTGCTCGGGCCGTGGCTGTGCCGCCGGCCTGGAGAGAGGCGTGTGCTCGGTAGGTCAGGGTGCCGCGGGCGCAGAAGCGGATACCGGGCAGACGGGTTGGCCACTGGGCCCGGATCCGACTGCGCCGGCCACTCCACCACGGGCCAGGTCCGTCGATCGTCAAGGGGTCGATGCCTCCTCGGACTCCCGGTAGCGGCAAGCAGCCCGTTCCAGGACCTCCCGCCAGAACGGATCGATCGCCGACTCCTCCGTCACCATGAGCCCGTCGAGGCCAGAGCGGCGGCTGGGCGGAGTGAAGATGTCTGTGAGCAGGTCCAGCACCAGTTCCCGGCGCTCGGGATTGTCTTGGAACCGCTCTTGCCACCGCGTCAGTTGCCTGTCGACGGCCTTCACCGCGGCGTCGGTGGACAACAGTTTCTGCCAGGCGCGGACGAGGCGCAGCCGGGCCTGGCGGGCAGGTACATCGTTGAGGACCAGGTCTGTTCCCTCGTCGCTGGAGACGAGGGCGAGGAATGCTCCCAGAGTCTGGCGGCGCACAGTCGCGTCGGCTTGTCCGCTTTCAACATCGCTGAGCCATTGGTCGACCGCCTTGCGTACCTCGTCCGGCCGCCGCAGGGAGAGTTGCTGGAAGGCGTGGACGACGGTCGCGGAGCCGAAATCCTTGTGGCCTGCCGCCTTGCCCAGCCGTGTCAGTGCGAGGACCGGCTGGTCGATGCCCCAGGCACCCGCGCAGATCTCAATGACGAGGTCGACTTTGTTGGCCGAAGGAGTCTTGGCATCCACCCACTGGCGCAGGCGATTACTGACGTAGCGGCCGAACTCGGCATCCCCGGCTGCTTTGGTCAGGGATTCCACGGCCAGGACCCGTCGAGGACCCGTGAGGTCACTGGCCAGCCCGTCGAGGATGGCCCGGTCGTGCCGGTGCACTGCCAGCGCCAACAGCGCAGTCGTGACCCGGCGGGCGTCCTCTTCCGGGATGGTGCGGTCTGCGGCGATCCCGATGGCCCAGGTGCGCAGGAGGTCTCGTTGGGTGGGGAACTCGTCCCACAGGTGGCGCAGGATGGCTGCGGGCAGGCCTTCCATCGTCTCGTTGTGGAGGGCCCGGTCCCCGTTGCGCGTGATTTTCGCGGCTTCCAGTCGGCTCGATGTCGTGGCGTCGGTCAGGACGTTGGCCGGTTCGCGTTCAAAGTCGAGTCGGGCCAGAAGGTCGTCGGCTGCCTTGATGACGGACCTGCTCTGTCCTCCATGCAGCAAGGCGCCGGCCCAGACCATGACCCTGGTGGACAGCAGCTGCGCGTCGCTCCCCCGCACCCGGTCCTCGCTGAGGAGGCTTTCGATTTCGGTGTGCCAGTCACCGAAGTCCTTCACGATCGCCGGGATGTCCTCGGGGCCGAATGCCCGGATGAGACGGCTGGCCAGACGCCAGGCCGCCCGCGCGGAGGGATTGGCCTTCCAGATGTCTCCAAACTTCTCCTCCAGCCAGGCCACACGATCACCGCGATGATGCGCCCGCAGTTCGGCCGTGACGAGGGCCCTGGCGTCGGGAGACTCCAGCCGGATGGTGAAAGGCAGCGTGGGTTCGGCCCAGTGGCCATACCAGTCGGCGGGCGTGGCAAGGATGACGAGGAAGGAGTTCTTCTTGCGCAGGTCCTCCCCATGGCCGACCAGGTCAGTGCCCAGTCGGCCGTCTGGCCGCTCCGGGAGGTCGGAGAGATCGAGGACGTATCCCGTCGCTGCCTCCTCCGGCAGCGGACGGACCGAGGGCTTGGACCATTCGGGGTCGAGGTCGAAGATCGTCGGCGCAGGGTTGGTCGCCGTATGCAGCAGGCGCATAGCAGCGGTGCGTCGACCACTCCCCGGGGCTGCGCAGAGCACAACGATTCCGTATGTGTCCAGCAGTTTGGAAGCGGCCACCCACTGGTCTGAGTTGCGCGGCAGGACGAACCGTCCCTCCTGGCTTGCCTTGTAGTCGGCGTCGCTCTCGGTGATCGGGACAGGGATTACCTGGTCACGGTTCAAGTGCAGGTTGTAGGCCTGGATGCCGTGCTTGCCGGAGTGAGTGAAGTTCACCAAGCCGGGATGCGACTGACCATTCGTCTCGCCGCCTTGCGGTAGTGGAGAGTGACCTGCGGGCTCGTTCGGCGCTGCGGGTTCCGCCGAGGGTGCCGTGGAGTCCGTACGGTCTCGCTGGCCCTGCTCGTGGTCGATCATCACTGCCCCCGTCCCGCGCCGAAGTGGTTGTAGGACTGGATGCCGTGTTCGCCGGAGTGGCTGAAGCTCACCGTGCCCGGGGCCGACGGAACCGCCTCAGGTGCTGCTCCGGACGCAGGGGCTGGCTTCTCCGTGGCCACGTCCGCAGTGTCGAGGGGTTCGAAGATGTCCGGGTCCGCAAGCCGCCAGTCGAAGCCTGGGATGTGGACGTAGGCCGGCTGCTGGAACTTTTTCACTTTCACCAGATGCCGCATGAACTGGTCGGGCAGGACGTCGCCGTTGACGCAGCCGCTTTCGAAAACGTCCTCGTAGACGCGTTGCGAGATGATCACTGCGGTGTTGGTGATCTCCGGGTTCGCGCGGTTCAGCAGGGTGCGCAGTGCGTCGTCGTCCAAGAGCCGGTGCGTGTGCACCATCGGTACGCCCAGTCCGGTGTGCGGCAGCGGGCCGACGTGGATGCTCACCCTGAGCTGCAGGGGCGTGCTGACGGGGGCATCGGCGCGTCGGCGGGCCAGAGCCTGCCGGAGGGCGTCGGGGAAGCAGCCCACCAGCGCGGGCAGGACCTCCGGGTCCATGCCGGCGACGTAGCTGTCTCCAGCGTGCTGGCCGAACATCCGCCGCTCCCAGTGAGCGCTCACATTGCTGGCGCTGAGCGCCTGGGCCAGCAACGGCGGGATGTCGGCGTTCACTTGCTGCATGCCCTTGCTGTCCAGTGCGCTGAAGTTGCGGGCGTCCACGGCCAGTACGGCCCGATAGGGCCACAACGGTTCCCATGACGGCAACATGTGCCGCTCCTCTCGTCGGGTGCTGTGCCGCGAATCGCGGCGAACACGACCTTCGTGGAGCAGCAGGGACGAGATGGTCCAGGATTGGACGGTACGGGCGTGCGCTGAGTCACATGGTGGGTGTGTCGTCCTGACAGCCGATGCCGCCGGGAAGATGTTTCTCGTCCCGGGCGGCTGCCTTGAGGTGGGCGATGTTGTTGATGACCAGGTTCCGCCGGCCGAGCGTTAGGACTCCAGCCGCCTGGAGCTGGCTGAGAGCGTCAAGCGCTGATGAGCGGCTCATGGCCGCCATGGTCGCCAGCTCCGTCCGGGCCATACCCAACTCGACGACAAGGCCGTCGTCGCCATGCGGATGACCGATCTCGTCTGCGAGGTGACTGACGATTCGGGCCATGCGTGCCAGGCGTGGCAGGTGCGCGAGGTCCGCTCGCAGGCGTTCGTGGCTGTTCAGCCGTTCTACGGTCAGCTCGTACACCACCGTCTCCAGGCGATGGCGCTCCACGTAGCCCCGGAAGGCGTGAGCCGGCAGAACAAACCCCGTACACAGGCGGACTGCAGTGACGGAGGCAGAGCGGGGGCGTCCCAGCAACGCGCCCATCTCCCCAAGTACTTCGCCTGGTCCGCGCAGCGTCAGCGTTAGTTCGTCCCCGCACTCATTGATCTGCGCCACCTTCACCAGGCCGTCGACCAGTGCAATGACGGAGTCCGGCGACTCGCCTTGACGCAGCAGCAGGGATCCGCGCCTAAACGTTCGCCGACGCCCGCGTTCCACCAGGTCGCGCCATACGTCGGCGGATACAAGGGAGCAGAAGTTCATCAGAGTCCTGCCCTCCTGGTGTTTCATCCGACTACGGTCGCGAGAGCGATGGCGGCGCAGCCCGCAACCGCCAATATGAGCGACCATTGCACGCGCCGGTGCTTGGTCCAGGCGATCTCGCTCATCACCACCAGCTGCCGGGACAGCGGCGGCAACGGGTCTTTGTCCCGGAGGATCTCTTCGAGCGCCGCCGGTTCCAAGTGCCGAACGTGCCCGAAGTACAGGAAGTCGTCGTCACGTTCCGCACCCCGCCGCTCCTTTCGGAGGTTCGGCGAGATAGCCCAGGCGGCACAGCTGGCTCCGCCCACCATGAGTGAGACGCCACACCACAGCAGCAGCCGCGTTACGCCCGAGTCAAGGTCCCCGGCCGCCCGTTGGGAACCCGCAATCAGCCCTACGACAGCCAAGGCCGTGGATTGCATGGCCAGCGCAAACGAGGCTTTCGAATCAGCCTTGGCTGTCAAATCCGCGACAGCTGCCTGTATCCGCCACGCAGTCTCCGTCGGTTCGGCCGCCATCGATCTCCCCCTCCGTGCCAGGCAGGACATTCACCTACCAGCTCGGGCAGAAGCCTGGACCGTCCACCTGCCCCGAAAACCTCACTTGGGGCACCTTGGCTGAGAACGGACACCCAGGCAGACAGAAATGAGCAACTCACCCGAAGGGCAGGACTAGCTTCAGCGCACACCGGCAAGCGCGGCGGGCTCCCTCTCAGGCTGGCTGCTAGGCACCACCGCCATCACTAGCCTCACCCGTCGCCTCACCCGCTCCTAAACGCTCGCAACACGATCTTGTGTTGGCGGGGCATGACCTGTCGGGCGGTCACGCCAAGTCATCGCCTTCGCCACGAGCGCTATCCGAGTCGCTGCGGAGTCACATGGAGTGCTCCTGCTCGACGAGGCCACAGCAGCGCTCGAATACGAACAGACGCGTCAGGTCGAGCACCTGATCCGGAAACTTTCCAAGCAGGGAACTGCAGTCGTGGTCGTCTCGCACGACCTGCCCCTTTGCTATGAGGTCACTCACCGCATTGGTCATCCTCAACCGAGGACGCAAGGTCGCAGACGTCCGAACAGCCGAAGCAGACCGTGACCACGTCGTGGATGGATCACTGGATCCCGCGCCTTGATATTCGTCCCCTGACAGGTGAGCGAACCCGACAGCGGGCAGACTGGGCCTGTCCGCCGTCGGCAGGTGAACTGTTCGGACAGGTCGGTGATCTTGGCGGGCTGGTGACTGCGGTCGCTAGCGATGGTTGGCTGGTCGGTGGCGGGGCGGCCTCGGTTTGGGGCGGTGGACGGTGTCGATGCGCCCGGCAATTTTCCAGCGGATTCCTCCGATGACGGTCCGCACGGCGTGGGCAGCGTGTCCGAGGGGGACGCCGGTGATGCTGATGCGGGACCGGCTGGATGTGGTCTTCGCGGGGTGTTCACGGACCCCAGTGCGAGAGACGTCTACGCGGCTGACGTCCAACGTGCTGCAGGTCAGTCACGGAGAAGCTGGCGATGAGGAGACAGCACAGCAGATGCCCGTACCCCTATTCCGCCAAAGGGGTGCGGGCCCGAAGTTTGGAGCATGTCCAGCTGTGCCGACCAGGACAGCTGGTACCGCTACGAGGCGGCGCGGTGAGTCAACCTCCTCCGCTCATACCCAAACCCTGCCCTCATCAGCGAAGTACGGCCACGGCTCCTGCCCAGGTACGCCTTTCCTAAGCAGCTGCTCCATGCCACGCGCCCACACCTGCAGATCGCTCAATTCCAGCATGAGCTGCTCAAGTCCTGCTCTGGCCATCGTGACCTGACGACCGTGCCCTCTGATGATGACGACAGGCTGGGCCGACTCCATGTCGGCCCCACTGGGCAGGACCCACTCAGCATCCAGCCCCTGCTTGCCAAGTTCCTCAATGAAGTTGTCCGACGACAGTGTCACGCTGAAGACAAGGACATCAGCAATGAGGCCAGCACACTGGCCGGGCTGGAGCGGATAGATGCCCCACGGCGGGGCCATGGTGTTGCGCGCGGCGCTGTCCCCGCTGCCGAAGCAGATGTTCTGTCCGGTCAACCGCGTACGACGCAACAGCGACGCATATGAGGCGTGGAACCGTCGAGTAGCATCCTCAATCCCCCATTTGTCGCCGGCTGCCACGACGTCGAGCGCCAGGAGAGCACGCTGCCCTGGGACACGCATCGTCTTGAGCCCGTCCCGATGCGCTCGGGCAAAGGCATCACTCAGCGCAGACAGATGGGTGGCATAGGGCACGCCGGTCTCAACGAGAACGGCCTTGTCCGACCCGGGGAGCGGCCCACCGATGTGCAGCGCCTCGGCAGCAAGCCGCGTTCGAGCCAGCTGGGCACTCTCCTTCCGTAGCGGATTTGTCTTCAACTCGTACAAGTGAATCTCCTGCCCGCCGTCCTCTCGATCGTGGAACACGGTCACGTCACCGATCCGCAGACAGTCAGTGATGTCGTGGAGCAGAGCGAAGTGCCGGTTCTCGCTCCACAGCTGCTCCACGAACTGGATCTCGTGAGCCGTGCCCTCCTTGCTGAGGGTCATCGGTCCGGGTGATTCGTTACGACGCAACGCGAGAATGTAGCGACGGTCGTACCGGAAAGCGCGCCAGGCCATGGCGTCACCGATGGAGCGCAGCTGGCGCCCTACGCGCTCCAGGACGTCGTACTCCAGTCGCCAGTCGTCCAGGTCATAAGGATCGCCAATAACGAGCTCGGGGGCGTCGACCGGCAACGACTCCCTCTTCCTGAGTCGCTTGATCACTCGCGAGCGTTCCGCCCGGGCGAGGTTCACGGCGAGCGTGGCCGTCAGAAGCTCCCGCTGGAACGTCACAAAGTCCTCGGCACTGTGGCACTCGCGCAGGTCCTTGATGAACCCGACCAGCCGCTCACCGTTCTCCCGGTGGAACGGGTGCTTGATCAGTGCGTCCAGACGGTCAGTCGGCATATCAGTCAACATCGGAGCCACGCACCGCATTCTCCCGCCAACGCGCGGCACGCTCCACTGAATTCGCCAGTCGTACTCAGACTGCGAAGAGCTCGTAACACGATCTTGTGCCCTCAGGTTCTGCATCGCTGACACACAGGTGCCTGCTGGCTGGCGATACTTGAACCATGGACAGCTACGAGGGCACCGCGACGCTTGAATGGTGGGCAACCGATCGACGTGTCTGGGCAGGCTTCGTGTGCGGATCGCGGTCTGTGCCGCCGGAGAGACCTGGAAGTGCGAGGCGATCCTCGAATCTCCCCTGGCCACAGAGGACAGGGAGAGCTTCGATTTCCTGATGCAGCTCGATCCGCGCTTCACCCTGCGCTTTGACGACGCGAGCACGCTGTTGGTCCACGTCGTTGAAGCAGGAGTTGAGGGACAGCTCATCCTCACCGCAGCCGGGACGGACGCTGCAGAGCCGACCGGAACCAGGCGCGTGCCGCACCAGTAGCCCCAGGGCCTCTTGAGGTGCCGCGCTGCGCTTGATCGCTTGGAGCGTGATCAGGAGGGCCCTCTTGAGGCGTCTCCAGCAGATGAGGCTGCAGGCGAGGGAGACGAAGGCATCGTGGAGTTCAGTTCGGCGTTCCCAGCGGACGGCGAGGCGTTCGAACTGGTGGAGAAGGGCGAAGGTCTGTTCCACGACGTAGCGGAGCTTCCCCATGCCCTTGATGTTCGGTGACCCTTTGCGTGAGATGACGGGCAGGATCCGCCGTCGACTCAGCTCGGCGCGGTAGGCATTGGAGTCGTAGCCCTTGTCACCGAGCAGGGCGTCGGGCCTGCGACGGGGCCGGCCGGGACGGCCCGCAATGGGCGGGATGCCGTCGACCAAGGCGAGGGTCTGGGTGACGTCGTTGACGTTGGCCGCGGTGGTGATGACCTTGAGCGGGGTGCCGCGTCCGTCGCATCTCAAGTGGTGTTTACTGCCGGCCTTCCGCCGGTCGACCGGCGACGGACCGATGTCAGCCCCCCCTTTTTCGCGCGAACGTGGGAACCATCCACGCACGCCCGTGACCAGTCGAGTTCACCGGCCGCGTTCAGCTTCGCGAGCAGGACCCGGTGGAGCTGGTCGAAGACGCCGGCCTTCTGCCACCGGTCCAGACGCCGCCAACAGGTCTGTCCGGAGCCGAACCCCAGCTCCGAGGGCAGGAGTTGCCAGGCTATGTCGTTGTAGAGGACGAACAGGATGCCCTGGAGGCAGAGACCGGTCCAACACCGGCCTCGGCCCCGGTGACCGCTCTGGCCAGGGCGGCAGCAGCGGCTCGATCAGCGCCCACAAGTCGTCGTCCACGATCCACGGCCGAGTACTCACACCATCGCGAACGGTCGAATCCGCACACCGGTCACGGCCGACCGGGACGGCACAGCAAGATCGTGTTACGAGCTCGAAGCGGTACTTGACCTGCACCTCAAAGGAACCTGACTGCCCGCCAGAACGACCGTACCGATATCGCCCGTAACGCTCAGACCGCACGGCCCACTCCACCGGAGACACGGCGGACAATACTTCGAGCCCACCCGAGGCTTCCCACCCTGCCGCCTGCTGCCTTCCTGCTACGCCCCCCATCAACCCATCGCCCGATATGCCCCGTCTGCCCACCCGCCGATCAGACTGGACGGACAATACTCAGGGTCGAAATTCGACCCGGATTCGACCCGGATACTTTATTCAGCGAGAAAACATAGCCTCTGACCTGCGGAAATATTGAGCGGCAGACGAGTCGGGCTGTACGCCGGGTTCTGTCGCCCGGGCGCCTTGCGGCGGCCGGGGAGACGGCCATCCATCTAGGGCCGGTGTTGCCACCGGCCTCCTGCGGTCTACCCGCGAACTCGGGCGGGCAGCCCTCGAACG
>NZ_DATCVQ010000465.1:0-6399 GCF_036566765.1 Streptomyces sp.
GGCAGGATGTTCGTGGCGTACGGGCAGGGCCCGGGCGGCCAGGGCGGCCAGGCGCCGGGCGGCGCTCCCGGCGGCGGTGCACCCGGGCAGATGCAGCCGCCGCAGGGCGGTCAAGGCGGTCAAGGCGGCCAGGGAGGCCAGGGCGGTCGGGACGGCAACAGGCAGCCGGTCCTCGAACAGTTCGGCCCCGGCGGTGCCCCCGGACGCCCCGGCGGCGCCGGCGGTCTGCTCAACGGCGCGTCGGTCGGCGCGAAGGCGAAGGCGGCCCTGGCGCAGGACGCCGACGCGTACACCTGGGTCGCCGCGGCGGTCGGCGCGCAGAACGCGGCCAGCTACCAACTCGCCACCGGGAAGCCGGTCATGGCGATCGGCGGCTTCAACGGCAGCGACCCGTCCCCGACCCTCGCCCAGTTCAAGCAGTACGCGGCCCAGGGGAAGATCCACTACTTCGTCGGGTCCGGCGGCGGCATGGGCGGGGGCCCGGGCGGCGGCACGAGCAGCGCGATCGCCGCGTGGGTCGAGGACACCTTCGAGAAGGTCACCGTCGACGGAGCGACCTTCTACGACCTGACGAAGCGGAAGTAGGGCCGCTGAACCGGAAGTAGGGCCGCCCAAGCGGAAGTAGGGCCGCCTAAGCGGAAGTTTGGGCTCCAGAAAATACCGCTATACAGCGTACGAGAGCTCTTGTACGGTGTACGACATCGAGTCCCGTACACCGTACAAGGGGGAGCCATGACGGCGACGACCGCCGAGAACCAACCCACCGCACCGACCGGAGGCGGTCACCCGCAGCGCTGGCTGATCCTCGGCGTGATCTGCCTCGCCCAGCTCACCGTGCTGCTCGACAACACGGTGCTGAGCGTCGCGATCCCGTCGCTGACCGCCGAACTCCACGCGTCCACCAGCGACATCCAGTGGATGATCAACGCGTACTCGCTCGTCCAGTCCGGTCTGCTGCTCACCGCGGGCAACGCCGCCGACCGCTACGGCCGCAAGAAGCTCCTCGCCGTCGGCCTCGCGCTCTTCGGCCTCGGCTCGCTCGCCGCCGGGCTCGCCGAGTCCACCGCGCAGCTGATCGCCGCCCGCGCGGGCATGGGCGTCGGCGGCGCGCTCCTGATGACCACCACGCTCGCGGTCGTCATGCAGATCTTCGACGACTCCCAGCGGGTCAAGGCCATCGCCATCTGGGCCACCATCAGCTCGCTCGGCTTCGCCGCCGGCCCGCTGATCGGCGGCGCGATCCTGAACCACTTCTGGTGGGGGATGATCTTCCTCATCAACATCCCGGTGGCCCTGATCGGCCTGATCGCCGTCCTCAAGCTGGTCCCCGAGTCCAAGAACCCCCAGGGCGACCGCCCCGACCTGCTCGGCGCGCTGCTCTCCACGATCGGCATGACCTCCGTCGTGTACGCGATCATCACCGGCCCCGAGCACGGCTGGACCTCCGCCCAGGTGCTGGTCCCGGCCGGCATCGGCGTCGCCGTCCTCGCCGCGTTCGCGCTGTGGGAGCTGCGCATCCCGTACCCGATGCTCGACATGCACTTCTTCCGCAACCAGAAGTTCGTGGGCGCGGTCGCCGGCGCGATCCTGGTCATGCTCGGCATGGGCGGCTCGCTCTTCCTGCTCACCCAGCACCTGCAGTTCGTCCTCGGGTACGAGCCGCTGGAGGCCGGGCTGCGGATGGCCCCGCTGGCCCTGACGATCGTCGTGCTCAACCTCTCCGGCATCGGCCCGAAGCTGGTCATGAAGATCGGCACGCCGCCGTCCGTGGCTCTCGGCCTGACCCTGGTCGCCGGCGGTCTCACCTCGATCGCCCTGCTCGGCGGCGGCGCCGACGGCACGTACGCCGGCATGCTGCTCGGCCTGGTCCTGATGGGCGCGGGCATCGCGCTCTCCAACCCGGCCATGGCCAACGCCATCATGAGCGCCATCCCGCCGGAGAAGGCCGGTGTCGGCGCGGGCGTCAACGGCACGCTCGCCGAGTTCGGCAACGGCCTCGGCGTCGCGATCCTCGGCGCGGTCCTCAACGCCCGGTTCGCCGCGCTGGTCACCGTCACCGCGACCTCGCTCCCGGCGGCCCTGGCCGCGGCCGGCACCGAGGCCGAGCGGCAGCAGATCTCCGACGCCTTCGCCTCCGGCCTGCAGACCAGTCAGCTGGTCGGCGCGGTAGCGGTGTTCGCCGGCGGACTGCTGGCGGCGGCGCTCCTGAAGCGCGCCGAGCGCTCGGAGCAGAAGGCGGCGCAGAAGGCGGAGCACACGGTCGCCGGGGCCGAGCAGAAGGCGACGGCTGCATAGCATGGGCCCGGAAGCCTGAAGACGGAGGAACGCGATGGTCAAGGCAGCGGACAGGGCCAAGAATCCGGCGCGTTCCAGCGTCTGGCTGGAGAACCGGGCCGCCCGCAGCGGGGGCGGCCCGGCCGGGCTCGACCGGGAGCGGATCGTGGCCGCCTCGATCCGGATGCTGGACGAGGAGGGCCTGGCCAAGCTGTCGATGCGCAAGCTCGCCACCGAGCTGGGCGTCACCGCGATGTCGCTCTACTGGTACGTGGACACCAAGGACGACATCATCGAGTTCGCCGTGGACACCGGCTACGGGGAGATCGACCTCGATGCGGTGGACGCCGCCGGCGGCTGGCCGGACCGGATCCGGGTGCTCGCCCTGGACTACCGCCGGATGCTGGTCCGCCACCCGTGGATGTCGACGTGCGCCGGCCAGTACCTGAACATCGGCCCGAACGCGATCGCCGTCGGCTCCAAGATCCAGGAGGCGATCAAGGACACCGGCCTGCCGATGACCCGCCAGCCGAGCGCGATGTCGGCGGTCTTCCAGTTCGTGTACGGCTACGGAACGATCGAGGCCCAGTTCGGCCGCAACGCCCAGCAGGCCGGCATGTCCCAGGACGAGTTCTACACGGACGCGATCGAGGCCTTCCGCGAGGACCCGAAGTTCACGGAGGCCCTGGAGGACATGACCGACCTCCTCGACGAGCGGGCCTCGCACGGCAGCGTCACCGAGATCTGGGACCGCGACTTCCAGTACGCCCTGGACGTGCTGATCGCGGGCATCGAGGTCATGGTCGAGCGGACCCGTACGGAAGAACCGCCGGAATGACGGAGCGGAGCCGTACGGAAGGACCGCAGACATGACGGAGCGGCGGGCCGTCCCCTGCCCGCCGCTCCGTACGACCCGGCCGCGCCTCCGCTCGAAGCGCGGCCGGGAGTCTTTCTACTTCTCCTCTGCGGAGACCGTGTTGCTCTTCAGAGCGACCTCCTTGATGAACAGCGTCACCAGGAAGGCGAGCAGCGCGAAGGGCGCCGAGTAGAGGAAGACGTCACCGACTCCGTGCCCGTACGCGTCCTCCATGACCGTGCGGATCGGGGCCGGCAGCTTGTCCATGTCGGGGATCCCGCCGCCCGTGCCGCCCTTGCCCATGGCCGCCGCGGCCTTCGGGCCCAGCTCGGCGAGGCCCTCCTTGACGTAGTCGGTGACCCGGTGGGCCATGACCGCGCCGAGCGCCGAGACGCCGACGGCGCCGCCGAGGGAACGGAAGAAGGTGACGACGGAGGAGGCCGAGCCGAGGTCGGCGGGGTCGACCTGGTTCTGCGTGCAGAGCACCAGGTTCTGCATCATCATGCCGAGGCCGAGGCCCAGGACCGCCATGAAGAGCGCGATGTGCCAGTACTCCGTGTCGTACCGGATCGTGCCGAGCATCCCGAGGCCGCCGGCGGCGAGCGCGCCGCCGCTGATCAGCCAGGCCTTCCAGCGGCCGGTCTTGGTGATGATCATGCCGGAGGCCGTGGACGAGACGAACAGGCCCGCGATCATCGGGATGGTCAGGACGCCGGACATCGTCGGCGACTCGTTCCGCGCCAGCTGGAAGTACTGGCTGAAGAACACCGTGCCGGCGAACATCGCGACGCCCACGAAGAGCGAGGCGAGCGAGGCCAGCGTGATGGTGCGGTTGCGGAACAGGCGGAGCGGGATGATCGGCTCGCTCGCCCGTGACTCGACCAGCACGAAGATCGCGCCGAGCAGGATCGATCCGCCCACCATGACGGCCGTCTGCCAGGACATCCAGTCGTACTTGTCGCCCGCGAAGGTGACCCAGATGAGCAGCAGGGAGACGGCGGCGCTGATGAAGAACGCGCCGGCCCAGTCGACCTTGACGTCGCGCTTGACCACCGGGAGCTTCAGGGTCTTCTGCAGCACCAGCAGCGCGATCAGCGCGAAGGGCACGCCGACGTAGAAGCACCAGCGCCAGCCGAGCCACTCGGTGTCGGTGATCACGCCGCCGAGCAGCGGGCCGCCGACGGTGGCGACGGCGAAGACCGCGCCCAGGTAGCCGCTGTACCGGCCGCGCTCCCGCGGGGCGATCATGGCGGCGAGGATGATCTGGGAGAGGGCGGTCAGGCCGCCGACGCCGATGCCCTGGACGACGCGGCAGGCGATGAGCATGCCGGTGTCCTGGGCGAGACCGGCCACGACCGAGCCGGCGACGTAGATCAGCAGGGCTATCTGGACGAGCAGCTTCTTGGAGAAGAGATCGGCCAGCTTGCCCCACAGAGGCGTGGTCGCCGTCATCGACAGCAGGGCCGCGGTGACGACCCAGGTGTACGCGGACTGGCCGCCGCCCAGGTCGGTGATGATCTGGGGCAGCGCGTTGGAGACGATCGTCGACGACAGGATCGCGACGAACATGCCGAGCAGAAGCCCGGAGAGCGCCTCCATGATCTGCCGGTGGGTCATCGGAGCGGCGTCACCGGCTCCTCCCTGCTGGGCGAGGCCGTCCCGCACACCGCTGTCAGGTGTGGCTGTAGCCATGGGTTTCCTTTGTTCTCAAGTCTCAGGCGTGGTGGGCCCGGCAGTCTCCGAACGAGTCGCGGAGGCGGGCGAGCAGTGCGGTGAGCTGGGCGACGTCGTCGTCGGACCAGTCGGCGAGGTTGCGGGCGAAGGTCTCGGTCACCCGCCGGTCGAGTTCGTCGAGCATGTCGTGGCCGGCGGGGGTGAGCCGCAGGATCCTGGAGCGCCGGTCGTCCGGGTCGGGCAGTCGCTCGACCCAGCCGTGTTCGACGGTGTGCGCGGCATGCCGGCTGCAGACCGACATGTCCACGGCCATGAGCTCGGCGAGCCGGCTCATCCGCATGTCGCCGTGGTGGTGCAGCAGGGCCAGGACGGCGGCGGATCCGCCCTGACACTCGACGGGCAGCACGCGCGCGAGGCCCCGTTTCACCGCCCCGATGGCACTCACCTGGCGGGCGAGGTTCTCGTAGCGGTTCCGGTTCCGCGTCTCCATCGGACACTCCAAGCATCTTGTTGCTTAGGGCAACCATAGAGATGGATGGTTGCTCCAGGCAAACTAAAACGGTCAAACGGCGCTAAAGAATCGGCAAAGGGCGCGGGGGAGCGGCGGAGGGTGTGGGGGAGAGGTGGCGGGGGCTTGGGGCCGGAACCCCCCGTTCGCTAGGGTCCTTCCCCATGGCACACAACCCCCACGCACCGCAGGGTCAGGGCCCCGAGGGCAGCTACGACCCCTCCGGCAGCACCCAGATGTTCCGCGCCTTCGTCGACGAGGCCCCCCAGGGCCGGGCCTCCCAGCCGGCCGCGCCCTCCTCCGGCCCGCGGGTCGGACTGATCGTCGGCGTGATCGCCGCGATCGCGGTCCTGGCCGCGGTGGCCTGGCTCGCGCTGGGCTGAGGCCCTGACTCAAGGCCCTGCTTCCCGGATCTACTTCACTTTCCGGACCTACTTCCAGGTCGCGGTGACCTTCTGCGTGTCGATGTGCATGCCGAGGGGGACCCGCCAGGAGTCCACGCAGACCGTGTAGGTGTGGTTCTTCGTCCCGCCCGCCACGATCGGGGCGGGCAGCGGCTGGGTCGAGTCGATGGTCGCCCAGTCGATGCCGAGCGCCCCGATGATGTGCGTCTCGAAGGCGACGGCACCCGAAGCGACCGCGGTCCCGCCGGTGTTGCGGAAGGCGAGCGTCACCTGCTCGCACCACCGGCGGTCGGCGTCGGCGAGCAGGGGCGCGGAGAGCGTGAGGACGGCGGGGCCGGGCCGGCCGGGCGGCGGAGGCGTGGTGCCCGGAGTGCCGGGTGTACTGGGCGGGCTCGGCGTACTTGGCGGACTCGGCGTCCCGGGCGTTCCTGGCGCGGGAGCCGTGGCTCCGGGGCCTGGAATCGTGCCTCCGGGAGCGTTCGTACCCGTACTACCCGAGCCGGGCGCGCTCCCCGGCGTCGTCGTCTGGGTCCCCCCGCTCCCGTCCGGCTTCGGCGACGACGTACTCGACGTCGTCCCACTGGCGGACGGGTCGTCCAGCGGGACCAGGCGCACCGAGCCCGAGGGCGGGGTCGCGCTCCGCGGCGACGCGCCGCCGCCGGCGCCCACCGCCGCGTAGCCCT
>NZ_DATCVQ010000466.1:0-11839 GCF_036566765.1 Streptomyces sp.
GGACGCCCCTCCATATGGAGCCAGTCACGGGGCGCCCGGGGACAGTCCCTGAACAGGTGATCCGTCCGGCAACCGGGCGGAGGCCGGTCAGCGCAGGACCGAGCGCGGCAGCACCTGGAGGGTTTGGAGCTCGGCGTACGACTCGACGGTGCTGACCCGGG
This sequence comes from Streptomyces sp., assembly GCF_036566765.1. Taxonomy (GTDB): domain Bacteria; phylum Actinomycetota; class Actinomycetes; order Streptomycetales; family Streptomycetaceae; genus Streptomyces. The sequence goes on from NZ_DATCVQ010000466.1 coordinate 162, forward strand.
TCGGTGACGCGTGACCGGTGAGCTCGCGGATCCGACGTAGCCGTTGGCAGGCGGTGTCGGCATAGCAGTTCCACGAGCGGGTCTGGAACCCGCCGATGCCGCTGCTGTTCCAGCGCGATATCGGCACCGAACACCGCGCCTTCACCCCGACAGCCCTCCGCAAGCTCCTGATCAACACGCTGGCCACCACGGGCCTGACCGATGCCGGCGGCGAACCGCCCATCTTCTCCCCGCACGACTTCCGTCGGATCTTCGTCACTGACGCCATCATGAACGGTCTGCCACCACACATCGCCCAAGTGATTCGCGGGCACAAGAGTCACGACACGACGATGGGCAACAAGGCGATCTACCCCACCGAGACCATCGAGGCCCATCGCGCCTTCATCGCCCGCCGCAGGGCCACCCGACCCAGCGATGAATACCGAACACCAACCGAGGCGGAATGGGACGCTTTCCTGGCGCACTTCGAGAAGCGCGAAGTGTCCATCGGCACCTGCGCTCGTGCCTTTTCCAGCCCTTGTGTTCATGAACACGCTTGCGTTCGTTACTCTCTCCTCCGACCAGATCCGGCCCAGCGAGCCAGGCTGGTCGAGATTCGCGACAACCTCCCCGCCCGCATCGAAGATGCTATACGCGAGGGATGGCTCGGCGAGGTCGAGGGCCTCCAAGTCAGCCTTGCAGGCACAGAGGAGAAGCTCGACCGACGCAGCCGAACCAGCACTCCTGTTGATCTCGGTATCCCTCACCTCGCCACGCCTCAGGGAGGGGAGCTACCGTGATCACTCTTGGAGACGTGACATCACATGCCGCTGGGATGTGTGGACAGCCAGTCGGGGTGCGCAGCTTTGAGAGCGTCCCTGACCGTGGCGCTGGGCGCGAATACATCCCCGCCACCGTCATAGGGGTGATAGAGCCAGCGAAGATCGAGCGGGGCCAGGGTGACCCCTGCGATCACCTCGTCGGCCACGAGCCGCAGAAGCGGATCAAGAGCTTTCCTGTTACGCGGACAACGACTTATGTATTCGTGCTCGTAGAGGATGTCATCCGGGAAGTCGTCGTCATGAACCCAACTGTCCCAGTGCTGGGCATCCGGGTCGACCCTCTGGAGGTCCGCCATGCGCGTGACAGGCTCAGGGTCTCCGTTCCACTCCCGGGTGACCACATACAGTTCGTCGTCGTTCGGCCCCAGCTCGGCCAGCAGCGCGTGATGGCGTTCGAGGAGGATGCTGTACTCGGTCTCGTCGTCCGGGTATCGCTTCGATCCGGGGAGGCTGTGAAAGCGCACCCATCGGTCGGGATAGGCCCGGCGCATCGGGATGTCCTGCTGCGGCACAGGCCATTGCCGTTGCCACAAGGCAGAGAGCGCTTCGAGATCAAGGCCGGGATTACTTCCGTTCACCGCTCCATGATCGGGCATTGATGTTGCGACGGACAGCCACCCCCGTCAACGAGCGGCAGGACCAGCTCAGAGAGAACAGAAGCAGGTTCAGAGAAACTTGTGTCAGATGCTCCCTCCTCCGACCTGACCCGTCCCAACGGGCACGGCTTGCCGAGATCCGCGACAACTTGATCGCCCGAATCGCCGAAGCCGAGACGGAAGCCTGGCTCGGCGAGGTCGAAGGTCTCCAGGTCACTCAACTTGATTGGGTGATGTCGGGTGGAGTGGGCCATCGGTCATCTGCGCCGGTGGCCACCGACCCACATGGGCCGGCCCTCGGTGTGCATACTGTGACCGGCAGAGGAGCCGTCGTCCGACCGAACGACGATGGGTGGGGCCGATAGGCCACGGGCCGGGCCGGACGATCAAGGAGACCAGCGATGGATGTCAAGGAAAGCTGGCGCCGCTACGGGCTTCGCCCCGTCGGCGCGGATCTCGACGAGGTCCGTGCACTCCTCAGAGAGCACACGGCGCGTGAGCGACGCGCCCAGGGCGAGGGCGACACCGAGCTGATGAGGCTCTGCTGCTTTCAGCTGTTCAACAGCGGCGACCTCGACGACGTGCTCCTGGTCTGGAGTGCGAAGCAAGCCAGCTTCGACGCGGCGTGCTCGATCGACATCGAATTCCTGCTTGGGCACGGGCTCGACGCGACGAAGGCCTACCTCTCGGCCAACCGTGCACCTGCTGCTGCGGCGGCGCTGGATCGACTGCGCGAGCTCGAGGCGGACGGTGAATTCGAGGGCTTCTCAGTGGAGGAGCGCTCCGCCTCCTACGACCGGTACTACGGCGGCTGACCAATCTGCAGCGCCGGTCAGTCGTCCGTGATGAGGCCCGTGCCTGCAAGGCAGCTGTCGACGAAATCCGAGCGGTACTGGATCTGCTTGAGCCTGTGCTTCACGGCCCTGGTGATCTGGCCCAGGTCGGCTGCGGCAAGGTTGCCGAGGTCGCGTTTGACCAGCGACCAGATGCCCTCCTGCGGGTTCAGGTCCGGCGCGTAGGTGGGGAGCTGGAACACGGTGAGCCAGGCGGCATTCGCGGCGATGAACTCCCGCATCCCGGCGGTCAGGTGGAGGCGGACGTTGTCCCAGACGAGTACGATCGGCCCGCCGAGCTGGATGCGGGCACGCACCAAAAGGTCGCGGAGGTCCCGCCAGCCGAAGCCCTTCGGCTCCCCCTTGCGCCCTCGGTACTCGCGGATGGCGTAGATCAGTCGGGACCGCTCGCCCGGCTTGTAGCAGGTCATACCCGCCATCGACACCCGTCCGGAGCCCCGGCCGCGAACCCGGACGACGGGGGTTCGGCCGATCCGTCCCCAGGTTCGAGAGCGCGGCGGCGTCATCGACTGGCCGGCCTCATCCTCGAAGAGGATCCAGCCGTTGCAGGCCGCCGCACAGCTCTTACCCGCGGCCACACCTCCTTCTTCCACAGCTCAACCGCCGCATCATCGCGCTCGATCGCCCGGCGGGTGGGCTGCTGCCACGACCAGCCCTGCCGCTTCAGCAGCCGCCACGTGCCCTCCACCGTGTACGAAACGTGGAACAGTCGACCGATCAGCCTCTTGATTCGCGCCAGCGGCCACCGCTGATCGGCCCAGCCTTGGACGAGCGGCCCACCATCCAACTCCAGCTCCAGCCTCGCGACCTGAACCGGGCTGAGCCTGGGACGCCCGGGTGATCCCTTCGATAGGATCCCGGCCTCGCCTCGCTCGCGCCAAGCCCGGCGCCACCGCTCCACCGACCGCTCGCTCACCCGCAGCGCGGCAGCGATCTCCCGGTTCTTCTCCCCGCCCGCGAAGCGTTCCACGGCCTGCAGCCGGATCCGCTCGCGTGCGGCCCTGCCCGCGTCGGTCAGCCCGCCACCCTGTGCGTACCTCACAGCCCCACAGCTACCGCAGCCGACAGGCCGGCGTCAGGCAAACATCCCCGACATCACCCAATCAAGTTCAGCAGCCTGGCTGGCGCCGAGGAGAAGCTCAGCCAGCTCGATCGGGGCCACGGGCAGCATACGGCCGTGGACCTTGGCATCCCCACCATGCGTGGTGATCGATGAACCCACGAGGGTGGGCTGCCGCATGGCCCTCAATCAAAATCGAGAACTGGTTCAAAGAAGCGTGCGTCAAACTCCCTTCAGGACACGGTCAAGTGCCGCCCGGCCTGCAGGTCCCCAGTTCGGCTTGCCGCCGGGAAGGCCCCGATCTCCGTTCTGCCCCATGAGCATCAGGAAGAGGCTCTTCATAGCGGCCAGCCCGCGGGAGCGCCGGATCGCCGCCTCGTCTGCATGCGCGTACATGTCGAAGAACCGTGAGGCCGTGCCCGCGGGCAGCAGCACCCATGCGGCGGCGAGGTCCCACGCTGGATCGCCGGCAAACATGTCGCCGAAGTCGACGATGCCGGAGAGCGTTCCGTCCGAGACAACGACGTTCGCGGGATGGAGGTCGCCGTGCACCCACACCGGCGGGCCTTCCCACTCGTGGGCCGCAACGGCGTCGTCCCAGACGGCCCGGACGTCGGCAGCGATGTCGTCGGGGGCAACGGCCTGGAAGAGGTTCTCGAAGCCCTCCGTGCAGTTCTTGGGATGGCCACCGCGGTCCGTAGCGATCGGCGCCTCGGCGGGCGCCTCCACATGGAGTGCCCGGAGGAAGCCCGCCAGCGTGTCGGCCGCGTGGTCGCCGCGGCTGATCGAGCCGTGGTCCAGCGGCTGGCCGGGAACCCACGTCATCACGGTCCAGTGCTTGGGGAAGCGCTCGGACGGTTCGCCGAACCGCACCGGGGTCGGCACCGGGAGCGGCAGGCGCGGGGCCAGCACGGGGAGCCACCGCCGTTCCTTGAGCTGGAGATCCGGGGTGGGGTCCATGCGCTGCATGCGCACGGCCAACTCGTCCCCGAGGCACCACATTTGGTTACCCCAGCCGCCCGCCACCTCGCGGATGGACAGCCCTGCAAGGTCTGGATGTTGCTCCTGCAGCAGGTCGCGGACCAGGTCTGCGGTGATCTCGATCTCGGTGTCGGTCATGCGAAGTCACGGTACTAAGGCGACAGACGGAGCGGGCTCTCGTTCTCCGGAACATCTCGCTGTGATCCCTCGGGCATCACCAATTCGGTTTCAGAGAGCTACGGATCAGAAGCTTGCGACAGACCGGCGGCTCAAGTTCAGAGAAGCTTGTCGGCGCTTCCCGATGCTGCATGTGAACCCCAAGATGCTGCCACGTCTCGACGAACTGGAGGAAGATCTGGAAGCCCGTAGGCAACAAGCAAAGAGCGAGGGCTGGCTGGGCGAGATCGAAGGAATCGATCTCACTCTTCAGTTCCTGCCCGAAAAGCGCAAACAGGCCCAGAGAGCTGAGCAACCGAGTGGTGTGGTCACCCTCGGCATCCCTGCTGTCCCGCCTCGCCCCTGACCGTGCCGTGTCAGAGGCCCGTGCAACACTGCGGCACATGTCTCTCGCCAATCTCAGTCTTGACCAGTGGCGGTCATTCGACCTGCCGACTGCACACCGCGTCGCCCGCGAGGTCGCGGAGCTGGTCAGTGGCCGCGTGACCGCTCTCGAGACCGTTGAGCACCTCAACACCCCGCTGCATCGTGTCCGGATCGAACGGAATGCTCAGGAATTCGCTCTGATACCCGGCGGCCCAGTGACGCTCGGGTTCGACCTCGACGCCTGGCAGCCGACGCCCGAGCAGACCGCCGATGACGCAGAGAGCCTGGATCAGGGCTTCGGCTACGGGCCCGACCTTCGGGCCCACCTCGCCCAGGTGCTCAGCCCGCGCCGGAGCGTCACCCTGGCCGCCGTGCTGATGGCCGTGGGGGACGAGAACCTGACCGAACTGCCCGCCGACATGCCGGCCGCGCTCGCGGCTCGCGGCCTGCGGATGCCTAGCTCGGACGAGTGGGAGCACGCCTGCGGGGCCGGCGCCACAACCCTTTTCCGGTGGGGCAACGACTGCCCCCTCGACCGCATCCCCTACGGAGACTCGGACGGGCCGCAGAACCAGCCGAACGCCTTCGGCCTACGCATCGCCTACGACACCTACAGCACAGAGCTGACGAGCGACGTCACCGCGGTACACGGCGGCGACGGCGGCGAGTCGGTGTGTGGCGGCTACGGCCATATGTTGGCGTGGTTGCCCCTGGCCACTGCCAACAGGAACCCTTCCATGGTCGAGTTCGTGTACGGCCCCGACGGCGAAGACCTTTGCGAGGACTTCTCCACCCGGCCCGTGCTGACGCTCTGAGTGTGCAGCAGTCTTGTAGGGCTCGGACGGTATCGAGTCACTGGAGGACGACCGTGACGCCGTAGCGTTCGAGGAGCTGCACGATGTCCTCGAAGTAGGAGAGCCCCTTCCCGAGATCCGATGCGACCTCTGCAAGCGCCTGGCGCGCGATGTCGGCGTCGTGCCAGATCAGGGTGAAGGGCACGGCCACGCCAAACCCGCCGTTCAGACAGTCCTTGAACGCGTTCCATTCACGGCCGAAGTAGCCTCCGGGACCTACCAAAGCCTCGGCCATAGCGCAGTGCAGACCGGGCCCGTCCGTGACGAATCTGCCGTCGAGGTGGTGTACGCCGCCCGTGCGATCAGGGCCTTGGTCATTCATGCCGGTGGCCGTCAGATCGAGCCACTCGGCTCTCCCTCGCGCCGCGTACGGAGCCCACTGGTTGGGAGTCATCGGGACGCCCTGGTACCAGGCTTCCCAGATCGGACGGGCAATCAGCGAGGGCCGGTCGCCGCCGCCGTCGGTGAGCGTGATGTCCACCAGGGCGCCTCCGAGCACCGACGGACGCGCTCCCGTGATATCCAGGTCCACATTGTGTCAGTACATCACCCGACCGTTGCGGTCCAGGGCCCACACCTGCATCCAGTCCCGCTCCCACTTGCGCGGCCTGCGCAGGACAGCGAGCAAGGGCTCCCCGGCCTCGCAGCCGATGAGCTCCAAAGGAGTCCTCGGCGCGGCCTCGCGCGAGACGAACAGACCATCAATACTCAGGCAGCGCCCAGCCGGGACGGCGGCCACAGTGGTTCCCGCGAACAGCTCGAACCGTGGCGACGTCGGCAGAGCGCGTGACCACGTGTATTCCTCTTCGACCCCGGCCCCCACGACGACATCCACCAGGGCCGGATCGGTCCGGCTGGGCTGGTGAGCAATGACTACCGTGTCCACCAAGTTCCACCACTGCACCGGCTGCTGTTCGTCCCAGACCTCGACGCACACGTCGCCCAGCAACCCAGTTGCCTTCCCAGCATGGGCAAGGGCATTCCCCAATACCCCGTCGGGCGTACACCCCCGCAGAGTCAGCACCTCTCGCGGCGGCGGAACCCTGTCCACGAACAGGCCCTCTACGCCGGCGCACCGTCCCCAGAACCTCTCCTCACCCTCTTCGTCCTCGCGGACCAGCAAGTACTTGACCGGGAAGTCCCGCCCCCAGGCAGCATGCTCTTCGACCTGCACCCAACCCCCGAACAACCAGACCAATTCCTTGTATCCACGATACGCGGATCTTCCCCTGCACCCATCACGATCAGACGGGGGTTGCCGGCCCCACCGAGCCGGGCCAGCGCGTCGCAATTCGGTCGAGGACCGGCTTGTGCCGGCTGGCGCTTTCCGTCTGCTGATCGAAGGTGAGCTGCTGGCTGGAGATCTGGTCGGTCATCAGGTCCTCGGCTCTCAGACCGCGTTTGAGATCTCATTCAACGCGGATAGGTGATGGGGGTCGTCACCCCCTGTTGTCCCAGGTAGCGCCTATGGTTCCGCCCATGAGCGTTCCCGAGATCATCCCGATCAGACACGAACCTGACTACCGCACGAGCACCATCGGGCGGTGGCAGGGCGGCCAGTTTTTCGCCTCGGTCACTGCGGCCTTCCCTGAGGGCTGGAGCGGCGACGACTGGCAGTCCCAGAAGCGTTGGTGCGCCGTGCTCCATCAGTTCGACGGGGCCGGCCAGCACCTGGACTCGCGTATCCAGTTCACCGGCACCACGGCGGACGGCGAAAAGAAGGCGATCGACGCGGCCCGGCTGCTGCTTGCCGAGTGGCTGAACGCCCTGCCGGAGCGGCGGTACCAGGACATCGCGATCGCGCCCTTCGAGGTCCGGTTCGAGGGAGCCCTGTTCGGCCTGGTCGTGGAGGAAGACGCGGACGAGGAGGACGATGGTGCGTGGGCCGAGTTCTATCCCGACGGCCTGGGCTTCAACGCACCATGGAACGGTTGCTACGACACCTGAGCCGAGCCAGCGAGGAGCCGCGGGCCGCTCCGGACGGCCGCTCGGCCCCGGGCCAGCCGGCGCACCATCACGCCGATCATCGCCCAGCGGATCATCGTCTCCGCGTGGGCCGGGCTGGTCTCGTAGTCCCGTGCAAGACGCCGGTGGGCGGTGAGCCACGAGAAGGTACGTTCAACAGCCCAACGCTTGGGCTGGACCTGGAAGCCGCGCTGACCTGGGTCTTTGCGCACGATGTCCAGCTCGCGGCCAAGGATCTGGGCGGTCCAGTCGACCAAGCGGCCAGCGAAGCCCTGGTCCGCCCAGATCTTCTGAACACTTGGGTGGTCGAGCCGGGTCCACAGCAGCGGGCGACGGGCACCATCGCGGTCCTGGACACTGGCCGCGACGACGTGCACGGCCAGGAGCAGGCCAAGGGTGTCGGTGACGATGCACCGCTTGCGGCCCTTCACCTTCTTGCCCGCGTCGAAGCCTCTGGTTGCGGCCGGGACGGTATCTGCGGTGCGGACGGACTGGGAGTCGATCAGCCCGGCAGTCGGTTCGGCATTCCTGCCATCGGCCTTGCCAACCTTGCCGCGCAGGGCATCGTGGATGCGCTCGACGGTGCCATCGTCGTGCCACCAGGTGAAGTACCAGTAGACGGTGGGCCAGGGCGGGAAGTCCTTCGGCAACTGCCGCCAGGCGCACCCGGTCCGGACCACGTAGAAGATCGCGTCCACCGTCCGCCGTCGCGGATGCTTCTCCGGCCGCCCGCCCTTCGGCCCCACCCTCGCCGCTGGCAGCAACGGTTCGACCAGAACCCACTGCTCATCCGTCAGATCCGACGGATACCCACCCCCAGAACCACTCACGCAAGGCTCAACGGCCTTTCCCGCCCCAAGACACGGCAGATCTCAAACGCGGTCTCAGGGAAAGCGCCAATACTCTGGCCCGCTGGAGTCCCAGGGCATCGTGCAGTGCTCGTGCCGTGCCCGCCAGGACTGGGGTGTGATCTGTGGGCTCTGGAAGCATCCGCGTCCGGGTGGTTGTGGACCGATCCGCATAACGAACCGTAAGAGTAAGCGCGCGGGCCACCTGGCCATCTGTTCTCAAATACCTCCCGATATCAACGGCAAGCCCGAGCAATGCGCGCTGACGCACCGATTCATCGACTTCATGCCTCCCGATCGCCATTCAGCACTGGTCGACTTGGGTGGAGCGTGCGTTACCAAGAGGCCGAAGCCTCCGGAGACCGCGACGTCATGCTGGCACTGCAGCGGTCAAGGGAAGCCGAGGGAGACCTAGTGTTCTGAGAGATCGTCTCGATTGGTGATCAATCAACGCTCCGTCACGCTGGAACGGGCTGTCGGTGGACAATCCGCGTGCGCCGGTTGATCAGGGTGGGGAACACTGTGCTGATGAGCTCTGCAGCCTCCCAGACAGCGCAGGAACGGGCCCTTCGGCATGTCGCGGAACTGGCGTCGGGCCCTCCGATGGACCCGGCATTGCGGGTGACCCTCAACTTCCACCCAGACCGTCTGCTGCACGGCAAGCCGATCTTGGACGCTATGGCCGAGGGCGGCGTCTACCACTCGCAGTTCGTCACTGGGACTAGCAACGGCGGACTGACCGCGTATCCAGACGGCGACCGGTGGCGCTGGGAGAGCCGGATCTTCGACGGGGCGTACGACGAAGCGACCGCTCATGAGCGGCCCGTCTATGGAGCGTTGAACTTCCGTCGCAAGCCGGTCGGCGGGGCGCCGCGGTTCGGCTCGGCACACTTCCGGCTGACGGCCCAGACGCTGACGCGGACCACGTTCTGTTACCCGGATAGTTTCCTCGAACCGTCGAATTTCGGTGTCGCGGCCCGCATGGGGCTCATCGAGCTTGCCTTCGCCGATCGCCAGGACGAGCTGGACGATTACATCGAGGCCCAAGTGCACGGGCCGGTCCAGCTGCAATGCCATGTGGAGGCGCTGGTCCTGGACCCCTGCTACCGAGGCACGACGGTCGAGGACGCGGCTCTGCGTCTTGGCTGCCCGGTGGAGTGGCACCCCGGCTTCCGACTCAGGGTTGAAGAACTCCGACGTCACTCCGGCTACCGAAGCCAGGAGTACGTCGACTTGGGCACGCAGATCGCGGTCGACGGCGTGCTCGATCCTCGGATCGTCGGAAATGCTGCACGTGCTGGCCTCTATGACCCCCAGGCGGTCAAGAAGGTGTGGCACTACCTGGCACGATTCGGGGCCCCCTGGAAGGCCACGGACAGATCTGCGACACCGGCACCGATGGAGGGGGCTGCACTCGATGGCCTTCGTTGAGGGGCTGGTGCCCGAGGGGCTGTGGGATTTGTTCCGGGCTGTGAGACCGCAGATCCCCACGAAGCCCCAAGGCGGAGGCCGTCGACGGGTCGACGATCGCGCGGTGCTGGCCGCGATCATCTTCGTCGCCACGTCGGGGTGTACCTGGCGGCAGTTGCCGCCAGTCTTCGGTGCCTCATGGCAGACGGTCCACCGGCGGTTCTCCGAGTGGACCGCGGCGCGGGTGCGGGCGAAGCTCCACCGCCTGGTGCTGGACGAACTCGCCGCCCGCGGGGAGCTGGACTGGTCGAGGTGCGCGATCGACTCCGTGAACATGCGAGCCCTCAATGGGAGGAGCTGACAGGCCCTGTGTTTCGTTCGGCACCGCCATTCCTCAGCTTCAAGTCGGTCGGTGGCAAGGCACTGCAGTCTTCTCGTCTGCAAGCTGAGCGCGTGTCGGAGCACAGGTCTAGGCGATGCGTGGCTTCTGTCCTCCAACCATTCCGCGAGCCGGGTCACCGCATGTCCCATGGGCAGACCGAAGCACCAGCAGGGTGACCGAACCAGTGATGAGCAGGAGCATCCCGACGGCCACGATCCGGGTCATGTCGGCGTATTAGGGCACCGGATCGTAGGCGTCTACGGCAAAGCAGCCCGAGGTTGAAGCAGACGGCCAGAGCACCGACGATCCCGGTGACAATCCGGGCCGGGTTCTTTCCCCGTCCGTCGAGCAGGGCCAGGAGCAGGCAGACGGCACCGAAGGCGGTCGTAGACGGCGAACGCGGTCAGCACGACCGCGGCGAGCGAACCCGCCGTACCGTCGCCCGCCTGTTCGCTCCGATAGCGGCTGAACTCTGGGCTGGCGAAGAACGTGCCGACCGAGGAGACCAGGGCCAGCGCCGCCACCCCGGCGAACAGGTAGCTCGCCGCGAGCACGACGCCCGGAGGCACCGGCGGCTGTTCCCTTCCTCGTCATGGTCACCGGGCCGCCCCCGTCGGCTCGGCAGCCCGGCGGCGGCGCAGCAACAGGCCCCCGACCGTGAGCCAGCCGAGGAGGGGCAGGGACGCAAGCGCGTAGAGCCACGGGTTCGATGTCGCCGGCGCGGGACTGGCGTACGCCTCGGGCAACGGCTTGGAGCTGGTGAGGCCCCCGAGCCAGACTTCGCGGCCAGTCCCGCTCGGCGCGTGCAGCGCGTTGCGCGCCGTGGCACTGAGCGCGGGGTGTTCCTTGGCGAACTTGGCGGCGCTCAGCCGGTTCTGGTTGATCCGGGTGAAGTCCACCCCGCCGTAGACGTAGGTGTTGGTGTAGATGATGTTGCCCTTGGTGGTGGTGCGCTTCACCTTGAACTCGCCGTTCTTGTACGACTTGACGTAACGGTCGAAGACCTCACGGGGCGTCCACTTCTCCTTGGAGGCCCAGCGGCTGATGTCGCCCTTGCCGATGAGGTCCGAGTACGCCGTGTGCTTGGTGGTGCTGCGCTTGCGGAACCACTCGGCGGCGACCCGGCTGGCGTAGACCCGGCGCAGATCGGCGTACTCGGGCGCGGTGTTCACCGCGTTCTGGACCTGCGGCAGGATCGTCGAGCGGTACAGCGACGCGTTGTGCCGGGTGCTGGCGTCGTCCTGCTGTCCGCAGCCGGATTCGCCGCCGACGCCAGGGGTCTTGATGACCTCCGACTCCATCTTCACCTGCAGCGGTGCGTCCAGGATGTACAGCTCGTCGCCGTTGTCGCGGACGGTGGC
>NZ_DATCVQ010000467.1:0-18310 GCF_036566765.1 Streptomyces sp.
CCCTGCGGGCCGCCCGCGACGGCCCTCCTGGTGGCTCCGAAGTAGCACGTCGAAACCCAAAAGGGTGGGAGCTACCGCCCACCCTTCCGGGCCCTTCAATCGCAGGTCGAATCCCAACGACCCTGCAGCGTGCGATCCAAGTCTTCGGGGCACGGTCCCTCCTCCTACGGGGACCGTTTCCCGCAGGTGGCTACCGATCTATCCCGGACCGCTGGAGCCCTTTACGCCCAAGGGGTACGGGCTAGTCCGTACCCCTCGACAACCCGCTTCCCGTAAGGGCGGGACGCGCCTCCGGGTGCGCCCCATCGAACCGCTCGGGAAGCACCGCCCGTGCTCGTCTCTCACCGTGCACGGTCCAAGGTTCCCGGCATCGGGAAGCTTCCGGCCCTCGTCCCGCGCCCGCACTCCACCGGGCACGGTACGGGGGCCTTTCCGTTTCGAGTTTCGTTTCAGCACGAAGATCACGCCCACTCGCCTGGATGGCTCAACGGCTCGGCTCAAGCCGTTCACCCGTGAGCCCTTGACTTCTACGCGCCCACACGCGCACGCGCGCACGTGCGCGCATAGAGCCGTCCTCGTTCACCTGCCGGCGCGGGTGAACGGGCGGGTGAACGAAGGGGCCTCCACGCTATGGAGACCCCGGCAGACACCCGGCGCAGACCCGGCAACAGGTCGGCGGGACCCCGGCAGAAGGTCGGCAGGGGTACCCACAATCCGGGTACCCCACCGGGTCTCTGCCGGGTCTGCGCCGGGTGCAAACCGGGCAACTGCCGGGTTCATACCAGGGTGACGGCGACCTGACGGCCCAAGGTCAGAGGCTGACGTCTGACCTGACGTCGAGGTGACGGGACCTGACTGGCGGAGGGTTTGAGGCGCCAGCCGTCAGGTCGCAGTCAGGTCAGGGTCACGGCCGTGACCCGGGGGTGTGACCACTGTGACCATCCTGGTCACAGACCCGTGACCCGGGTCTTGACGCTGCAGGTGGAGGTCGTTACGGAGGTCGTGATGGGTTGTGATTCTGGGGCTTGTCGTCGTGACGGCGATAACGACCTGTCACGACCTCCGTCACAACCGCTTTGCCCGCATATGTGGGTCGGACAGAGGTCGGACAAGGTCTACCGCGCTGCAGGTCGCAGCGTCGGGCAGGTCGGACAGAGGTCTGCCAACGTCGGACAGACGATCAAGGAATGGAGATCGTTTGTCAGACCTCTGTCCGACCTCGACCTGCGGTTTGGCAGACCTTGTCCGACCTCACGCCATACCGGATTGCCCCGCTATGCACCCTGCCCCGACCCTGCCGGACCCTGCCAGGAGTGCAGGTCAGAGAGTCGGCGACCCTGCCGAAACCCTGCCCGGTTGGGGCAGGGTCGAGCGGTGACCCTGCCAGATTCCGGCAGGGTCCTGGCAGGGTGCGACCTGCAGCGATGCAGGGTCGGGGCAGGGTCCTGGCAGGGTGCATACCACCGCAAACTAGGTGGACGGGGGGTAGGACATGACCCGGTTTGCCCCCGGACAGATTGGCCTCCGAGGTAGGACAGGGGGTGGACAGCGTCCGGACGCTGTCCGGGTGCGGAGATCGATTGTCCGGGTTCCTGTCCGGGGCAAAGCAGGATCTTCCGGGCGACTGTCCGGGGGCTGTCCGCCCTCACGCCAGAGATCCAACTAGACCAATTCCGGAGGTCACTTTGCCCCGGTATCGGTACTGCTCGCGGGGTGCTCGGCACTGCTCGACCGCAGGTCACAGCTGCTCAAGCTACTGCTCAGCCGCTGCTCAGAGCATCCGTTGAGCAGCGCCTGAGCAGTTGGCTGAGCAGCGCTGACCTGCGGTCGAGCACCTCTGAGCAGTAGCTGAGCAGCAACCCGAGCACCCGAAGTGCCCGGGTTTCGCCCACCTTCCCTGATGGTTTGTCAGCTCGCGTTGAGGCTCTGGATGAGCCGCTGCTGACTGACGCTCACCCGGTTGTCGGCGCGGTTGTCGACGTAGGCGGTGAAGCGCTGGTCGTCGACCACCAGCGACAGGGAGTCGCCCGGCTGGAGGCCAACGGCAACCTGCTGCTTCGCCGCGGACATCAGCGCGTTCGCCTGCGAGCTGGTGAACACAGGCTCCGGGCGCCCCGTGCCGTTGAACGCCAGGTTCATGCCCGGCTGCAGGTAGCCGCCGCTGTCGTACTTGCCGGGCTGGAAGCCGTACCACGACGTGAACAGCGGGTTGTTGTAGCCGCGGGCCGACTTGCCCACGACGACGCCCTGCCCGCCCCGGCTCTCGACGTTCGTCTTCCCGAGGGTGCCCGCCGTGTGGCCGACGCCCGCGTTGGTGATGCCGATACGGAAGGCGGAGCTGCCGTTCTTCACCCAGCCGGCCGGGGCCGTGTTCCCGGAGAACGCTCCGGTGGCCCAGCGCCGGGTGTTCGGCTTGAGGCCGCGGATCACGTTCTCAATCGCGCCCATGAACCCCGAGCAGTCGAAGCCCTTCGGGCCGACCCCGCCCCAGATGTACGGCTTACCGGCCTGAGCCTTCGCCCACTTCAGCGCCTCCTGGATACGCGGGCCGCCGACCCCGCCAGCGCCGCCCTTCTTGTCGGCAGTCTTGGAGAACCCGAACAGAGCGTTGATGAGCTTCGTCGGGATGCCCCGGGCCATCTGGCCGAAGCGGGTGTCCAGCCCCGGGAAGCCCTTCAGGAGCGGGTTCACGGCCGCCTTCACCCCGGCCTTCGCCGAACCGAGGATCGTGTCGCCCAGCCACGACACGCCCTCCTTCACCTTGTTCCATGCCGCCGACCCGGCACCCGCGACCTTGTTGAGGCCCTTGCCGATCCAGCCGAAGACACCGCCGTCCGCATAGCGCAGCGTCGTATCGGTCGCCGTCATCGGGTTCCCGCCGAACACCGGGGCCAGCGCCGCCTTCACACCCTGGGCGCCTCGAGAACGCGCCAGCGCGTTCATGGAGTTCACGAACCCCGAGCCGACCGCGCGGGTGAACTCCGGTCGCATGATGGCCTCGCCGCCGCTGAGCTCCAGCCGGCCGCCCGTCGGCGACACGAACCGGTGCACGTCCCTGCCCGGGGTGTAGCCCGGCATGACGCCGCCGCGGGCGAAGTGGAACTCCTTCAGCGGGGGCGCCCCGAACGCGTCGGCCACCTTCGACCACACGCCGACGATGCCCCGGTTGTAGACGGTGTCCACGACGTACTGAATGGGCCGCCGCGCAATGCTCTTGAGCTTGTCCCACTGGGTTTTGATCGAGTCGACTGCGTCCCCGAAGACACCGCCAAGGCCCTTGATGATGGTCTTCCAGCTGTCGAAGACGGGCTTGATGCCCTTCTCCCAGGCGTACTTGCCGACGGAGACGATGCTGTCCCACGCAGGTTTGATCGCCCCCGTGTACAGGGCCGAAGCGCCACGGCCGACCTGCCGCATGCCCTCCACGAAGTTCCGGAAGATCGGGCGGAGGATCTTCTCCCACATGAAGGTCGCTGCGACCTGGATCGCCGCCCAGGCGGGCTTGATGGCGTTCTTCCACAGCCACGTGGCCTGGTCGCCGATCTGCTGCAGTGCGGGCTTGAACGCCTTCTCCCACAGCCAGCCGATGACGGCTCCCAGCACCTTCACGGCCAGGACGATCGGGAGGATGACGGCGACGGTGATGACCGTGAGCAGGATCCGAGCGGCGAGTGAGATCGCATCCCAAGCGGGCTTGATCGCGTTGGTCCACAGCCACATCGCCGCGGTGCCCAGCTGCTTGAGCCCGGTCCAGATGTACGCGAACACGGGCTGCAGGACGTTCGTCCACAGCCACATCGACGCCGTCTGGATCGCCGACCAGATCGCTTGGATGCCGGCACGGAACCAGTCGAAGCGCCGGTACATGTACAGGACCGCCAGGGCGACGGCGGCGATCGCAACCAGGATCCAGCCCCACGGGCCGGCGAAGGTGATGGCGTTGAAGGCGATCATTGCGCCGTTCGCGATGACCTGAGCAGCGGCCCACAGCTTCGTCCCCACGTACAGGCCGTAGATGCCGATGACGAGCTCAGGCAGGTAGGTGGCGATGTTGCTGAGGATCGACGCCGTTGTGCCGAGCAGCTGCAGCAGCGGTCCCGACAGCGGCGATAGCGCGGTGCCGATGTTGAGGAACGCTGTCGCGATCTTCCCGAGCGTGTCGGCGATCAGCGGCGCCTTGTCGGCGCTGTACGACAGGAACCGCTCAAACTCCGGCGACCCCTTCAGCCCGGTCGCCCACGTTGCGAACTTGCCGGTGATCCGCTGCATGGTCGACGAAATGCCGTCCATGTGCGGCAGGAACGCGTCGATGATCCCGGCAATCCCCTTGAAGACGTTCCCGAACGCCACGCCGAGCCCGATGATCGCAGGCTTCACGTTGCCCTGCAGATCCGCCTTGAAGCCCTGCCAGAACGGCTTCTTCAACTCCGCGGACACCTTGTCCTGGAGGATGCCGATCGCGTCCGCGGCGCCGAGCACGAACGGCGTGAGTGTGGGAAGGGTGTTCCGGATCCCGATCAGGGCCCTGGTGAAGATGGGCATCACGGCCGGCTGCAGGGATCGCGACCAGGCGTTGAACGCGGTCTGCAGGCCGACGAACGCGTTGAGGGTGCCGCGAGCCGAGGGCGTCAGCTTCGCCAACTCGGCCCGGTACTTGGCCTGCGCCGTGGCCGCGGCATCCGCCGTGCCGGCCGCCGACGCCTGCGTCTGGGACGCCTGCTGCAGCTGGCGGGCCGCCGAAGCCGCGGCATCCGCCGCGGACTGCTGAGCGACCGCCACATTCTCCTGAGCCTGCGCGATCTTCGCCGCGTTGTCCTGAGCCGTCTGAGCCTGAGCGGCCTGAGCCTGCTGCAGCGCCTTCGTCCGGTCGGCAACCGTGTCCTGAGCCTGAGCAACCTGCTCCTGCGCCGACTTGACGGTCTGGCTGCCCTCGACGCCCGCCTTGTTTGCGGCGGCCGTCTCCTTCTTCAGGCGCCCGGTCTCGGTGGTCTGCTCCTTCAGGCGCTGAACGGCCTGGTCGTACTGCAGGAGCGCCTTCTGCTTGTCGAGTTCCGTCGACTTCGCGTCCTTCAGGACCGCGTCCCGCTCGAGGGTCGCCTCCTTCAGGCCGATCTCGGCGTCCCGCTGCGACAGCACCGAGTCCGTCAGTCGCGTGTTGAGGTCCTCGAGCTCCTGCGCCGCGGTCCGGCGCGCGGCCGTCAGATCCTCCTGAGCCTTCCGTGCGGCCCGCTGAGAGTCCGCCAGGGCGTCTTCCGCGTCCTCGACGGCCTGAGCCGCCCTCGCAGCCGCCTGAGCCGCTGTACGGCGAGCCTGAGTCACCGCAGCCTGCGCCTGAGCGATCTGCCTCGCCCCGTTGCGCTCCGCCGTCGCAACCGCCTGCTGAGCAGAAGCCAGCTGCAGGGCCCTCGATGACGCTGCAGCCGCAGCCTGGCCCCCGGTGTTCGTCGACTGCGTCGCCGCGTCCTGAGCCGCCTTCTGGGCTTGCAGGACACCGCCGATCTGCTTGAAGGCCGGTACGGCGACCAGGCCGACCGCGCCGATCCCTGCAGCTGCCGCCGTACCGGCCGCGGCGATCGCGCCCAGGCCGGCCGCGACGACCGGCAGCACCGGCAGGATCGCGGGACCAAACGCGATGGCGGACGTCGTCAGCAGGTTGAAGTTCGCCGCCGCGGAGCGGGTGTCGACGTCGACATTGATGTCCTGCCCGTCGAGCCGGTTGATCTCCGCCTGGAACGCGGCCAACTGAGCTTGTGCCGCCCCCGCGTCGAGGCGCACATTCACGTCCGCGCTCGACGTCGACAGACGCGTCAGGCGCTCCTGCAGCCGGGCGATACGGGCCTGAGCCTCCGTCGCGTCGATGTCGACGCCGATCTCGGTATCCCGCAGCGTCAGCAGCTGCGCCCGGATCGCATGGATCTCACGTTCCGCATCAGACGCGTCCGCACGCAGCTCGACGTCCGGCAGATCCCGGAGCGCCGCCTCGACACGGCCCTTGAACGAACGGGCGAACGCCCCGCCTGTCGCCTGGCCCTGACGGGTCGCCGGCGCCTGAGCTTGACGGCCGCCGTTCCTGATGCCCTGCACGAACGCGTCGGCGATATGCGACGTCATGTAGCGGCCGATGACACGGCCTACTTCGTCGCCCACCTCGTTCGCGGCAGGAACGAGCTGGTTCTGCATGCGTTGCCGCACGCCTGTCGCATTGGGTAGAACGTCGACTTCAACCGAGCCGACTGAGATAGCTGGCGACACGCTGCCCTCCTAGGCAGTCCGTGGCGCGGGCCTTAGAGGTCAAGGACAGGTACAGCTACAGCAGACCGGGATGCGGCTCGTCACCGCGGAACCGAGTCGGTCGAGGCGCAACAGCACGGAACGCGGCAGCCTCCTTGGCAGTCTTCTGTCGGTGGCACGGATCGCACACACCCTGAAGGTCTTCCGGTTCGTGCCGATCGGTCATCGGGACGATGTGGTCAGCGACCGTCGACGGACGAACGCCACAGATCATGCACGTCGGCTGAGCCTCGAGCACCGCCTTACGGCGCTTCGCCCAGTCCTTCGGCAGCCGGCTCGCACGGGTCGACGTGTGCCAGTTGTTCGTCACCAGATCTCCTCGAATCGGGATGAATGGGAGTGGCGAGGGGTCCCCCTAGTGGATCTTCCAGCCATCGAAGACGTAATGCAGCTGACCCCGTGTACGGGTCTGGGAGTTTCGGCACTCTCCGTAACCATTCGGTCACTCGATTCGGAAAACGCCTAGGAAACCCAGGCAGAAGGTCAGGTGCTATACGTCTTCGATGGCTGGAAGATCACCCGGGAGCCCCCGTCCCCACCCCTTTGCTCCTGGTTTGTGCGCGGTCCGGCCGGCGAAGCGAGGAGCCGGCCGGACCGCGGGTCGGCGCTGGCTGAGCGCTTGCAGTCGCCCCTGGAGGATTGGACTGCTCGTCAGCCATAGGTTCGCGTCGTGTTGGTGGCTGACCACTCGCGCGATGCCCTTGACGCCTGCTCATGGGTCACGCAGCCAATGCCTGTCGCACCGCTGCGACTGCCTGACCGCGTGAGCCTGCTGTCTGCATGCCTGCGATGGCGTCGCGCCAGCGGTCGACGGCTGCTGCCCGCTCGCGTGCCTCGCCTGGTGTGGCCAGCTGCAGGGTGAAGTGTGGTGAGCGTGCGAGGTACAGCCATCGGCTGACGGGCTGGTGCTGCAGCTCCTTCCACTCCCGAAGTGCCGGGCCGACCTCGTCGCGCAGCTTGTGGGCGAGGACGTCGTCGACGCTGGGAGTGGGCGGCTTGGCTACCGCGTACAGCGCGTTGTCCCGTCCGCCGTCGCCGCCGAGGACGCGAGCCATATCGCGTCGGTCGTTGACGAGCTGGTCGAGCTGGTGTGCTGCAGACTCCGCCTTCTCCCACGCTGCCGTGACCTTCGGGTCGTTCCAGTCGAGCATGCTCACGTCGAGGTTGTCGGGGAGCTTCTTCGCCTGCGCGGTGAGGGCTTTGACGAGACCGGCGAACTCGGGTTGCAGGGCGAGGATCCAGCCGGGCACGCGGTCCTTGACGAGCTGGTTGAACCTGCGGGAGACCGGCTCCATGAAGTCGTTGCCGACCTGCTGGTGTGCGAGGGCGATGCGGTGGTCGTGTGCTCGCTGCTCGATGAGGGCGGCCAGCTGCTCGGCTGTGGCCGGGATGTCGTCGACGGTGGGCCGGGCCGGCGGCTGCATGTGGGCGGCGTCGACGACGGTCTGCCACATGGCGTGACAGGCGTCGATGTCCTGGGGTACGGCGAGGCCGCGCCGTCGTGCAGCCTTGACGGCGTCCTGTGCCTTGCCGGTGTCGTGGTCGAAGGTGATCACGCGGCTTCACCGCCGTCGCCGAAGTCGGTGTCCGCGGCCCGGGAGATCTCGTGCGGCTTCAGCCCGTCGAGGAGGCCGGGCATGGGCTTGGTGTACGACTGGGCGACGTTCATGCGCCAGACGACGTCGTTGGTGTCGGGCATCTGTGCCAGCTCGATGACGTGCTTCATGAAGGCGTTGTTGCTGCCGTCCTCGTTCCACGCGTCGACGGCGCCGTGCCAGCCGCGTTCGAAGGCGACGGCGGCGACGGCTCGGGCGAGTTCGCGGTCGCCGCTGAAGTGGGCGTCCCGGATCAGCGACTCGGCCTGGCCGGGGTCGGTGACGGTGGCGGCCTGCTGGCGGGCCTGGCGCCGGGCCATAGCGGTCATGGGGTCGGCGGCGGTGCCGGCACCGAACGCCTTCCGGGCGAGCTCCTGCTTGTGCGCCTTGACCATGTCGATGTGCTTGTCGAGGGCCTGCTGGATCTGCTCGGCGGCCGGCTTGTACACCTTGGCCGCGGCGGCACGCTTCGCCTCGGGGGTGAGGTCGCGGCGCTCCCCGATCCGCTTGATGGCGTCCGTGGCGCGGTCGCGGACGGCGTCCGCCTGGGCGCGGTGGGCGTCCATCGCCTTCTGGAAGTCGGAGGTGTTCTGTTCGTCGGAGAGGTTGAACAGTCGCTGGAACTCGGCGGGAGAGGTCACGGGTGATTCCTTTCGGTGGCGGCCTGCTGGGCCAGGTTCTGGGCTTCGGTGACGGCGCGGGCGATGGCGTCCGGGGGCAGGAACTCGGCGAGGAGGCCGGCCATGGCGAGCACGGCGCCCTCACAGGTCGCCGCGACCTCGTCGGCGGGCAGGGTGTGCAGGAGGAGGCGGACGGCGGTGTCGTCGCCGCGGAGGGCCGCCGCAGTGACGAGGGCGGCCGTCCGCACGAACTGGATCTCGGTACTCACGCCGCCTCCGGGATCTCAAGGTGCGAGCACTGCCCGCCGTGGACGTCGGAACACTGCGGGCGGCGTACCGTTCGGCACACCCACGCGCCGCAGCCCCGCACGCAGGCCCGACCCCTGGCGCCCTTCAACGGGCGATCGCAGACGGCGCAGCGGCGGCTGACCCCGGTCACTCGCCACCCCCGGGTTCTTCTGCGATCCCGGGAAAACCCGGCTCGTCGTCCTCCGCCCAGCGGCGCATCTTGGCGTTGTGACGGGCCGCCAGGCCGGGGATGCGTGCAGCGTCGAGCTCGGCCCGCTGCTGCCTCCGCTGCTGCCGCTTGTTCTTGGCTGCCGCTATCCGAGCGGCCACCTGCTCGTCGACGTGGGACGTCACGGCTCGATCACCTCGATGCCGTCCTCAGGCTTGAAGTCCTTCAGCCACTGGCTCTCCGTGTAGGCGGTGCCCTCGTAGAAGAAGACCGGTTCGATGCCGGTGAAGGTGGTTCCGTCTTCCAGGTGCGAGAGCACGATGACCGCCCAAGCGACGATCCGGGAGTGGTCACGAATGCCGGGAAGCTTCACCCACCAGCCGGGTGCGGCGGGGGTGAGACTGAGCGGCGAACCGGGGGTGATCTTCAAGGTGACTCCTGGTCTGTGGTGGCTGTCGAAAAGCGGCAGCTAGAGGGGAAGTGGTCGGGGCGCGTGGACATGTGGACACGTGGACAGTGGACACGCGTCCACACACCCCTGTGTCGCGGGTTCCTTACGTGCGAGTGAGAGTTGATGTCCGTTTTTTCATAGAGAGAGACGGTTCGAGGTTCACTCTCGGTGAGCACTTTTTCGCGACAGGGGTGTGTGGACACGCGTCCACGTGTCCACATGTCCACATCGCCTAGGACGTCTTGATGCACAGCCGCCCGTCCTCTACGAAGATCCAGTCCTGTGCCTCGGCGCGGTCGACGGCCCGCTCGGCATACGGGCGGTCCCGACCTGCCAGCCTCCGCCTGAACTCGCCGAACGTCCGGCCGCTCTCCTTCTGCGCGAACACGCGCGCGCGGATGGCGAGTCGCTGCACCGTGGCGTCGTCGTCGTTCTTCGCCTGGTGCGCCCGAAGTTCGGCCTGCAGCTTCACTTCCTCTTGCTGCTGCTTGGCCGCCACCGCTTCCCGGTGCGCACGCGCGAGGAGCGAGTCACGCACGGCGCAGGACGCGTCCCACATGACCTCGGCGAGCTGCCAGTCCTCCTCGGTCACGCCGAAGCGGTCGTCGAGGAGAGCGAGCAGGGCGGACAACTTCACCTTGATCAGCCCTGCGTGCCCGTCGAGTTCGGGGACGTACAGCTCGCCGCGGTTGCGGAGAACCCGTTCACTCCAGAGCAGGTCGCGGACCCGCTTGGGGTAGGTGATCTCGAACGGCTCCCACCGCGAGGCAAGGCATTCGAGCTTGGGCAGAGGACCCGGCGACACGGGCGGCGCGTCTGGGATGGACGGATCCTCTGCCCGCCCCCAGACGAATCGCTGCGGCGTGCCGGTGCCCGCGTCGGAGAGGACCGGTAGGGCAGTTGAGGGCTGGAAGCCCACGAGTAGCCCCAGACTGTAGGAGCCCGCCTCGACGTACCGGGTGCGCTCCTCGGAGGCGTTGGTCTGCCCGAGGGTCTCGCCGACGGCCGCGCGGCGGAGGGTCTCGCCGAGCGTGGAGCCGCTGCGTTCGCCGAGCTTGGCGAGGATCTGCCCCTCGTCGATGTAGAAGTAGGCGTTGTGGCGGACCTGCTTCCGTACCCGCTTCATGACGGGAGCGCTCTCCCCGCCCCTGGTGCGCCGGATCTCGCCCGTCTCCTCCTCGACGGTACCCATGAATGCCTCGGCGATCCCCTCACCGGAGCCGACGGGCAGGCCGTCGCGGAACTCTGGATCGGGTGCGGGCAGGAGATGCCGGTTCAGGCTGGATGCGGTCGACTTGCCCGCGCCGGGCCCGCCCACGGTCGCGACGAAGAGGTTCAGGGATGCTCGGCCGCCGATCCCTGATGCTGCCGCGATGGTGTGCGGGATCAGCCCGGACAGGCGGGCGAGGCAGCTGTGCATCAGCACGTCGCCCGAGCAGCCGGCGGCGTGGGCGTAGCTGCGGATGTGGCGGAGGCGCTCGCGTGCTGCCCAGAACTCCTCGGGCAGTAGGCCGTCGGGACCTTGTAGCCCGGCGTCGGTGACGACGGTCAGCTTGGGGTCTTTGACCTGGCCGTGTTCGTCCAGTTCGCCGTCCCACGGGTCCTCGGCTGGAAGGCTCACGCTGCCTCCTTCCTGCTGCTGTGGCGGTTGCGCGCGAGCATGTCGGCGTGCGCCTGGTTGAGTTCGGCGAGCGTGGGCCGCTGCCAGAGCGGTTCGGGCGCCCGTAGCTGCCGGTTGAAGTCGTCGGCGATCTCGGGGTTGTAGCGGCGCCAGAGTTCGGCGAACGCGACGAGGCCGGCCATCTTGCGGGGGTCCTCGATGGGGAGGGCCTTCCAGTCGTCGGAGCCGTAGTCGACGTAGTCGCCGCGTTTGTAGCGGGCTTTCGCCGCCTGCCAGTAGTCGGCGATGACGGCCGCCTCGTCGGTCTCCGCTTTCGCGGTGTCAGAGGTGTGCGCTACCTTGAGGGCTGCGGCCACCGCACCGCTTACACGACCCCCGGCACCTGCAACGTGTCGGGGTTCGTTGTTTTCCGGGTTCATGCCGCTTGGCCTCCCGAGACGGTGCGCTCGTTCAGCCACTTCTCGATGGCGCTGCGCTTGTACCGGATGCGCCCGCTGCGCCCGGGGCTGGTCTTGATGTAGTCCGGGCCGGTTCCCATCCATCGCCAGCTCGCCAGTGCCTGCGTGGTCACCCGCAAGATCGGTGCGACTTCCTTCGGACTGAGAAGGTCGTCAGCCATTTAATGTCTCCTTTGGTGTTCAGATTCACCACTTCTGTGGATACAGTGATCCCATGACGAGCATGAAGGTAGCACCCCGGGAGCAGAAATGGACACCTCTTCCACCTAGTCTTTTGCTCATGGCCGACGAGAAGCGCCGCGCGCGCCCTGCAGCTCAGTACGGACCCACCGCAGCGACGGTGGCCGCCAACGTGGCACGGCTCAGGAAGGCTCGGGGCCTGAGCATCTACGCCCTGGCCGGCCTGATGGAGAAGGCGGGTCGCCCGATCACGCCGTCTGCTGTGGCCAAGGTGGAGAAGCAGCAGCGGCAGGTGACGGTCGACGACCTCGTGGCGCTCGCTGCTTGCCTCCGTGTCGGTCCGTCGGCTCTGCTGCTGCCATTGACGGACGACCCCGCGGACTCAGTGGAGATCACGGGCGTGGGGACCGTCGACGCAGAGCGGGCGTGGGACTGGGTCGACGGTGAAATGCCGATCGAGCAGATCGCACCTGGCGACCCTTCCGGGGCGCTCCTTCAGTTTCAGGTGTACGCGCGGCCTCCCGGGCGGCGCATGCAGCTGCTGCCGAGCGAGGAGGACTAGTTGGCCAGGGTGTGGATCGAGGACCGCGAGACTCACGCGGACTACCAGGAAGCCATGGAGAAATGGCAGGCGGCGAAGCGCGCGGGCAGTAAGCGCCAGGCGCCGGGCCGGTGGCGGGTGCGCTGGTACGGGCCGGACAACAAGGGCAAGGCGAAGACGTTCGGGAAGCTGCCGCAGGCCGAGGCCGAGGTGCACGCGATCACGGCCCGCCTGGATAAGGGGTCGTACCGGGACCCGAAGTCGGGGAAGACCGCGGTGCGGATTGTGGCCGAGGAGTGGTTCGAGTCGAAGCGGAAGGTGGGCCGGACCACGAAGCGCGACTACCGGGACCTGCTCGACAACTACGTGATCCCCAAGTGGGGTGACTGGCAGATCGCGGCGATCCAGTGGGAGGACGTGAACGCCTGGCTGACGGAGCTGGAGACGAAGCCGGGGAAGTCCGGCAAGCTCCTCGGGGCGGCCCGGATCATCAAGGCGTACCGGGTGCTGGCCATGGTCATGAAGCACGCCGTGTTCTCGAAGCGGATCAGCGTGAGCCCGTGCCACGACCACGAGTTGCCGCGTCCGGACGACGAGGACGAGCACGTCTACCTCACCTACGGCCAGCTGGAGCGGCTCGCGCTCGCGGCCGGCGAGTACCGGCTGCTGATCCTGACCCTGGGGTACTGCGGGATCCGGTGGGCGGAGGCGTCCGCGGTGAAGGCGGGCCGGCTGTCGGTGCCGAAGCGCCGGATACGGATCGTGCAGAACTACACCGACGTGTCCGGCGTCCTGGCCCTGGGGCCGGTGAAGAACCATGAGAAGCGCTCTGTGCCGCTCCCCCGGTCGTTCGCCGACGAGTTGGGCACCCTCGCCCACGGCAAGGCTGCGGACGGCCTGTTGTTCACCGCTCCGGAAGGCGGCCCGCTCCGGTACGCCAACTTCCGGTCCCGGGTCTTCGACCCCGCGGTGAAGGAAGCCGGCCTGGCCGGGATGGGGATCACGCCCCACAAGTTGCGGCATACGGCCGCCTCGCTCGCCATCGCGGCCGGCGCGGACGTGAAGGTCGTGCAGCTGATGCTGGGCCACAAGGACGCGTCCATGACGCTCAACATCTACGGGCACCTCTTCCCCGACCGGCTGGACGAGGTGGCCGACGCTCTCGACGTCGGACGGAAGGTCGCACTGGCTCTTGTCGATGCGTCACTCACGGACGCGTAGCGATCAAAGCAGCGTGTATTAAATGCGTACTGGCCCCTGTCAGCGATCTTGACGGGGGCCAGTCTCATACCGCCGTTGACCAGCGGGTTCACCATGGAGCCGCCTTCGGGATTCGAACCCGAGACCTACGCATTACGAGGTCTTTTCGGGCGGCGCGCTGATCAGCGCGAGACGCGTAGCAGTGGCCTGACCTGCATGTTTCTCATATTCGTTTAGCTTCCGTTAGCTGGTTCTCTCCAGCTTTCACATGTACGGCATGTGTACTGCGCCCCTCTTGGGCCCGGAGAAGTAATCTTCAGTTCCGTGTTCACTATGACCACGACCATGTGTATGGTGGACACGTCGCCCCCCAAAGGCGGCGGCCCCAAACGGGTGCTGGTAACACCTGCCCGGGGCCTAACGGATCACCTGCAGACACAGGAGAACCGCTATGGCGCATTCTGCCATCAGCACGTCCAAGCCGTCCGTTGACCACTTGATGGACACCCCTCTGCCCGTGCTCATCAACGAGCTGGGCGTGACCCTCATCGAATCCGGCATCACCGACCGCGAGTTCTTCGGCGCCGTGGTGCAGCGGAAGACCGGTGAGCTGCTGCTCACCATGCCGCGCGACCGCTCCGAGCTGGAGCACGACACCGTCGCCCGGTACCTGCTCGCCCAGGCGTTCGGCGTGCCGGTGCCCGAGATGCCCGCGCCCATCGTCACCACTCGCTTGGACGACAACGGCGACCCGGGCCAGGCCGACGAGGCCCTGCGCCGTGTCCGCGAGGGGCGGCAGGCGTGAGCGACTTCGACGACGAGCAGGAGCGGGCGCAGGAAAGCGTCGAGCGCGCGTTCCCCGAGGTGGCCCGCTTCCTAGGCCAGCTGCCCACCTACGGCCCGACCGAGGTGTTCCACGACGGGGACGACATTGCCCCGGACGTGGTCGTGCGTGTCGCCTACGCCCTGTCCCGTGTGCAGCTGATGACGGCCCTGTCGATCGGCTTCACGGAGATCGCCCCGGACCGCAACGCCGAGGACCTGACGGTCGAGGAGGTGCGGAGCGAGGTCGAGGGCTGGCTGCACGGCGCGGCCGTCATCGAGCTCGACCGGTACGTGAGGCAGGGCCAGCTGACGGCGTACCCGCCCGAGGTGCAGCCCGTCATGGACGCGCTCGCCGCGGCCCTCGACCGCGCGT
The DNA here is from genome assembly GCF_036566765.1 of Streptomyces sp. Classification (GTDB taxonomy): domain Bacteria; phylum Actinomycetota; class Actinomycetes; order Streptomycetales; family Streptomycetaceae; genus Streptomyces. The sequence goes on from NZ_DATCVQ010000467.1 coordinate 14,613, forward strand.
ACCCGGCGACTGGGGAAAATTCCCCAGTCCGGAGGGCGCCCCGCTACGGCGACGGCACGGTGACGCTGCACACCGTCGACCACGGCGAGGTCACCGTGCCTGAGCCGGCCTGGTGTATCGGCCACTCCTGGCAGCCCAACCCGCACCGGGCGGATATCACCCACAACTCGACGCGGGTGAAGGCTGCGGCGACGACGGACGGCGCCGGCCGCGTGCACCTGCTGCACGCGTACATCAGCCACTCCCCGCATCTGGAGATCGAGCCCGAGCCGCACCCGGTCGTGTCCGTGGACCTGGGCTGCACGGACGACTTCGCCGCCGAGGACATTCCTCAGCTCGCCGAGGGGCTGCGGTCGGCGGCCCGGGTGCTGGAGAACGTCGCCGCCGAAGCGATCCGACTGCGGGGTGAGTCGTGAGGTCCTCGACGATCGCCCGCCCGACGGAGAACGCCGCGGTGTTCAACGGCACCCCCGCCCGTCCCCTGCCGCCCGCCGAGGTGGTCGCCGACCGGCTGATCGTGGCCCGCGCCACGTGCGACCGGTACGGCGCCCGGCACTTCTCCGCCCTCCTCGACCGCATCTTGGAAAGGGGCCAGTGATGGCCACGAAGACCGCAGGTCGCATCGCAAGTCCCCCCCGGCTGGAGTCGTGCCCGGAGTGGTGCGTCATCGACCACGGGAACGACCCGATCGACGACATCTTTCACCGCGGCGCCTACATGCAGGTCGGCATCCCGGACGACCAGGTGCACTTGTCGTCCCGCGACCTGAAGCTCACCGCGAGCCTGTGCCTGCCCGAGATGCCCGAGCCGGGCGACGAGGACGGCATGCTCGTCCTCGACCAGGGCGACCTGTTCGGCCCCTACGCGGAGTTGAACGTCGAGGAGTGCGACCAGTTCATCCGAGACCTGAAGGCCTTCACCGCCCGCGTCGAGCAGGCGCGCGACTGGATGGCCGCACGGAAGGGAGCGCGGTCGTGAAGACTCCGCCGATGTTCTACCCGCAAGAGGACGGCAAGCTCGTCGAGATCCCCGCCGAGCACGCCGCGATCCTGGAGTTGTACCGGGACCGGATGCCGCTCTGCTACGAGGTGCAGGAGACGGGCCAGCCGTACCTGTACGCGCTCATCGACGTCGACGAGGAGCCCTACGGCACCCCGCGGCCGGGAGCGCTGGAGACGGCCGCTCTCCGTGTGGCCCGCGACTTGAAGCGGCGCCGGGTCGGGGAGGACCTGGTGCCCGTCGACTACCAGCCGCTTGCGCACGCGGCGATCCGCGCCCACGTCGCCGACATGGCGGAGTTCGCGGCCTCCTGCTCCTACGACGAGCCGACAGCGCGACGGCAGCGCTACGCCGCGCAGGAGGCTCGCCGGATCGGCCGGCAGCTGTCGAAGACGGTCGAGCAGGCCGTGTCCGCGGCCGTCGCCGAGCCCGTGAAGCCGGTGACGGCGTGATGGCCCTGGAAGGGATCCCGGACCCGGAGCGGTACGCGGACGGTACGCCGTGGTCGACGCACGTGTGGCTGGAGGACCCGTACTGGCAGGACTCCGCCGTCTGGTGCGGGTACTGCGGTGCCGCCTCCTACAAGGACGAGGCGCACAAGCCGTGCCCGGGTCCCGTACCGGTCCCCTGCGGGCCGCCCGCGACGGCCCTCCTGGTGGCTCCGAAGTAGCACGTCGAAACCCAAAAGGGTGGGAGCTACCGCCCACCCTTCCGGGCCCTTCAATCGCAGGTCGAATCCCAACGACCCTGCAGCGTGCGATCCAAACACCCGGGGCACGGTCCCTCCTCCTACGGGGACCGTTTCCCGCAGGTGGCTACCGATCTATCCCGGACCGCTGAAGCCCTTTACGCCCAAGGGTTCGCGGGGTTCACGACGAACCCCGCGACCCGCTTCCCGTAAGGCCCGGAACCACCCCCGAAGGAGCCTGCTGTGAGCGACGACCAGAACCCCGGACGCGTGCACGGCCGACTCCTCGACTGGCGTCACGCCTCGGTCGGCGACCCGGCGCCGTGCGTCCGCTGCCGACGCCCCGCGCTCATGCGGAACCCGGACACCGGCCGACCGGAACACAAGGTGTGCGCGGAGGCCGCGCTCGCCCCCAACTGACTTCCCGCCGGGAAGCACCGGCCCGTGCTCGTCTCTCACCGTGCACGGTCCCCGTGGGCGCGGTGCCCACAACTGAGAGGGACAGGGTGTCCCTCTCAACCACGGTCGTCATGACCGTGCGGCCCTCGTCCCGCGCCCGCACTCCACCGGGCACGGTACGGGGGCCTTCGGCATGGATGGCTCAACGGCTCGGCTCAAGCCGTTCACCCGTGAGCCCTTGACTTCTACGCGCCCTCGCGCGCACGTGCGCACGTGCGCGCATAGAGCCGTCCTCGTTCACCTGCCGGCCGCGGGTGAACGACCGGGTGAACGAGTGAACGACGACCCGGCAGACGGGTCGTGATGGGGTCGTGACGCTGCTGGTCGAGGTCGTTACGGAGGTCGTGATGGGTCGTGATTCTGGGGCTTGTCGTCGTGACGACGGTAACGACCCGTCACAACCCGGGTCACGGGTCTGACCTGGGGGGTCACACCCCCGTCACGACCTGTGTCACGACGTGGCGCTGACCTGCGTGACCCCGGTAGTCACGCAGGTCAGGACCCCGCCCCGACCCTGCCTTTCCGCAGGACCGACCCTGCCTCAACCCGTCCTTGACCCTGCCCCGGCCGGGCACGGTAGGCGCCGACCCTGCCCCGCTCAGGCAGGGTCGGGTACGGGTCTCGGGCAGGGTGCATAGCTGGGCAAAGAAGTCTGCCGGAGGTCTACCAAACCGCAGGTCGAGGTCTGCCGGGAGGTCTCCGGAGGTCTGCCATTCGGCGTCAGGAGCGTGATCGTTTGGCAGACCTTGGCAGACCTCACTACCCGGACAGGGGTAGGACACTCTGGCAATTGATCCCGTTATGGGCGGACAATCCCCCGGACGTAATGATCTTGGGGTAGGACGCTGTCCGGACAGCGTCCACCCTCGAAGATCATCTGTCCGCCCTCCTGTCCGGGGCATTCGAGACCTTTCGGGCGGCTGTCCTACCGGCTGTCCACCCACTTTGCCCCGTCTCGTCCCCCGACTAGCGGGTGGATACCATCCGGCTTCCATCCACCCTCGAAGATCCACTATCCACCCCGCAAGACGGGGCAATCCGGTCGCCATCCAGGTGCTACTCGACTGCTAGACCCCTGGTCGCAGCTGCTATACGAGGTGCTACGCCAGCTGCTACGCAAGATCGGGTAGCACCTCGGTAGCAGCAGATGTAGCAGCGCTGACCTGCGGCGTAGCAGTGCCGTAGCGGCTGCGTAGCACCGGACTTGCCCCGGTATCGGAACCCCTCGACAGCCCCTCGCGTAGTCCTCGACCGCAGGTCAGAAGTCCTCGGCGAAGTCCTCGCGCTACCCCTCGCCTTGATCGTCGAGGACCAGTCGAGGGGTAACCCGAGGGGCTGTGACCTGCGGTCGAGGAGTAGCCGAGGACCGACCGAGGGGTGAGCAAGCTGGATAATATGCACCTTGCTCCGAAGATCGAACTAGACCAATTCCGGGGTTACTTTGCCCCGATATCGGTACTGCTCGCGGGGTGCTCGGCACTGCTCGACCGCAGGTCACAGCCGCTCGGGTTACTGCTCGCGTACTGCTCGGGCTTGATCGTCGAGCAGTAGC
>NZ_DATCVQ010000468.1:0-5313 GCF_036566765.1 Streptomyces sp.
TGACCTACCGGGACGGCGGGATGGGCGGGGACGATCTGTGCCGTTCGCTCGTTCAGCAGGCGGGGGACAGGCTGAACGACGGGGGATACGCCCAGTTCCTCGCCAACTGGCAGCACGTGGAGGGGGAGGAGTGGCAGGAGCGGCTGCGCTCCTGGGTTCCGCGCTGCTGTGACGCCTGGATCGTGCAGCGCGAGGTGCAGGACGTGACGCAGTACGCCGAGCTGTGGCTGCGCGACAGCGGTGACCACCGCGGTGACCCCGCCCAGTACGCCGCGCGGTACGACGCATGGCTGGATGAGTTCGAGGCCCGTAAGACCAAGGCTGTTGGCTTCGGCTGGATCACGCTGAGAAAGTCCGGTTCCGAGCGCCCGTCGATCGTCGTCGAGGAGTGGCCGCACCCTGTCGAGCAGCCGCTCGGCGAGAGCGTACGGGCGCACTTCGCGCGGCAGGACTATCTGCGTGCGCACGACGACGCGGCGCTGCTCGCCGGGCACTTCACGCTCGCGGCGGAGGTCGTCCAGGAGCAGGTCGGGCTGCCCGGGGCGGAGGACCCGGAGCATGTGGTGCTGCGTCAGAACCGCGGCATGCGCCGGGCCACCAAGGTGGACACGGTCGGCGCGGGCTTCGCCGGGGTGTGCGACGGGTCGCTGAGCGCGGGGCGGATTCTGGACGCGATCGCCCAGCTGCTCGACGAGGATCCGGTGGTGCTGCGTGATCGCACCCCGCAGGCGCTGCGGCTGCTGGTCGAGGAAGGTTTTCTGGAACCGGTCCGTCCATGAGGTGAAACCGGCCAACATCAAACAGAAGAAGAGGAGGGTCGGCCTCCGGGTGGGTGAACCGAAGCGGTGTTCACCCGGAATTCGCACCCCTGCCGCCCGGAGGTGCCAGCCTCGGCCCACGGGAGACCTCGGCTTCAGGGAAGGACCGGGTACGGGCATGGAGAGCGGGCCGGCGATCTTCGCGGGGACGGCGTTCACGCTGTTCGGGGCCGGGCTGCTGCTGTGGACGGGAGCGCGTGTGCGCCACCGGGCACCGGTCGCGCACGGAGTGAGTCCCGCCACGGCCGCCGCGCTCGCCGCCCTGTTCGGCGCGGGGTTCCTCGCCCTCGGTCTCTGGTGCTTCGGCCGCGTCTGATCTGGGGGCATCTGGGCGCCGAAGCGCCGTCGTGCCGCTCCGGGGCGGCAGGAATGGCCGGACTCGGGTTACCGTTCGAGTGGCCGTTGCGGGCTTTTGCCGTTTGACACGGGGGCGGGTTGTACCGTCACACTCCGCAGCGACAGCAGCGTCACAGCAGTGCCGCACCCAGTGCCGCACCGCCGTGGGCGCGCACCGAGCGTCGACCGGAGAGAAGAGCGAAGTTGTCCCCGACCAGCGAGACCGCACAGGGCGGCCGCCGACTCGTGATCGTCGAGTCGCCTGCCAAGGCGAAGACGATCAAGGGCTACCTCGGCCCCGGCTATGTCGTCGAGGCGAGCGTCGGGCACATCCGCGACCTCCCCAACGGCGCCGCCGAGGTGCCGGAGAAGTACACCGGCGAGGTGCGCCGCCTCGGTGTCGACGTCGACAACGACTTCCAGCCGATCTATGTCGTCAATGCCGACAAGAAGGCCCAGGTCAGGAAGCTCAAGGAACAGCTCGCCCAGTCCGACGAACTCTTCCTCGCCACCGATGAGGACCGCGAGGGCGAGGCGATCGCCTGGCACCTGCTCGAGGTCCTCAAGCCCAAGGTCCCCGTCCACCGCATGGTCTTCCACGAGATCACCAAGGACGCGATCCGCGAGGCCGTCGAGAACCCGCGCGAGCTCAACACGCGCATGGTCGACGCCCAGGAAACCCGCCGTATCCTCGACCGTCTCTACGGCTACGAGGTCTCGCCGGTCCTGTGGAAGAAGGTCATGCCGCGGCTGTCCGCCGGCCGCGTGCAGTCCGTCGCCACCCGGCTCGTCGTCGAGCGCGAGCGCGAGCGCATCGCCTTCCGCTCCGCCGAGTACTGGGACCTCACCGGCACCTTCTCCACCGGCCGCGCCGGTGACCCCTCCGACCCGTCGTCGCTGGTCGCGCGGCTGAACTCGGTCGACGGACGGCGCGTCGCGCAGGGCCGCGACTTCGGCGCGGACGGGCAGCTCAAGGCGGCCTCCGGCCAGGTGCTGCACCTGGACGAGGCGAACGCCCGCGCCCTGGCGGCGGCGCTCGCCGACACCGCGTTCGCGGTGCGTTCGGTCGAGTCCAAGCCGTACCGCCGCTCGCCGTACGCCCCGTTCCGTACCACCACGCTCCAGCAGGAGGCCTCGCGCAAGCTGGGCTTCGGGGCGAAGGCGACCATGCAGGTGGCGCAGAAGCTGTACGAGAACGGCTTCATCACCTATATGCGTACCGACTCCACGACCCTGTCCGACACCGCGGTCGCGGCGGCCCGGGCGCAGGTCACGCAGCTGTACGGCGCGAACTACCTGCCGGAGAAGCCGCGCACGTACGCCGGCAAGGTGAAGAACGCCCAGGAGGCGCACGAGGCGATCCGCCCGTCGGGCGATCGTTTCCGCACCCCGGCGGAGACCGGCCTGACCGGCGACCAGTTCCGGCTCTACGAGCTGATCTGGAAGCGGACCGTCGCCTCGCAGATGAAGGACGCGACCGGCAACTCCGTCACCGTGAAGATCGGCGGCCGCTCCGCCGACGGCCGGGACGTCGAGTTCTCCGCGTCCGGCAAGACGATCACCTTCCACGGCTTCATGAAGGCGTACGTCGAGGGCGCGGACGACCCGAACGCGGAGCTCGACGACCGCGAGCGCAGGCTGCCGCAGGTCGCAGAGGGCGACGCGCTGCGCGCCGAGGAGATCACCACCGACGGCCACGCGACCAAGCCGCCGGCCCGCTACACCGAGGCCACGCTGGTCAAGGAGCTGGAGGAGCGGGAGATCGGCCGCCCGTCGACGTACGCGTCGATCATCGGCACGATCCTCGACCGCGGCTACGTCTTCAAGAAGGGCACGGCGCTGGTGCCGTCCTTCCTGAGCTTCGCCGTGGTCAACCTCCTGGAGAAGCACTTCGGCCGACTGGTCGACTACGACTTCACCGCCAGGATGGAGGACGACCTCGACCGCATCGCGCGCGGCGAGGCCCAGTCTGTGCCGTGGCTGAAGCGCTTCTACTTCGGCGAGGGCGAGACGGGCGCCGCGGGCGGCGCGGCCGACGCCGGCAACGGCGACGGGGACCACCTCGGCGGCCTGAAGGAGCTCGTGACCGACCTGGGCGCGATCGACGCCCGCGAGATCTCCTCGTTCCCCGTCGGCGAGGGCATCGTGCTGCGCGTCGGCCGGTACGGCCCGTACGTCGAGCGCGGCGAGAAGGACGCGGAGGGCCACCAGCGCGCGGACGTGCCGGACGACCTGGCGCCCGACGAGCTGACCGTCGCGTACGCGGAGGAACTGCTGGCGAAGCCGAGCGGCGACTTCGAGCTGGGCGCGGACCCGGTGAGCGGCAACCAGATCGTCGCGAAGGACGGCCGCTACGGCCCGTACGTGACGGAGATCCTGCCCGAGGGCACCCCGAAGACCGGCAAGAACGCGGTGAAGCCGCGGACGGCCTCGCTGTTCAAGTCCATGGCCCTGGACACGGTGACGCTGGAGGACGCGCTGCGTCTGATGTCGCTGCCGCGCGTCGTGGGCAAGGACGCCGAGGGCGTGGAGATCACCGCGCAGAACGGCCGGTACGGCCCGTACCTGAAGAAGGGCACCGACTCGCGGTCGCTGACCAGCGAGGACCAGCTCTTCACGATCACGCTGGAAGAGGCGCTGGCGATCTACGCGCAGCCGAAGCAGCGCGGTCGAGCGGCGGCCAAGCCGCCGCTGAAGGAGCTCGGCACGGACCCGGTGAGCGAGCGTCCGGTCGTCGTCAAGGACGGCCGCTTTGGCCCGTACGTGACGGACGGCGAGACGAACGCGACGCTGCGGACCGGCGACAGCGTCGAGGACATCACGCCGGAGCGTGGCTACGAGCTGCTGGCGGAGAAGCGGGCGAAGGGGCCGGCGAAGAAGACCGCCAAGAAGGCCCCGGCGAAGAAGGCCCCGGCCAAGACCGCCGCGAAGAAGACGGCGGCCAAGAAGACGACGACCGCGGCCAAGAAGACGGCGGCGAAGAAGACGACCGCCAAGAAGACGACGGCGGCCGCGAAGAAGACGGCGGCTTCGGCCGACGAGTAGTCGGTCACGAGTACTCGGTCACGAGTAGTCGTGACCGAGCAGTCGGTCACGAGCAGTCGGTCAGAGGGTCCGGGGGCAGCGTCCCCGGACCCCCTCTGAGCTGCGGGGCGGCATCGCGGTCTCGTACGCGGCGGAATCCCGCCCTTGCGGGGGCAGGCAAATGTTCGGGTGGGGCGTCCGGGGAGCAGAGGGCTCCGGATAGGCTGGGCGGATGACGCGAGCCGAGCAGCCAGACTTCGACGCCGCACTCGTCGCGGACTCCCGAGAACGCGCCGTACGGGCGCTGCTGCGCAATCAGCCGCTGCGGCGGTTGTGGAGCGCCCAGCTCGTCGGCGGCACGGCCGACGCCCTCGCCACCCTCGTCATGGTGTTGCTGGTCCTTCAGGCCACCGTCGCCCAGGACGCCTTCGGCGGCGGCTACCGCGGGGCCGCCTTCGCCGTCGCCGCCGTGCTCGGGGCGCGGATGGTCGCGACCGTGCTGTTCGGAGCCGTACTCCTCGGTCCGCTCACCGCGCTGACCCGGAGCGGCGGAGCGCTCGACCGGCGCTGGACCATGATCGCCGCGGACGGCGTCCGGCTCGCGCTGCTCGTCGTCGCGCCGCTGTGGATCGACTGGGCCCCCGACCGCGCCGTCTGGTTCCTGCTCGGCACCGTCTTCGTCAGCGGCGTCGCCGAGCGGCTGTGGACCGTCGCCAAGGAGAGCGTCGCGCCCGCGCTGCTGCCCGCGCCGCCGCTGGAAGGCGCGGCCGTCCGGCCGCTGCCCGACCACCTCGACGCGCTGCGCCGGCTCTCGCTGCGTACGAGCTTCCTCGCCGTCCCCGCCGGCGCGGCCGCCCTGCTCGTCGCCACGCTGATCGGCAACCTGCTCGGCACCGGCATCCCCTGGTTCTCGCAGCACCAGGCCGCGCTCGGCGCGTACGTCGCCGCCGGCCTGTTCTCCGCGTCGCTCTCCGTCCTGGCCTTCGTCGAACTGCCCGACGCGCAGACGCCGCGCCCCCGCTCGCCCCTGGAGGGCCTGCGCCGCCCCACGACCGGGAAGGGCGCCGACGAGCAGGACGGCGAGGGCAAGAGCCGTACCGCCGACAAGGGCCGCACCGGCGCCCTGCCGCTGCTC
>NZ_DATCVQ010000469.1:0-6685 GCF_036566765.1 Streptomyces sp.
CGTCGACGGCGATGACGGCCGCGCCGAACCGGGCGGCCTCCACGGCGAGCGCGCCGCTGCCGCTGCCGATGTCCCAGACGAGGTCGCCGACGCGGGGGCCGAGCCGAGCGAGCTGGGCGGCGCGCAGGGCCGGGCCCTCGCCGGCCCCGGCCTCGTCCGCGTACTCCTCGGTGGGGAGCACCCAGTCGCGTACGGCGGGGGTGTCGTGACCCATCAGCCAGCCTCCCCCGACGCCTCCGGCGTGGGGGTGCCCCCAGCCGGACGGGGCGCCGCCGCCGATGACGATGACGACGTTGGGGTCGCGCCAGACGTGGTCGGCGGCCTTGTCGGAGGTGAGGACGGTGACCTGTTCACGGTCGGTGCCCAGTTCCTCGCAGATGACGAAGGTGCGGTGGACGCCGTCGAGGAGGAGGGCGAGTTCGGCGGGGCCGGCGCCGGGCGAAGTGAGGACGGCGACCTTGGGGTGGGCGCGGCAGACGTTCACGGCGCGGCGCAGGGTGCGCTGGTGGGCCACGACGATCTGGGCGTCGTCCCAGGGCATGCCGGCGCGGGCGAAGGCGGCGGCGACGGAGGAGACGGCCGGGACGACCTCGACCTCCAGGCCGTGCTCGGGGGCGCGCAGGGTGCGGACGACGCCGAAGAAGCCGGGGTCGCCGTCGGCGAGGACGACGGCGGTGCCGCGGTGCTGGGCGATCCGGCGGGCGGCGAGGTCGACGCTGCCGAGGCGGATGCGCTCGGCGCCGGGCGGCACCTCGGGCAGGGCGAGGTGGTGCGCGGCCCCGGCCACCAGCGTCGCGGCCGAGAGCGCGGACCGGGCGGCCGCGGTGAGGGGAGATCCGTCCCAGCCGATCACCGTGACACGGTCGGCCATCGTCGCGTGTCTCCTGAGGTCGTGGCTGGTCGGGGGAGGGCCTGCCTTCCGGGTCAGGCCGGATCAGCGAGCGGGGTCTGGTGCGTGCGATCCCGAGGCGGAGGAGGAAGACAACGGCGGAGCCATGGCGACCGACGACAACGCCGGGAGCGTGCGTGCCAGGCCCCGCGAGCCCGGCCTGATCCGGAAGACAGGCCCTCGTGAGGGTACCCGGGATCAGCTCCAGTCGGCGAAGGAGGTGTATCCGGCGTCGGCCATCTGGTCCGCGACGCCCTCGAGGTCCTCGGGGAGCAGGCTCCAGATGATCAGGTCGGTCCTGGCGTCGGTCCACCTGCCGGTCTCGGTCTGGTGGCGCACTATCCAGGCGTTGCGCAGGACGCCCTCGCTGATGCAGCCGATCTTCTGGGCAACCTGCTGGGAGGCGGTGTTGTCGGCGGCGGTGCGCAGCTCCAGGCGTTCGAAGCCGCGGTCGCGGAACAGCCACTGGGCGACGGCGAGAACGGACTCGGTGGCGTAGCCCTCGCCGCGGGCCCAGGGGGCGGTGACGTAGGCGACCTCGGTGGAGCTGGTGCGCCAGTTGGTGTGGTGGAGGTGGACCGTGCCGACCAGACGCTGCGTCAGGAACTCGGTGACGGCGAAGACGATGCCGCGTCCTTCGGTTCGCTCTGCAGGAGCGATCCTGCGCACCCAGTCCTCGGCGTCGGAGCGGGTGTACGGGTGCGGAACGGAGGTCCAGGCGGTGACGAGTTCGTCGTTCATCATCTCCACGAACGCGGGGACGTCGGCGTCTTCGTACGGGCGCAGCACCAGCCGATCCGTGCTGATGGAGATGTCCGGAAAGGTGGTAGTCATGCGCAGCTCCATGCCGAGAAGCGTCGGAAGAGACCGTGAACGCACAGCATGCAGCATGGGGCCGCCGGTGCGCATGGCCGGGTCGGTCGTGCGGTGGGACACGGCGAAGGCCCCGCACACCGGACGGGATGCGCGGGGCCTTCGTCACAAGGACATTACTGCGCGCGCCGTCTGACGGCACGTCGCATATGACCCGGTGTTACTTCACGGCGCCGAAGGCCGGGATGACCGAACCGTTGTAGGTGTCCTCGATGTACTTCTTCACCTCGGGCGAGTTGAGGAGCTCGACGAGCTTGGCGACCCGGGCGTCCTTCTCGTTGCCCTTCTTGACGGCGAGGAAGTTGGCGTACGGGTTGCCCTCCGCCTTCTCCACGGCGATGGCGTCCTTGGCCGGCGAGAGCTTGGCCTCGATGGCGTAGTTGCCGTTGATGACCGCGGCGTCGACGTCGTTCAGGGCGCGGGGCACGGTGGCGGCCTCCAGCTCCTTGAACTCCAGGCCCTTCTTGTCGGTGATGTCGGAGAGCTTGGCGTTGGTGCCGACGCCGTCCTTGAGGGTGATCAGACCGTTCTCGGCGAGCAGCTGGAGCGCGCGGCCCTCGTTGGTGGTGTCGTTGGGGACGGCCACGGTCTGACCGGGCTTGATGTCCTTGAGGTCCTTGACCTTCTTGGAGTAGAGGCCGAGGGGCTCCAGGTGGACGTTGACCACCGGGACGATGTGGGTGTTGTTCTTCTTGTTGAAGTCGTCGAGGTACGGCTTGTGCTGGAAGTAGTTGGCGTCGACCTGGCCGGACTCGGTGGCGGTGTTCGGCAGGACGTAGTCGGTGAACTCCTTCACCTCCAGCTTCAGGCCGGCCTTCGCGGCGAGCTTGTCCTTGACGAAGTTCAGGATGTCGGCGTGCGGCGTCGGGGACGCGGCGACGACGAGCGGCTTGGACGCGTCGGCCTTCCCGCCCTCGCCCTTGGCGGCCGGGTCGGAAGAGGTGCCGCAGGCGGTGAGGCCCAGGGCGAATGCGGCGGTCGCGGCGGCAGCAGCGGTGAGCTTGATGTTCTTACGCACGAAGAGTGCCTCTTTCTGGTGGTGCGGACTTCGCCCGAGCACGACGAGTGCGGGCTGTGGGGTGGAGCGTTCCGGGGCCTAGGCGGTACGGCCGCGGCGGGCGAGGAGGCGGACGGCGCCGTCTCCCACGAGCTGGACCACGGTCACGATCGCGATCAGGACGACGACGGTGACCAGCATGAACTGGGTGTCGAAGCGCTGGTATCCGTACGTGATGGCCTTGGAGCCGAGGCCTTCGCCGCCGACCGCGCCGGCCATCGCCGAGTAGCCGACGAGGACGATCACGGTGGTGGTGACGGCGGAGACGAGGGAGGGCAGGGCCTGCGGGAGCAGCACCTTGCGGATGATCGTGGGCACCGAGCCGCCCATGGACTGGACGGCTTCGACCAGTCCGTGGTCGACCTCGCGGATCGCGGTCTCGACGAGACGCGCGAAGAAGGGGATGGCGCCGATGGCGAGCGGCACGATCATCGCGGTCGGACCGATGAAGGTGCCGACGACGAAGGTGGTGAAGGGGATCAGGGCGATCAGCAGGATGATGAACGGCAGCGAGCGGCCGATGTTCACGATCACGCCGACGGCCTTGTTGACCACAGCGTTCTGCAGCAGGCCGCCCTTGTCGGTGAGGACCAGGAGGATGCCGAGCGGCAGTCCGCCGAGCACGGAGACGACCGTGGCCCACAGCACCATGTAGAGGGTGTCGATCGTGCCCTGCTCGAGCAGCGGCTGCATTTCCGACCAGGTCACTGGGCACCGTCCTTCACCAGCGCGGGGTTCTGTGCGGGGATCGCGACTGCGTCGTCGGCGTCCTCGGCGTCGACCACGTCGACCTGGAGGCCCTGCTCGCGCAGGAAGCCGACCGGGACGACGTTCTCCTCGTACCGTCCGGGCAGTTCGATCCGCATGCGGCCGATCTGCTTGCCGGCGACGGTGTCCATCGCCGCCCCGAGGATCGAGATGTCGATGTTGTACGTACGGGAGAGCTGCGAGATCACCGGCCGGCTCGCGGCCTCGCCGTGGAAGGTGACGTCGACGACGGTCCGGTCGAAGCCGGTGGCGGCGCCGGTGAGCGGGAAGAGCTCGGCGGCCAGCTCGGAGCCGGGCGTGGCGAGCAGTTCGTTCACGGTGCCGGACTCGACGATCCGGCCCTTCTGCATCAGCGCGGCGGAGTCGCAGATCGTCTTGACGACCTCCATCTCGTGCGTGATGAGCAGAACGGTCAGGCCGAGCTGCCGGTTGAGGTCGCGCAGCAGCTGGAGGATGGAACGGGTGGTCTCCGGGTCGAGGGCGCTGGTGGCCTCGTCGGAGAGCAGGACCTTGGGGTTGCCGGCCAGGGCGCGGGCGATGCCGACGCGCTGCTTCTGGCCGCCGGAGAGCTGGCCGGGATAGGCCTTCGCCTTGTCGGCGAGGCCGACCAGGTCGAGCAGCTCCAGGGCGCGACGCCCGCGCTCGGCGCTGGAGACGCCGAGGATCTCCAGCGGCAGCTCGATGTTGTCCTTCACCGTGCGGGAGGACAGCAGGTTGAAGTGCTGGAAGACCATGCCGATGCGGGTACGCGCCCGGCGCAGGTCGGCCCCGGCGCGCTTGCCGCGGCCGGCGAGGGCGGTGAGGTCGACTCCGTCGACGGTCACGGTGCCGGAGGTGGGGCGCTCCAGGAGGTTGACGCAGCGGATCAGCGAGGACTTTCCGGCGCCGCTCTGGCCGATCACGCCGAAGACCTCGCCTTCGCGGACGTGGAGGTCGACGCCGTCCAGAGCGGTGACCTGGCGGCCTCGCGACTCGTAGACCTTGGTCAGGCCCGAAGTGGTGATCACAGGGGTTTCCGTCACTGTCGAGTGCGCGGCGCGGGGTCCGCCGGGCACGGGGCATTCGAAGAAGATCGGACAGTCAGGCGCAGGGGTGCGCGGGGCAGCGACGATCGGGTGCTGGTGAGCACATGGATCGGCTCGGCCGTCGGGGCTCGCTTCGGGGCGCGAGTCTCAGGCGGGGGCCCTCAGTTGGCGCACATTCGACACATACAACGAGCACCGGGCGTCATGTTCGCCTCGGTCGCAAGGGTGCGTTCGCTCGTCGTGGTCATGGCTGCAAGTAAAACAGACGTGCCTGTCGATCGAACCGGGGTGTCCGAATAGCGGACATCGTCGAGACGCTATGCGGACAGGAACGGGAGGCGGGGTCCGTCGTCCGTGACCGCCGTGGCCCTGTCCGGCCTGCGGGGATACGGCCCGGGGAGTGGGTGCGGGGGTGCGTGCCGGGCGCCGCCCGCGGGGGCTCGGTGTGGCCAAGGCCACGGCCGGCGGGTGCGCCGGGGGCCGGGCGCATCGGGCGGCTCGCCGCGTAATACCCTCGGGCGCATGCTCGACGCCCTGACGGTCGCGGTCTCCGCGGCCGCGCTCGCCCTCGCCGCCTGGTGCGGCTTCGCCGCGTACCGCGACCAGCCGACCAAGGACTGGCATTTCATCGGCATGGCGGTGGTGACGGTCCTCGCCCTCGGCCAACTGGTGGTCGGCGTCGTGCAGCTGGCGCGCGGCCAGGCGGCCGAGGAGGGCACGGCGATCTTCGTGGCGTATCTGCTGGGCGCGCTGTGCGCGGTCCCGGCGGCGGGCTTCATGTCGCTGGCGGAGCGCAGCCGCTGGGGCTCGGCGACGGTGGCCGCGGGCGCGGTGGTGCTCGCGGTCCTCGAAGTGCGTCTCTTCGACATCTGGACGGTGGGCTGACGATGACCGCGACCGACACGGACACCGAGGAGACCGGGCCGCGGACGCGGCTCGTGAAGGGCCCCGGAATGCTGCTGGTCTGGCTGTACGGGGTGATGTCGGTCGGCGCGGTCTCGCGCTCGATCTACCAGATCGCGACCGAGTACGACCGGGCCCCGCTCGCCTACTCCCTGTCCGCGGTGGCGGCCGTGGTGTACGCCTTCATCACGTACACGCTGGTCCGGGGCGGCGAGACGGCCCGCAGGGCGGCGCTGGTGTGCTGCGCCGCCGAGCTCGCGGGCGTCCTGATCGTGGGCACCTGGACGGTGGTGGAGCCTTCCGCCTTCCCGGACTCGACGGTCTGGTCGGCGTACGGCATGGGCTACATCTTCATCCCGGTGCTGCTGCCGGTCACCGGAATGCTCTGGCTGCGCCGCTCCCGTACAGACGTGGCGCAGCCCGCCGCCTGATCGCCGCTACGCGCTAGCGGCGAAGTCGCGCGCCACGGCCTCCTTCTCCAGCGTGAGCAGCGTCAGCCGCGGGCCGACCTGTTCGCTGGAGACCTGCAGATAGCCGCGGCTGCGGTACAGCCGCAGATTGCTCTCGCTGCGGTGGCCGGTGAAGAGCTGGAAGCGCTTGGCTGCGTCTTCGCCCGAAAAACGCTTCTCGATCGCGTCGAGCAGCCGGCCGCCCAGACCGTGGCGCTGCATCCGGGGGTGCACGATCAGCTTGGCGATCCGGGCCGTGCCGCCCTCGTCGACGCTGCCGCGCACGGAGGCGACCACCTCGTCGCCGAGCCTGGCCACCAGCGCGTGCCCCTGGGCTATTTCGGCCCTCAGGTCGTCCAGGGACTGGGTGAGGGGCTCGATTCCGTAGTCGCCGTACAGCTCGGCCTCGCTCTGGTAGCACAGATACTGCAGCTTGAGGATCTGCTCCGCGTCCTGTGCCCCTGCCGCTGAGATGGTCACGCTCATGCCCATGTGCGCATGCCTCCCGCTCACCTGTCCGCCGGTTGTCTACCGCTCCTTTCCCCCAGGTTCAGGAGCCGCAACCTCTGCCGCCAGCATTCTGCGCAGGCATCCCAGGCAACGGGAACGCATCGGCCCCAGACTTCCCTGTGAGATTCCCAACTTCCCTGCGATTTCCCGGTAGGTCGGGTCGTCCGGGGACAACATCGCAGTCAGCAGCCGGGGGCAGTTTCCCGGGGTG
>NZ_DATCVQ010000470.1:0-3707 GCF_036566765.1 Streptomyces sp.
CCGCCCCCGCCGGGGCCGTCGCCCGATCCCGTACCAGAGCCGCCGGGGCCCGCGCCGGTCCCGGAACCCGAGCCGACGCCCCAGCCGGGCCCGGCCGGCCCGCCCTGACCGGGCCGGTCGGCGCCCACGGGCAGCCCCGAGGAAGGTCAGGGGCTGCCCGCTCCGGACCTCATGGGCTGCCCGCTCGGGACCTCATGGGTCGACCGCTCCGGACCTCAGAGGTCGACCCTCCGGACCTCAGAAGTTGACCGCTCGGGACCTCATGGGTTGACCGCCGTCAGCAGCACCACCGCGTCCTCCAGGGCCAGCAGCCCGTGCCGGATCTTCGGTACTCCGCTCAGCTGACCGATTCCCAGTTCCTGCGACGCCTCGCCCGCCGTGATCCGCACCCTGCCCCGCAGGACCTGCACGCTCGCGGCGGGCGGGGCGTTGTGCTCGTCCAGCGCACAGCCCGAGGCGATGGCGATCACGGTCTGGCGCAGGAAGCCGTCGTGGAGGACGACCTCGGCGCTGCGGCCGTGGGCGTCCACCCTGGCCTTGGCCAGATGGTCGTCGGCGAGTGTCGCGAGGTCGTGCTTGGTCCGCTCGTCGTGCATGGCTCTCTCCCTGCTGGTGCGCCGGGGCCCGGCGGACGGGCCGTCGAGTCCAGCCTTGCGGCTGTCGGACCGAGCGCAACTCGGGCCGCGGCCGTCCGCCGGGACTCCGCGCCGCCGGCGCACTGTACGGAATCCCCCCTTCCGTCAACTTCCGGCAGGGAAGCGGGGTTTGGGGTTCCGCACCCCCTCTTGTCATGGCCTGTTCCGTACGTTTACCTTGGGCGGCTGCTGCTGCGTTCAAGGGGGGCCCATGGCCGTACGCGGACGACACCGCCGGTACCAGCCGAGCCGAATCAACCGAGCCTCGCTCACCGTCACCGCAGGCGGCGCCGGCATGGCGCTGCCGCTGATCGGGGCGGGCGACGCGCACGCCGCCTCGGTCGACGTCTGGGAGAAGGTCGCGGCCTGCGAGTCCTCCCACAACTGGCGCATCAACACCGGAAACGGCTACTTCGGCGGGCTCCAGTTCAGCCAGTCGACGTGGGAGGCGTACGGCGGCACGCGCTACGCACCCCGCGCCGACCTGGCCACCCGGGACCAGCAGATCGCCGTCGCGGAGAAGGTGCTCAAGGGGCAGGGCCCCCGCGCCTGGCCGGTCTGCTCCGTACGCGCCGGGCTCACCCGCGGCGGCGACGCCCCGGACATCGACCCCGGCGGCGACCGGAAGACCGGACGCGACCGGAAGACCGGCGGCGATCGCAAGCCCGATGCCCGGCCGAAGCCTGACGCCCGGCCGAAGGCGAAGCAGAGCCCGCCCGTCTCGCCGACCACCGTGCCGACCGTCCGGGAGATGTACACCGTAGAGCCCGGCGACTCGCTGTCCCGCATCGCCCGCGACGAGCGCGTCACCGGCGGATGGCAGCGGCTGTACGAGGACAACCGCAAGGTCGTCGGCAGCGACCCCGACCTGATCCTCCCCGGCCAGCGGCTCACCCTCCGTACGCCCCCGCCCGCGACGGCGCCGCCCGCTGCGAAGCCGCCGACCACGCCGAAGCCGCAGGCCGAGCCCAAGCCGAAGCCCAAGGCCGAGACCCCGCGCACCCCGGCCCCCAAGCCCCAGAAGCCCCGGCCTGAGCACGTCTCCAAGACCGCCACGAAGCCGGTCTCCAAGTCGGTCTCCAAGCCCCCGGCCCGCTCCCAGACACGTACCGCCAACTACTCCGCCCCCGTCAACGCCAGCCCCGGCACGCCCTACCGCAAGTCCGGCTCCGCCTGGGCCAGCGGCTATCACACCGGCGTCGACTTCCCCGTCCCCACCGGCACCTCCGTGAAGGCCGTGGCGAACGGAACGGTCGTCTCCGCCGGCTGGGCGGGCGCGTACGGCTACCAGGTCGTCATCCACCACGACGACGGCCGCTACAGCCAGTACGCCCACCTCTCCGCCCTCACCGTGCGCGAGGGCCAGCGGGTCGGTGGCGGTCAGCGCATCGCGCGCTCAGGATCGACCGGCAACAGCTCGGGACCGCATCTCCACTTCGAGGTGCGCACGGGGCCCGGTTACGGCTCCGACATCGATCCGCTCGCCTACCTCCGCCGGGGCGGCGTCTCGATCTGAGGACTCCCGGTGTGAGGCCGCCCGGTCCGTGGACCCCCGACCCGCCCCCGCCGGCTCAGGGACCAGCTGGTCCGCCGTCCGGCCCAGGGTGAGCAGCACCAGGCCGCCCGCCGCCACGGCGCCCGAGAGCAGCGCCAGCGCGGTGCCCGCCGCGCCGTACCGGAAGGACTCGCCGAACAGGGTGAGCCCGACGACCGCGGCGACCACCGGGTTGACCACGGTCACCGTGGCCAGCGGGGCGGCGAGGCCCGCGCCCCGGTACGAGGCCTGCGAGAGCAGCAGACCGGCCACCGCGAACCCGGCGGTGGCCAGCAGGCTCGGCCACTCGGCCAGTGGCGCGCTCGACGTCCAGTCGTCCGCGACGGTCTTGGTGAACACCGAGGCGAGACCGAAGGAGACGCCCGCCGCGCCGGCCAGCACCACACCGCGCGCGACGGGCCGGTGTATCCGTCCCGACACCGTGACCAGGGCGGCCACGACGCCGGCCGCGATCAGAGCGAGCACCAGCCGCTCCGCACCCACCGGCGCCTGCGAGTCGGCGCCGCCGGTCAGGCTCAGCAGTCCGGCGAGGCCGACGGTGGCCATCAGGGCGCCCCGCCAAGCTGTCCGGCCCGCCCGCCGTCCGACGAACAGCGCGGCCATCGGCAGCGCGAAGACGATGGTCAGCGCGCCGAGCGGCTGGACCACGCTCAGCGGCCCGTAGGCGAGCGCGGCGACGTGCAGCACCCCGCCCAGGCAGTTCAGCGCCACGGACCCCCACCACGCCGGACTGCGCAGCGGGGCGTAGACGTGGCCGGGCGAGGAGGCCGCGACCCGCTCCTGCACGATCGCCGCGGCCGCGTAGGCGACCGCCGAGACCAGTGACAGGAGCACGGACAGCAGGAGGGGGCTCATGTCGTCAACGATCTCTCGGAGATGCGTTCACGTCGTCCACCCTGAGCACACGATTCCGCGTACTGCCGTAGGAGTACGGGACTACACCGCAGGACGGCGGTCGGTCCCACTCGCAGGTGGCGGACGGTGGAACGAGACCTTCCCATTGTCCAGGTCGAAGCGCGCTCCCACCACCAGAGCGTCCCGGAACGCCGGGTCCCGCATCAGCCGCGCCCGGGTGCGCTCGACGTGCACCCGGACGGTGTTCTCCACCCAGTCGCCGGGCAGCGGCCGGGCCTCGCGCGCCGCCGGTGCGATCTCGGCGATGACCCGCGCCAGATGCCCCTCGACCGGCTTCCCGGTCCGTACGTGCTCCACGGCGGCGGTCGCCGCGCCGCACCGCTCGTGGCCGAGCACCACGATCAGCCGGACGTCCAGCTCGGCGACGCCGAACTGGAGGCTGCCGAGCACCGCCTCGTCCAGCGCGTGCCCCGCGGTGCGGATCGCCAGCAGGTCGCCGAGCCCCCGGTCGAAGACCAGCTCCGGCGGCACCCGCGAGTCGAGGCAGCCGAGGACGGTGGCGAACGGGTGCTGGGCCTCGGCCACGGCGGCCCGCCGGTCGGCGTCCTCGTGCGGATGGCGCTGCCGCAGCGCCGCGAACCGGGCGTTGCCGGCGCGGAGCG